>CAWUIY010000201.1:0-8673 GCA_963922555.1 uncultured Serratia sp. | reverse complement strand
GCCGATTTCCAGAAACGTATGACCGTTCAGCAATTAACCCCTGCCGGCCTGCTGGCTCTGGCACCAACGATTGAAACTCTGGCCCAGGCCGAGCAGCTGACCGCGCATAAAAATGCGGTTACCCTGCGCGTTGCCGCCCTGATGGAGCGTAAATAATGAGTGAGACTTCGAACAACAGCGATTCTGTGGTCGCGCTGGCACGTGAAAACGTTCAGCAGTTGACGCCTTATCAGTCGGCCCGCCGTCTTGGCGGTAAAGGTGACGTGTGGCTGAATGCCAACGAGTATCCGCTGGCTCCTGATTTTCAGCTCACCGCGCAAACGTTCAACCGCTACCCGGAATGCCAACCGGTTGAGGTGATCCGTCGTTATGCGGCCTATGCGGGCGTGCAGCCTGAGCAGGTTCTGGTCTGCCGCGGTGCCGATGAGAGCATCGAACTGCTGATCCGCGCATTCTGTGAGCCGGGCAAGGACGCAATCCTTTATTGTCCGCCGACTTACGGCATGTACAGCGTCAGCGCCGAGACATTTGGCGTTGAAGGCCGCACCGTGATGGCGAAAGCAGACTGGCAGCTGGATTTACCGGCCATCGAGCAGGCACTGGACGGCGTGAAGCTGGTCTACGTGTGCAGCCCGAACAACCCGACCGGCAATCTGATCAATCCGGAAGATATCCGCTCGCTGCTGGAAACGACCCGTGGCAAGGCAATCGTCGCGGTGGATGAAGCCTATATCGAGTTTTGCCCGCAGGCTACGGTGTCTGGCTGGCTGAAAGATTATCCGCATTTGGCAATTTTGCGCACGCTGTCCAAGGCCTTTGCGCTGGCCGGTTTGCGCTGTGGCTTTACCCTCGCCAATCCAGAGCTTATTGAAGTGCTGATGAAAGTGATCGCGCCTTATCCGCTGTCGACGCCGGTGGCTGATATCGCCGCGCAGGCATTGAGCGAGCAAGGTCTTGCTGCGATGCGTCAGCGCGTGGCCGACGTCACCCAGAATCGTCAGTGGTTACAACAGCAGCTTGAAGGTTGTGACTGCGTCGAGCAGGTGTTTACCAGCGAAAGCAACTATTTACTGGTGCGCTTTATCGCCTCGAGCAGCGTGTTTAAAACGCTGTGGGATCAAGGTATTATCCTGCGTGATCAGAACAAGCAACCGAGTCTTTCCGACTGCTTGCGCATTACCATTGGCACGCGCCAGGAATGCCAGCGCGTCATCGACGCATTACGCCCATTACCGGGTGCCACCTCTTCAGTACGTGACATTAGCAGCGCCAGCAAGGAGCCTATGTGAGCCAGACCCCTGTTACTCAGAAAATTCTTTTTATCGATCGTGACGGCACGCTGATTTCCGAGCCGCCGGAAGACTTCCAGGTCGATCGTCTGGATAAACTCGCGTTTGAGCCGGGCGTGATCCCTGCTCTGCTTGCGCTGCAAACCGCCGGTTATAAGCTGGTGATGATTACTAATCAGGATGGGCTGGGCACCTCGAGCTTCCCGCAGGAAACTTTCGATCCGCCGCACAACCTGATGATGCAAGTGCTGACCTCCCAGGGCGTGATCTTTGACGATGTGCTGATCTGTCCGCATCTGCCTGCTGATAACTGCGACTGCCGTAAGCCAAAAACTCGGCTGGTGCAGAGCTATCTTGAAAACGGCGTGCTGGACAGCGCAAACAGCTATGTGATTGGCGATCGCGAGACCGACATTCAGCTGGCGCAGAACATGGGTATCGTCGGACTGCGTTACCAGCGTGATACGCTGGGCTGGGCCGAGATTGCCAAACAGCTGACCCAGCGTGACCGTCATGCCAAGGTGAATCGCGTGACCCGCGAGACGGCGATTGACGTCAGCGTTTGGCTCGACCGCGAAGGCGGCAGCCAAATCAAGACCGGCGTTGGCTTCTTCGACCACATGCTGGATCAAATCGCTACCCACGGCGGCTTCCGCATGAATATCGATGTTAAGGGTGACCTTTATATCGACGATCATCACACCGTGGAAGACACCGGTCTGGCACTCGGCGAAGCGCTGAACAAGGCGCTGGGCGACAAACGTGGCATCGGCCGTTTCGGTTTCGTATTGCCGATGGACGAATGCCTGGCACGCTGCGCATTGGATATCTCTGGCCGCCCGCACCTCGAGTACAAGGCCGAGTTTAGCTATCAGCGCGTGGGTGACCTGAGCACCGAGATGGTTGAGCACTTTTTTAGCTCTCTGTCTTACGCCATGGGCTGCACCCTGCACCTTAAAACTAAAGGCAAAAACGATCACCATCGCGTAGAGAGCCTGTTTAAAGCCTTTGGCCGCACACTGCGTCAGGCGATCCGCGTTGATGGCAACACCCTGCCGAGCTCGAAGGGAGTGCTCTGATGGACGTCGTTATTCTTGATACCGGCTGCGCCAACCTCTTTTCAGTCAAGGCGGCGGTAAAGCGTCTCGGATATGAACCGGTCGTTAGCCGCGACTCAGATATTGTGCTCAAGGCCGATAAGCTGTTTCTGCCGGGAGTAGGTACTGCGCAGGCGGCGATGGATCAAATCATCGAACGCGATCTGGTGGACTTGATCAAGGCCTGTACTCAGCCGGTGTTGGGTATCTGTCTCGGCATGCAGTTGCTGGCTTCATCGAGTGAAGAAAGTGGCGGTATTGCTACCCTCGGCATCGTTGAACAGAATGTGATTAAAATGCCGGAGCGCGGCTTGCCACTGCCGCATATGGGCTGGAATCAGGTCTCCGCCAAGGCTGGCCACCACCTGTTCCGCGGTATCGACGAGAATGCCTATTTTTATTTTGTGCACAGCTACGCCATGCCGGTGTGTGAAAACACCATTGCGCAGACGCTGTACGGCGATCCCTTTACCGCGGCCGTGCAGAAAGATAATTTCTTCGGCGTCCAGTTCCACCCCGAACGTTCGGGTGCCGCAGGCGCGCAGTTGTTGAAAAACTTTTTGGAGATGTAAGCAGCATGATTATCCCCGCTTTGGATTTAATCGAGGGCAGCGTGGTGCGTTTGCATCAGGGCGACTACGGACAGCAGCGTGATTACGGCAATTCGCCTTTGCCGCGTTTACAAGACTATCAGGCTCAGGGTGCGGAAGTGTTGCACCTGGTTGACCTGACCGGCGCCAAGGATCCGGCCGCGCGTCAGATCCCGCTGCTAAAGCAACTGGTGGCTGGCGTGACCGTGCCGGTACAGGTTGGCGGCGGCATTCGTACCGAGCAAGATGTAGAGGCTCTGCTTGATGCTGGTGTTTCTCGCGTAGTGGTCGGTTCAACGGCTGTCAAAAACCCGGAATTGGTGCAGCAGTGGTTTACCCGCTTTGGTGCCGATGCGCTGGTGCTGGCGCTGGACGTGCGCATTGACGATGCGGGCAATAAACATGTTGCGGTAAGCGGTTGGCAGGAAAACTCAGATTCGACGCTGGAGCAGGTGATTGAACAGTTCCTGCCATTTGGACTCAAGCACGTACTGTGCACTGACATTTCTCGCGACGGCACTCTGGCCGGTTCCAACGTTGCGCTGTATCGCGAAGTTTGCCAGCGCTTCCCACAGGTCGCGTTTCAGGCTTCTGGCGGTATCGGCAATCTTGATGATATCGCCGCCCTGCGCGGCAGCGGCGTAAAAGGTGTGATCGTCGGTCGTGCGCTGCTCGACGGCAAATTTAACGTAACGGAGGCAATCTCATGCTGGCAAAACGGATAATTCCCTGCCTTGATGTGAAAGACGGCCAGGTCGTCAAAGGTGTGCAGTTCCGTAATCATGAAATCATCGGTGATATCGTGCCGCTGGCCAAACGTTACGCTGAAGAAGGTGCCGACGAGCTGGTGTTTTATGATATCACCGCCTCCTCCGATGGCCGCGTGGTCGATAAAAGCTGGATCTCACGCGTTGCCGAAGTGATTGATATTCCTTTCTGCGTGGCAGGTGGGATAAAAAGCATTGAAGACGCGGGCAACATTCTACAGTTTGGTGCCGACAAGATTTCAATCAACTCCCCGGCGCTGGCCGACCCGTCGCTGATAAGCCGCTTGGCCGATCGCTATGGGGTGCAGTGTATCGTGGTGGGGATCGACACCTGGCACGACGCTGAAACCGGCAGCTATCATGTCCATCAGTTTACCGGCGATGAAGCGCGCACCAAAGTCACCACCTGGCAAACCGCCGATTGGGTGAGAGAAGTTCAAAAACGCGGTGCAGGTGAAATTGTGTTGAATATGATGAATCAGGATGGCGTGCGAAATGGCTACGACCTGCGTCAGCTGAATATGATCCGCGAAGTGTGTAACGTGCCACTGATCGCCTCTGGCGGCGCGGGCACTCGTGAACACTTCCTGGATGCCTTTAAACTGGCGGGCGTGGATGGCGCGCTGGCAGCTTCCGTATTCCATAAACAAATTATTAATATCGGCGAGCTAAAACGCTATCTGGCCGAGCAAGGCGTGGAGATCCGCTTGTGAGTAATGCAGAGAACAATGACGTTAAAACAGTGAAAGCGCCGGTGATGCTGACCGCCGATCAGCTGGCTAAACTCGACTGGGAAAAGACAGATCACATGATGCCCGCTATCGTGCAGCATGCCGTTTCTGGTGAAGTGCTGATGATGGGTTATATGAATCAGGAAGCGTTGGAGGTGACGCAGAGCAGCGGCAAGGTGACATTCTTCTCGCGCACCAAACAGCGTCTGTGGACCAAGGGCGAAAGCTCAGGCAACTTCCTGAACGTGGTTAGTATTACGCCGGACTGTGACAACGATTCGCTGCTGATTCTGGTCAATCCGATCGGCCCGACCTGCCATAAAGGTAACAACAGCTGCTTCCACCCTGCGAGCAGTGACTGGGGCTTTTTGTACCAACTCGAGCAGTTGCTGGCTTCGCGCAAAAGCGCCAGTCCGGACAGCTCCTATACCGCGAGCCTGTACGCCAGCGGCACCAAACGTATTGCGCAAAAAGTCGGTGAAGAAGGCGTTGAGACCGCGTTGGCTGCCACAGTCAATGACCGTTTCGAACTGAAAAACGAAGCTTCGGATCTGGTTTATCACCTGCTGGTACTGTTGCAGGATCAGGATTTAGATTTCAGCACCGTGATTGATAATCTGCGTCAACGTCATACGAAATAGGTTAGTGTGGATGTGAAAAAGCCGCCATTGGGTAACCTCTGACGGCTTTTTTATACTCAGCTAAATTTACTCACGATCCAACGTAATGGAGCAGTTATTTTCCAGGATCTGGATTTATAAAGGTTACGTAGTTCAGCATCTCGTGCATTTACCTCATCAATGAGAGTGCTAATCAAATGGCTTTGTTGAGCAAGTTTTGCATCTTTGTCAGAAGTTTCCGTTTGTAAGCTAATAACAACTTCATTGTGCTTTATTTTTAGTTGCTCACTATCATCTATCAGCAACTGCTTGGCCGCCTTAATCTCTTCTAACGTGAGATGCAAATTAGAAGCATTAAAAGTTAAATGCTCAATTTCCTTTTCAGCCTCAACGTTTTTTTCTTCAAGCCAAGCTATTTTATTGTGTGACTCTTCTATGTCTTGGCCAAGTTTCATTCGCAAGAAGAACATATACTCTTCTGCGTTATGTTCGAGGATAAATAAATAAGCCTCATAGAAG
Source organism: uncultured Serratia sp. (assembly GCA_963922555.1). Taxonomy (GTDB): domain Bacteria; phylum Pseudomonadota; class Gammaproteobacteria; order Enterobacterales; family Enterobacteriaceae; genus Rouxiella. Next base: position 3,060 of record CAWUIY010000201.1, on the reverse strand, counting down.
GGGTGATAATATACTTCATCCTGAGATATATTTAATTTTGAGTAAAACTCTTTCACCTCAAGATATAATTCTTTATATGATTCCTGACCAATTGAATTTAAATTCCATATCAAGAAATTAAGCGCATAGTTTTTGAAATCACGCTCATATCTTTCATAGATACCTTTGCCCGCCATAAATTCTTTTAGCGCAATGGTAGCCTTTAAGCAGCAGTCATACGAAAGATGACGTGTACTTGAGAGCGATGTATCGATTTTTTGTCGCTGAAAAACGAAAGGTTGAGTCGTGTAGCTGATTCTTTCAGCCATCAGTGTGGCCGAAGCGGTGAAAGCCAAGTCGTTGCTAGTTCTAATTTCCTGAAATTTTAGCCCATGTTTGTCAATGAAGGATTTTCTAAATAACTTATCCCAGGCCCACCAAATAAATACCTGGAAGAAGTCTTCTTTGATATCCATTGCTGAGAAGACGGGGAGATCAGGAAGTAAGTTTTTTTTTATAGTAGAGTGCATGACCGATTCCTCGTTCGTCGCTTCATTAACTGCAACAGCACCCAGTACAAATAAGTCTAGATTCAAAGAGTCGGCATTTTCAACGGCGACTTTAAACATCTCGGGAGAAAAGTAGTCATCCGCATCCAGAAATGATAAATACTCTCCACGAGCAGCCTCCATTCCCACGTTTCTGGCAGCACCAGCTCCAAGATTAACGCTTTGCTCAATTATTATTATTCGATCATCTTTTTCGCGCAATCTATGAAGAATTTCGAGGGAGTTATCGGTTGAGCAGTCATTAACACAAATAATTTCAATTGAAGACAATGACTGATTTAATATCGAATCAACACAGCACTCTAAATAACGCGAGGCATTATAGACAGGTAAAATTACGGAAACTTTTGGGATATGAATCATGCTTTATCCTTAATCATCCTGAAAAGGACAATACCGACAAATTGTTATGATATATCGTACACCGAAAAAGTAATTTTTGGATAGGATAGTTCTTGATACTGCCGAAGGACAAGCCTTTTAATTGAATAAATATTAAAAGGGCCAGTTTCCTGGCCCTTTTTTAAAAATTAATCCAACCACTCAGTATGGAACACGCCGTCTTTGTCGATGCGCTTATAGGTATGTGCACCGAAGTAGTCACGCTGTGCCTGGATCAGGTTAGCTGGCAGAACCGCGCTGCGGTAGCTGTCATAGTAGTTGATCGCAGCAGAGAATGTTGGCGTCGGGATACCGTTCTGAACGGCATAAGACACCACGTCACGCAGCGCTTGCTGGTATTCGTCAGCAATATTTTTGAAGTAAGGAGCCAACAGCAGGTTAGCAATTGACGCATTTTCTTCGTAGGCATCGGTGATTTTCTGCAAGAACTGAGCACGGATGATACAGCCCGCACGGAAGATCTTGGCGATTTCACCGTAGTGCAGATCCCAGTTATTCTCGTCAGATGCCGCTTTCAGCTGTGAGAAGCCTTGAGCGTAAGAAACGATTTTACCCAGGTACAGTGCACGACGTACTTTCTCGATGAAGTCTGCTTTCTCACCTTCGTAGGCTTTAACTTTAGGACCGGTCAACACTTTAGAAGCGGCAACACGCTGGTCTTTCAGAGAAGACAGGTAACGAGCAAATACGGACTCGGTGATCAGAGACAGAGGTTCGCCGAGGTCCAGAGAACTCTGGCTGGTCCACTTACCGGTGCCTTTGTTGGCCGCTTCGTCAAGAATCACGTCAACCAGGTATTTACCGTCTTCGTCTTTCTTAGTGAAGATGTCTTTGGTGATGTCGATCAGGTAGCTGCTCAGCTCGCCCTTGTTCCACTCAACGAAGGTGCTAGCCAGCTCTTCATTGCTCAGGTTCAGAGACTGTTTCAGCAGAGAATAGGCTTCAGCGATCAGCTGCATGTCACCGTATTCGATACCGTTGTGAACCATTTTAACGTAGTGGCCTGCACCGTCAGCACCGATGTAAGCAACACAAGCGTCGCCGTCGTCAGCGCGAGCAGCGATCTGCTCAAGGATTGGTGCAACCAGCTCGTAAGCTTCTTTCTGACCGCCAGGCATGATTGAAGGGCCTTTCAATGCGCCCTCTTCGCCACCGGAAACACCGGTACCGATAAAGTTGAAGCCTTGGTCGGACAGTTCTTTGTTACGACGGATGGTGTCTTTGTAGAAGGTGTTGCCGCCATCAATGAGGATGTCACCTTTATCAAGGTGCGGTGTGAGGGAGGCGATAGTTTTATCAGTCGCTTCACCTGCTTTCACCATCAGCAGAATACGGCGTGGTTTTTCCAGTGACTCAACAAACTCTTCGACGGTGTGATATGGAACCAGATTTTTACCCGGATTCTCAGCGATAACTTCATCAGTCTTGTCGCTTGAACGGTTAAAAATAGCAACGGAATAACCACGGCTTTCAATGTTAAGCGCCAGGTTACGACCCATTACCGCCATACCAACGACGCCGATCTGTTGTTTGGACATTAGCAACTCCTGTCAGAAATAGTTGATAGCCCGATGAGCATAATCCCATGTTCTTAGTGGGTTTATCGTCACCGCGCCATACAAATGAACCCAAGCATTGTACATCAGAATGACTGAGGGTGTACCTATCACAGCTATAAGTATCGCAACCAAATATGTGGTCGGTGCAGTACAGCCTCAGTCACTATGCTGAGCAAAGATTACTTTACCGGTAACAACGACGAATTGCAGGTCAAAAAGAGCGAATTTTTTAACTTTGACATTACATTTAGAGCAAATCGAAACCACCCTCTTTTCTCGCATGAAGATCGAACAGATTACGCTCTAAATTCAAACTTTGTGGATGCGGTGCACATAATCAAACTATTAAAATAGGAAAAACTGATGTTAGCAGGTGGGCTAAGTAAGTTTAGCGTAAGATGTAATTACAATAAACTTACAATTGTTATAAGAAATTTAACATGAAAAATAGGATTGAGTATTTAGATGGACTCCGCGGAATCTTTGCAATGTGCATCGCCCTAAGCCACTTTATGGGGGGGGCTTTGGGCTGGAATAATTATCAGTTTATT
>CAWUIY010000200.1:0-8692 GCA_963922555.1 uncultured Serratia sp. | reverse complement strand
GACAAACGGCGAAAAGCTGCCAGTGCTTACCCCCGGCAATGAAACCTGGAACAAGATTGCTCCAGGTGAGTTTGCATTATTTCACTGTGGCGAACGCCAGCTGTGATGGCTGCGGCGTAAGGGTCTGTGACTGGTTAACCACGTAATTGCCGTTGATCACTGAAACGCTCGGCGGCTGGTGGTATTTCTGGAAGTAGGCATAGCCAGGCTGCAGCTGACGCCAAAAATTGATATAGAAAGAGTCCTTGTTCAACTTCATGTTGGCATCAGTCATTCGGAAAGGATAAATGCTGATTTCTACATTGCGTTGACCATTATCGAACGCCGCCTGAACATAATTATAAATGACGTTCATGTAGGCATCTGTCATGGCATAGCAACCAATAGACAAACAGTTACCGTGGATCATCAGATATTTACCTGAATAACCCTGCGCACGATCGTAATCGTTGGGGAATCCAATATTAATTGCGCGATAAAATCTGCTGTCAGGCTTCAAATGGTGAATATCGATGTTATAAAAACCTTCTGGGCTTTTAAAATCACCTTCACGGCGTTTGTTACCTAATCCGCCCGAGAAATCGCAAATACGAAATGCACCGACCAGTTGGAATTTATCTTCGACTTTGGCATAGAGTTCGAGAGTGCGCTCTTGCTTAAATATCTGAATATAAACAGGGGAACCTAATAATTGCTGTTGAACACCGGCCTGTACCGGAGCCTGTTCGCTGGCGACAGCGCTGCTCATGGTAAAAACGGGTAAACTAAAAAGCATCGCAAGTAGCAGCGCGATTCTGACCATTCTTAATCCTGCTTTATTTACAACTCTATTATTTTTTATCCGCTGACATTACGACACGGACTGCCACAAATATTCAATAAGATTGAACGTAGCCATATTAATACTGATTAAATTTTTATCAATGGTCAGAAATGTAATTTATTTCTATAAGCGATGAAAAAAAGCTTTTATTTGCAGCTTTTTACAAAACTCTCGGTAATTAAGCCTCCGCAAACAGATTAAATGTCTCATTTCGACACTTGAGATTAAGAAATCAAACTGTATACTTATACAGTTATCTGGAAAGGGAGGGGGCTATGCGCAAGATCATTCACGTTGATATGGACTGCTTCTTCGCAGCCGTTGAAATGCGCGACGATCCCTCTTTGCGCGATATCCCGCTGGCGATTGGTGGCAGCAAAGATCGCCGAGGGGTGATCAGCACCGCCAACTATCCAGCCCGTAAATATGGCGTACACAGCGCGATGTCGACTGCCATGGCGCTTAAACTTTGTCCGCACCTTCGAGTGATCCCCGGCCGTGGCGAAGCTTATAAAGAAGCCTCTTTGCATATTCGGGAAATTTTCTCCCGTTATACATCGCTTATCGAGCCGCTTTCTCTGGACGAAGCCTACCTCGACGTCACCAATAGCCCCCACTGCAACGGATCAGCGACACTTATTGCCAGCGAAATTCGACAGGCAATTTCCGATGAAATTAACCTGACCGCCTCGGCGGGCATTGCTCCTATCAAGTTTTTGGCAAAAATCGCTTCAGATCTCAACAAGCCTAACGGGCAGTTTGTGATTACACCCGATAAGGTCGATGATTTTCTGCAAAATTTAGCGCTGGCAAAAATCCCCGGTGTTGGCAAAGTCACCGCTCGCAAACTTGAAGAGCTAGGACTGCTGACCTGCGGCGATGTTCAACGTTACGATTTAGCGTTGTTGCTAAAAAGATTCGGAAAGTTTGGGCGTGTATTGTGGGAGCGTTGTCAGGGGATTGATGAGCGAGAGATTTCGCCTGAGCGCCTGCGTAAGTCGGTGGGAGTAGAAAGAACTTTGGCAGAAGATATCCACGATTGGGAAAGTTGCGTGGAGCTAATCGACAGGCTATATCCCGAACTAGAAACCCGCCTGACTCGCGTCAGTCCTAATCTGCGCATCGCTCGACAGGGCGTAAAGCTTAAGTTTCACGATTTTCAGCAGACCACGCAGGAGCATGTCTGGCCGGTGTTGAATAAAGCTGATTTGCTGAAAGTCGCGCAAGAAGCGTGGGAAATGCGTCGTGGAGGGAGAGGGGTCAGGTTGGTGGGATTACACGTTACTTTGCAGGATCCGCAAATAGAACGACAGCTTTTGCTGCCCTGGGAATAATACCCGCATCTTTCAAACGGCAGGTGCGTTGGCTGCCTTCTTTCACCCCAATCACTTACTGATGTAAGCTCATGGGGATTCAATCAGTTGCCGCCTTCCTGTCGTCTGAAATCTACAGGGTATTATTTGCCGCATCTTTCAAACGGCAGTTTAGAAATTTTAGCTGCGCTCAGGAATGGCTTTCAGCAGGGCGGTCAGCAGTTGCCAGTAAAGGTCAACGCTGCCGATATGCACTTGTTCATCCGGCGAATGTGGGCCAGTAATGGTCGGACCGATCGACACCATATCCATATCTGGGTATGGCTTTTTGAACAGACCACATTCCAGACCCGCGTGGATCACCATGATGTTCGGGGTTTTATTAAACAGGCCCTGATAAATCTCACGCACCTGTGCCATTACCGGAGATTCCGGATCCGGTTTCCAGCCTGGGTAACCCCCTTTTGGTGAGGTTTTCGCCCCTGCCAGTTGACCGACAGAGGTCAGCATGCTCACCACGTAGTCTTTACCGCTGTCGATTAGGGAGCGGATCAGGCAGATGATTTCTGCTTCACCTTCTTTCATGCTCACGACGCCAACGTTCAGAGAGGTCTCAACCACGCCTTTCACGTCGTCGCTCATGCGGATCACGCCGTTTGGCGTCGCATTTAGCAGGCCCAGGAAACGGCTCTGGCTGTCTTTGCTCAGCGCTTTTGCGTCGCTGTTCGATGCTTCGATGACCAGCTTGATGTTTTTCTCAACGGCTGCCAGTTCGAACTGGATCGTTGCCAGGAATGCTTCAGCCGCCGCCTTGAAGGCTTCGACTTTATCGGCTGCAACTGCCAGCTGTGCCACGGCTTCGCGCGGGATCGCGTTGCGCAGAGTGCCGCCGGTGAAATCGAGCAGGCGCACGTCGAGTTTTTCGGCATGTTCACACAGGAAACGTGCCAGCAATTTGTTGGCATTGCCCAAACCCAGGTGAATCTCAGCGCCGGAGTGGCCGCCTTTCAGGCCTTTAAGGGTCAGTTTCAGCGGGGTAAAGCCAGCAGGAACGGCTTCACTCTGCAGAGGCAGAGTCGTAATAAAGTCGATACCTCCCGCACAACCCATGTAGATTTCACCCTCGGTTTCCGAGTCGGTATTAATCAGGATTTCGGCTTGTAGCCAGTTAGGTTGTAAACCAAATGCGCCGTCCATACCGGATTCTTCCGTCATAGTCAGCAGCACTTCAAGCGGGCCGTGCTCTACATCTTTGGCAACCAGCGCCGCCAGAGCAGAAGCCAAACCGATGCCGTTATCAGCACCCAGCGTGGTACCGCGTGCTTTTACCCAGCCGTTATCGATATAAGGCTGAATAGGATCTTTTAAGAAGTCGTGAACGGTATCGTTGTTTTTTTGCGGAACCATGTCCAGATGGGCTTGAAGCACCACGGGTTTACGGTTTTCCATGCCGACGGTAGCAGGCTTACGCAGCAAAATATTGCCAACCTGGTCGCGTTCAGCATGGATACCTTGTTCGGCGGCCCAGTCTACAATGTGCTTTGCCAGTTCTTCTTCATGGTAAGAAGGATGAGGAATAGAACAAACTTTGGCAAAAATATCCCACAATGGTTGTGGTGAAAGTTGAGACAGTTCAGACACTGTAAGTCTCCCGATTTTGGATGACGAAAAGATATGACGAAATGGCTGACAGAATAACACTTTCTCAGACGCTGTGCGCGTGACCCAAAGGGGATAATCCGCTAATTTTGGCCTTTCTGTGCCCGATAACCGCTGGTTTTTAGCCTCAGGACTCACTATAATCTCGCGCAACAATTTTTCCCTGAGTAATTTTTTTAAAAGCCGTTAATCTTACCGGCTGGGAAATCCCTTTTTTGAGAGTTAAAAAATGAGCGAAAAGTACGTTGTAACTTGGGACATGCTGCAAATTCACGCCCGCACGCTGGCCAAGCGCCTGCTGCCGGTAGAACAATGGACCGGCATTATTGCCGTTAGCCGAGGTGGCCTGGTTCCAGCAGCGTTGCTGGCTCGTGAATTAAACATTCGTCACGTTGATACCGTATGCATTTCTAGTTATGACCACGACAATCAGCGTGAAATGCACGTCCTTAAGCGTGCAGAGGGTGACGGTGAAGGCTTTATCGTGATCGACGATCTGGTTGATACCGGTGGCACCGCTCAGGCGATCCGTGAAATGTATCCGAAAGCGCATTTCGTGACCGTTTTCGCTAAACCGGCTGGTCGCCCGCTGGTTGATGATTATGTCGTTGATATCCCACAGAATACCTGGATTGAACAGCCGTGGGATATGGGCGTAATGTTCGTTCCACCTCTGGTTGGTAAGTGATCCTCGTCATCATTCAAACTGCAGGGTTGTTGGCTGCCTTCACTCACCCCAGTCACTGACGGGTGTCAGCTCCTGGGGATCGAAAAAACGCTCGCATTTTCGGGCGTTTTTGATTTTTGCCATGCGCCGAGCTAGCCAGAATTTGTTATAATTCGGGGCTGGAGAAGGTGCGCCCGCGCCTTTTTGCCTGCCAAAAAGGACGGAATTGTTATGGCCCCCGCAAATCTTTCTGAAACGCTTTTCAAACCGCGCTTTAAATATCCCGAAACTTCTACGCTGGTTGCACGTTCCAATCGCCATTCTTCGCCATCGATCCATTCTGCGCTGGAAGGGGACTCTTTATCCTGCTGGTATCGCACCATTAATCGCCTGATGTGGCTATGGCGCGGTATCGATCCGCTGGAAGTAGAGGAGGTGCTGTCACGTATTGCAGTGTCTAATGCTGAACGCAGCGATCAACAGTTATTAGATACCGTGGTGGGCTATCGCAACGGCAACTGGATTTACGAATGGTCGCACCAGGCGATGTACTGGCAGCAGAAAGCCCAGGAACAGCAGGATACCGAGAAGGCCAGCGAATATTGGCTGCGTGCCGCCAATTTTTACAACATTGCCGGATATCCGCATATCAAAGGTGATGCGCTAGCCGAACAGGCCGAGGTGCTGGGCAATAAAGCCTTTGAAAAGTCTGCCGAAGGTTCGACCTTTGGCCTGAAAGAGTTCAGCTTGCCGATGGAAGGCAGCAAACCGATTATTGGTTTTGTTCACCTGCCGAACAAGGGGGAGGCGCCTTTCCCGGCCGTGCTGGTGTGTGGTGGGCTAGATACCCTGCAAAGCGATTATCATCGACTGTTTCGCAGTTACCTTGCGCCGTTGGGTATCGCAATGATTACTATCGATATGCCGTCAGTAGGCTTTTCTTCGCACACGAAACTGACTCCTGACACCAGCGTATTACATCAGCAAGTGCTTACTCAGCTGGATAAAATTCCCTGGGTCAACTCGACACGTATCGGCGTGCTGGGCACCCGCTTCGGCGGCAATATTGCAGTACGTCTGGCATATTTAGCGCCAAAAAGAATTAAAGCTGTGGCCTGTCTCGGGCCAGTCGTGCACCAGATGCTCACTGACATCGAATGCCAGAAACGCATACCCGATATGTATATGGACGTGCTGGCAAGCCGCATTGGTATGCCTTACGCCACCAACGAAGCGCTAAGGGTTGAACTGAATAGGTATTCTCTGAAAATGCAGGGATTATTGGGACGCAGAACGCCAGTGCCCATGCTGTCCTGCTATTGGGATAACGATCCTTTCAGCCCGAAACAAGAATCCAGTCTAATTGCGGGTTCCAGCGCGGATGGCAAAATTATCGCCATCCCATCGCAGCCGCTTTACGGCAGTTTTGACAAAGCTTTGAAAGACATTTGCCAGTGGTTGAAGTTGAAAATCTCCTAACGAAAGTGTTTGCTAATTCCCTGCGGTTTGCTACAAATGGATGCTTAAATAAGGAGATTGTACATGACGTTACCAAGTGGTCATCCTAAAAGCAGGCTGATGAAACGTTTCGGCACGTTGGGACCTTATATCCGTGAAGCAAAATGCGAAAATGAGCGTTTCTTCTTCGATTGTCTGGCAGTTTGCGTAAACGTGAAGCCTGCGCCAGAAAAACGCGAGTTTTGGGGCTGGTGGATTGAGCTTCAGGCGGATAGCGATCGCTTTACCTATGTCTACGAATATGGATTATTCGATAAAGAAGGGCATTGGAAAGCGCAAAAGATTAAAGATGCAGAAGTGGTCGAGAAACTGGAAACCACATTGCAGACTTTCTATAAAAATCTTAATGCCATGATTGAAGAAATGGAACTTAAGCTCGTCCCTGCAGCAGATCTCCCCAGAGAACCCATCAAGCTTCCCGCGTAACGCCAGGATTTTTTCTATCCCGATTGTATGTCATTATTAGCGCGTTATGCCGGCTGGCATAACGCGTGCTGCCTGTTACAAACGGGTGGCGGAATGATTCGGGCTTTCGATTCTTACTTCAAGACAAACGGCAGAAAGATTATGAGTGGCAGCCAAACACTGGTTGTAAAACTGGGCACCAGCGTGCTCACTGGTGGCTCGCGCCGCCTTAACCGTGCTCACATTGTTGAACTGGTGCGCCAATGCGCTCAGCAACACGCGGCAGGGCATCGTATTGTTATCGTCACTTCTGGCGCGATTGCGGCCGGACGCGAACATCTTGGTTACCCCGAACTCCCCGCCACCATCGCCTCCAAGCAGCTGCTGGCGGCGGTAGGGCAGAGCCGTTTGATTCAGCTGTGGGAACAGCTGTTCTCGATTTATGGGATCCATATCGGGCAGATGCTGCTGACCCGCGCCGATCTCGAAGATCGCGAGCGCTTCCTTAATGCCCGCGACACCATGAATGCGTTGCTCGACAACCACATCGTGCCGGTAATTAATGAAAATGATGCCGTGGCAACCGCCGAGATTAAAGTTGGCGATAACGACAATCTTTCTGCATTGGCCGCGATTTTGGCGGGTGCCGATAAACTGCTGTTGCTGACCGATCAACCCGGCTTGTTTACTGCCGATCCGCGCACCAATCCAGAGGCCGAATTGATCCGCGAAGTCACCGGCATCGATGACGCACTGCGCGGTATTGCCGGTGACAGCGTTTCAGGACTTGGCACCGGCGGTATGGCCACTAAATTGCAAGCCGCAGACATTGCCTGCCGCGCCGGTATCGACACCATCATTGCCGCAGGCAGCTTGCCGGGTGTGGTGGGAGATGTCATCGCCGGTAACTCCGTTGGCACGCGTTTCCACGCCATGGAAACCCCGCTTGAGAACCGCAAACGCTGGATCTTTGGCGCGCCTCCTGCGGGTGAAATCACCGTCGATGACGGCGCCGTTGCCGCCATGCTGGAGCGCGGAAGTTCACTGCTGCCAAAAGGTATCCGCGACGTAAAAGGTGATTTCTCACGCGGTGAAGTGATCCGTATTCGCAACCTGAACGGACGCGATTTAGCACACGGCGTCAGCCGTTATAACAGTGATGCGATGCGTATGATTGCCGGACACCATTCTCAGCAGATCAACGACATTCTCGGATATGAATACGGTCCGGTTGCCGTTCACCGCGATGATATGATCGTAAGTTAAGGAGTATTTATGTTGGAGCAAATGGGGAAGGCCGCCAGACAGGCGTCTTACCAGCTTTCTACATTGAGCACCGCGCAAAAAAACGCTGCGCTGCTGCTGATTGCCGACATGCTCGAGGCCAATAGCCAGAGCATTATTCAGGCCAACGAACTCGACATGGCCGCCGCGCGTGAAAGCGGCATGAAAGAGTCGCTGCTTGACCGTCTGCTGTTGACACCTGCGCGTTTGAGCGCAATAGCCAGCGACGTACGCGACGTTTGCCGGCTGAGTGATCCTGTCGGACAGGTTATCGATGGGGCGCAGATGGACAGCGGTTTGAAGCTTCAACGCCGCCGTGTGCCTCTGGGCGTGGTGGGTGTTATTTATGAAGCGCGTCCTAATGTCACTATTGACGTCGCCAGCCTGTGTCTGAAGACCGGCAATGCCGTGATTCTGCGCGGGGGTAAAGAGACCCATCACACTAATCTGGCGACCGTGAACGTTATTCAGAAAGCGTTAGAAGAATGCGGATTACCGGCGGCTGCCGTTCAGGCGATTCAAAGCCCGGACCGCGCACTTGTGGCCGAGATGCTGCGCCTGGATAAATATATCGACATGCTAATCCCACGCGGTGGCGCTGCGCTGCACAAACTTTGTCGTGAGCAGTCTACTATTCCGGTGATCACCGGCGGGATCGGTGTTTGTCATACCTTTGTGGATGAGAGTGTCGATTTCCAGAAAGCGCTTACTGTAATTGAAAGTGCAAAAGTTCAGCGGCCAAGCGCCTGTAACAGCCTTGAGACCTTGCTGGTCCACGAAGCCATTGCCAGCCGCTTCCTGCCTGCCCTGAGCGAAAAAATGCACTTTGCTGGCGTGACTCTGCATGCCAGTAGCGACGCGCTGCCATATTTAAAAGATGGCCCGGCTACAGTCGTTGAGGTGAAGGAAGAAGACTATCAGGACGAATGGCTGTCGTTGGACCTTAACGTTAACGTGTTTGAAGATCTAGATGCCGCCGTTGCGCACATCCGCCAGTATGGCACCGAGCACTCCGACGCTATT
>CAWUIY010000199.1:0-8750 GCA_963922555.1 uncultured Serratia sp. | reverse complement strand
GATATGGGCCTCGCTGCGCGATGGGGAAGAGATTTCCAGCACCACACCCTGACTAAGTGAAACCTTACTAAATGCCAGACTTATTGTTGTTCCCCCAACATGCCTGACAGTCATCTGGGCCGTGTTATCTGCCGAGATCTCTTTCACCAGATCGCGCGCGATAAGCGGTTTATCTTTGACCTCATAATTTTCGGCCTTTAAAAACAGAGGGCTGGGGGAGTAAGGTGTGCTTGCAACGGCTTGACCGGTTGCCAGTGCGAATGCAAATACGGTAGGGATGGCCTTTCTCATACAATAACTTTTCAATTGCGGCTCCAACTAAATTATCCAACGGTGGTGATTCAAGAGTTGAATTTTCCCGTAGAACGATTAGCTGTTTTTTGCCGCAGATCTGCTTGTGATAGACGATGACCGAAGTTTTTTTTGTTTAGCTTTATGATTAAGAAAGGTGATAAAAGTAATCTTGAATGCGCATTAAAAAGGGCCGATTAAAGCCCTTAAGAATTCTGTTATTTGACTCTTCTGCCAGTTATCGGCACCTTTCTGAAACTCCACCAAATCTGCGCCGCGTTGAATAACACCAGAACAGCGGTGACCAGGAATACCCAACGGAAACCCAGCATAGCGGAAACGCCGGAGCCGATTAGCGGGCCTGCGACGTTGCCGAGATACATAAACGACTGGTTATAACCGAAGATACGGCCGGTTACCTGATCGCTGCTGTATTTAACCAGCAGCGCCTGAACTGCGGGCATCAATGCGCCGTCGCCGAATCCAAGCAGGAACCGCAGGATACCCAGTTGTACCGGAGTGGTGATGGTCGCCATAAAGCAGAACAGCACAAAGCAGAATACCAGCGCGGCAATCAGTACCCGATGTGCGCCGATACGATCGCCGAGTTTGCCGAGTTTTGGCGCCGCGAGCAGGGCGGATATCCCCGGCACTGCGGCGATGACGCCGCTGATAAAGGCGATGTTGTCGGTGTTTCCTGAGAGATTGCGAATAAACAGCGTCAAAATCGGGCTGACAGATCCATTCGCCAACTGAATCATCATGGTGGTCACAAACAGGCTGACCATCAGCATCGGATAAGGCAGGGAGCTAAACACCGCTTTTCCGCTGAGTCGATTGGCCTTCGAGACCGGCACGACGCGTTCTTTAATTAGAAACAGTGTGATGAGGAAACTGATAAATAACAGCCCGGCGGTGATGAAAAATACCGTCCGCAGCCCAAGGTGGTCAGCCATAAATCCACCCAGCAGCGGGCCGATGATCACCCCGGCAACCTGTCCGGTTGACAGTGTGCCTAACGCCCAGCCGCTTTTATCGCGCGGAACCTGCGAGGCGACCAGTGCCATGGCATTAGGGATAAAACCCGACGTGAGGCCCATTAGCGTGCGGAAGATAAAAAGCTGCCAGACGTTTTGCGCAAAACCTTGTAAAACCATGACGATAGCCATGCCCAGCGCGGCGCGCAACAGCATTAGTTTTCGCCCTTTTCGGTCGGCGAGACTCCCCCATAGCGGGGCAACACAGGCTGAAACCAGGAAAGTCCCGCTAAATACGACGCCGGACCAGATGCTTAGCGCCTCATGATTGTGAACACCGAGTTGTTCAACATATAGCGGGAGAAATGGGAGGATTTCACTCATTGCCAGACCGGTAAAGAAACAGCCAAGCCAGACAGAGATTAAATTAAGTTTCCAGGTTTCCATTTTGACGGCGATGCCTTAGGGATGAAATAGTTAACCATCGGAATCATAGCAAGCTAATGCTATTTAAGCGGCACCAAAAGTGGCGGCTTGCAGGAGAAAGAGTCAATTTACGATGCTGTATCTTGTACAGGCGATTATGCCGAACAAAATATCGTACTTATCGATTTAGCCCGACTCATTTACAGCTTGAATCATATAAATGCGCGCGTTGACCGGTTATCTGTTAGAATCTCCTCAACTGGCGCACTGCAGTTTGTGCCGAATCCTCGTGGTAATGCCTCATTTGCCTCGTCTGATCATCCACTCTTGAAACTGCACCGAACCTGTTCGGGTTAGAGTGGATTGGAGTTTTTCCCTATATGTCATTTGATTCTCTCGGCCTGAGTGCCGACATTCTGCGTGCTGTTGAAGAGCAGGGCTATAACTCACCTACGCCTATTCAACAGCAGGCAATTCCTGTTGTGTTGCAGGGCCGTGACTTGATGGCTAGCGCACAAACGGGTACCGGTAAAACCGCTGGTTTTACTCTGCCTGTTTTGCAATTGCTCCTTAATACCAGTGTTCCGATTCAAGGACGTCGCCCGGTTCGTGCGCTGATCCTGACGCCGACCCGTGAATTAGCGGCTCAGATCGGCGAAAACGTGACAGCCTACAGCAAACACCTCAAGTTGCGTTCGCTGGTGGTGTTTGGTGGCGTCAGCATTAACCCACAAATGATGAAACTGCGTGGCGGCGTCGATATTCTGATCGCTACCCCAGGTCGTTTGCTGGATCTGGAACACCAGAGAGCGGTTGATTTGTCTCAGGTTGAAATTCTGGTTCTGGATGAAGCTGACCGCATGCTGGATATGGGCTTTATTCACGATATCCGTCGTGTGCTGGCCAAGCTGCCTGCTAAACGCCAGAACCTGCTGTTCTCCGCTACCTTCTCTGATGAAATCAAAGGTCTGGCCAGCAAATTGCTGACTAACCCGGCTTCTGTAGAAGTTGCGCGTCGTAACACCGCCTCTACCCAGATTGAACAGAGCGTTCATTTCGTCGATAAGCGTCGTAAAAGAGAGCTGTTGTCTCAAATGATCGGCACCGGCAACTGGCAGCAGGTGTTGGTCTTCACCCGCACCAAGCACGGCGCTAACCATTTGGCCGAACTTCTGAACAAAGACGGCATCACTGCGGCTGCTATCCACGGTAATAAAAGCCAGGGCGCGCGTACTCGTGCATTGGCTGACTTTAAAGCGGGCGGCATCCGCGTATTGGTTGCGACCGATATCGCTGCACGTGGTCTGGACATAGATCAGCTGCCGCACGTAGTTAACTACGAGCTGCCGAACGTGCCAGAAGATTACGTGCACCGCATTGGTCGTACCGGTCGTGCAGAATCTACCGGTGAGGCGATTTCACTGGTTTGCGTAGACGAACACAAGCTGCTGCGTGATATCGAACGTTTGCTGAAACGCGAAATTCCACGTATTGCTCTGCCAGGCTACGAGCCGGATCCGTCTATCAAGGCTGAGCCGATCGTCAACGGTCGTCAAGGTAATGGCGGCGGTCGCGGTGCTCCACGTCAGGGTGGTGGCGGTCAACGTTCTGGTGCTCCACGCCAGGGTGGCAACGGTCAACGCAGCGGTAACGGTGGCAATGGTGGCAATGGTTCAGGCGAAAGCCGTCCAGCGCGCCCAAGCCGCGGTGCTGCAGCGAATGCAGGCCAGCGTCGTTCAGGCGCGAATGCTTCTTCAGCAGGCCGCAGCCGTAAGCCATCAGGCGAATAACTCAGACTGACAGGCGACTCGATACTCGTTTCGTCATCTGCGTGAACAAGGCCCTCTTTCGAGAGGGCTTTTTTTTGTCCGCCGTTTAGCGAAAGAATCAGAGCCAGATCCGGTAAGCGCAGCGTCTTGCCCCTTGCAAAATGTGCTCGGTACGCTCTACGTGAGCTTCCAGCGTTTGACTAAACACCTCACGTTCTGCCCGACAAAATCCCTGACAGGTGCTTGCCGCCGCGCAAATCGGGCAATGATTTTCAATCAGCAGATAGCTGTCATCATTCTGCTTTTCCCAGGCAGCCATATAGCCTTCTCGGGTGCGGATCGCGGCGAGTCGACTGAGTTTCTCTTCCAGAGAGTCTGCACCCAGCATCGCTTTTTGATAATGACCTAATGTTTCGGCTTCTCGCGTAGAGATGAGCTGGTCCAGCGCCGCTTCGCCCAGCGAAGAGCGGATCATGCGCAGCAATTGCACCGTTAAATTGGCGTGGGTATCAGGAAAGCGTGCATGACCTTTAGCCGTCAAGGCCCAGAATTGTGCGGGTCTGCCAACGCCCTGCGATATGGCCTTATTCTCGACCAGGCCCTCTTTTGCCAGCTTCACAAACTGCTGGCGCATGGCTTCGCCAGTAGTACCAAGAATGTTGCCCGCATCGCTGGCCTGCATTTCGCCACGGGTTTTCAGCAACATTAATAGCCGCTCGGTCACGCTCTGTTTTGCGCCCTCTGAATTTTCCAAGTCTTTTCTTGACATATTGGTTGTTCGAGTCCTAGATTAAGCAGGAAATATTATTCCAAGTAAAAACTTGTTTTAATGTAAACCAATCACTCCGGGACTGCAATCCCGCTGTGATATGCGATGAAAAGGATGCCAGCAATGTCAGAGAATCACAGCGGATGGGGCAGTTTGTTTACTGCGGAAAATCGGGGGAGTGCGGTTACCCTCAGCAGTGGCGTAGCGTTGTACGCCACCAATAGCTATATCGTCATCACTATTCTGCCTTCCGTGGTGCAGGATATCGGCGGAATGGCATGGTACGCGTGGAATACCACCTTGTTTGTGGTTAGCGCGATCATGGGATCGGCGCTGTCTGCCCGGTTGTTAAATAAATGCGGGCCGCGCTGGGCCTATCTCAATGCCACGGGGATCTTTATGCTTGGCGCGGCTATTTGCACCGTGGCACCCTCAATGCCCGTTTTATTGTTAGGACGGGCGATACAGGGGCTAGGGGGCGGATTTTTGTTTGCGCTTTCTTATGCGATGGTCAATCTGGTATTTCGAGAGGAGCTATGGCCGCGAGCGATGGCGTTGATCTCGGCGATGTGGGGCGTGGCTACGCTGGTCGGTCCCGCGGTCGGAGGGATTTTTGCCGAGCTGCACGCATGGCGCTATGCTTTTGGGCTGTTACTGCCAACTACGCTGCTGTTTGCTTTACTGGTGTGGAAAAGTCTGCCAGCCCGCCAGCATAGACCCGCGCCGTCAGAACCGTTGCCAGGATTGCAGTTGGTGTTGCTGGCCAGCGCTGTGCTGGCGATTTCTGCGGGCAGCCTGTCGTCACACGGCTGGATCAACTTTGCAGGCATTGTTACCGCGATTGTGCTGGTATTGTGGCTGCGTAAACGAGAGTTCAGCAGCGCGGTGCGCCTGCTGCCGCGCAATGCATTGTCGTTTTCCTCTCCGCTTTGTGCGCTGTTTGCCACCATGTCGTTGCTAATGATTGGCATGGGCTATGACATTTACGTCCCCTATTTTTTACAGCATCTGCATGGGCAAACTCCATTGTTAGCCGGATACATTACCGCTGCGGCGGCAGCTGGATGGACCGTTGGCGAAATGTGGAGTGCGGCCTGGAGCGGTAAACGTGCAAGTAGCGCTATCAAAGCCGGTCCGCTGATCATGCTGGTGAGTCTGCTCTGCTTACTGGTATCACTGCCGATCATCGTGGGGGCTGCGTGGCTACACATGAGTGGCATTGTTATCGGTCTGACCCTGTTGGGATTTGCAACTGGGCTGGGCTGGCCGCATTTGCTGACTCGCGTATTGCAACAGGCAGGTCCAGAGGATAAAGAAAAAGCCGGTGCATCGATTAGCGTGGTGCAGTCTTTTTCTGCCGCCATGGGCACAGCATTGGCGGGAACGGTCGCCAACCTGGCAGGTATCAATTCCATCGGCGGGGAGCAGGGCGCAAGCCAGGCTGCGTATTGGCTATCGCTGATGTTTTTACTTGCGCCGCTGGCAGCAATAATCACTGCCCGTTGGGCAACGCGTGAAAAACCGGTCAAAGCCCAGCAAGAAAGCCTCAACTATAAGTAAGTCGGCCATTGCCATCACAAGCCGTTCGCCCGTATCATTGCGCGTCATTTTTAAGGGTAGAGCGGCTATGCGAGTATTATTGGCTCCGATGGAAGGCGTACTGGATCCGTTGGTGCGCGAACTTCTGAGTGAAGTGAACGATTACGACCTTTGTATCACCGAGTTTTTGCGGGTGGTCGATATGCTGCTGCCGGTAAAATCGTTTCACCGTCTCTGCCCCGAACTGTTAAATAATAGCCGCACGCCCTCTGGCACGCGGGTTCGCGTCCAACTGTTGGGGCAATATCCGCAGTGGCTGGCGGAAAACGCTGCCCGTGCGGTGGAGCTCGGATCCTGGGGCGTTGACCTCAACTGTGGATGCCCGTCCAAAACCGTCAATGGCAGCGGCGGGGGAGCAACATTGCTGAAAGATCCCGAGCTTATCTATCTTGGTGCGAAAGCCATGCGTGAAGCCGTTGCGGCGGATCTCCCGGTGACGGTCAAGATCCGACTGGGTTGGGACTCATTGGCACACACCCTGGAAATCGCCGACGCAGTGCAGCAGGCGGGCGCGACCGAGCTGACTGTGCACGGGCGCACCAAGGAAGACGGCTATAAAGCCGATCGTATCAACTGGCAGGCAATCGGTGAGATCCGCAAACGGCTGAGTATTCCAGTGATTGCTAACGGCGAGATCTGGGATTACGACAGTGCTCAAAGCTGCATGCAGGTCACAGGGTGTGATTCGGTAATGATCGGCCGCGGCGCGCTTAACGTACCCAACCTGAGCAGAGTCGTTAAATACAACGAGCCGAAAATGCCGTGGCCTGATGTCATTACCTTGTTGAAAAAATACACTTATCTGGAAAAGCAGGGCGATACCGGCTTATACCACGTCGCCAGAATTAAACAGTGGCTGGGATATTTAAGAAAGGAATATACCGAAGCAACAGAAGTATTTATGCAAGTCAGAGCATTAAATACTTCCAAAGATATTTCTTTAGCCATCCAGGCATTATAAATTAGGCCACCTTTGGGTGGCTTTTTTATTCATATAAAATATCTATTACTTATCCTCTGCTTTAATAATCAAATAACTTAATGTTTTAATTTTCTTATTAGAGCGAAATCAGCAGGAGCTTTTTATTTCCATCTGTTAACGTGTCGTCTTGGGATTAATAATCCAAAGGAAGAGTTTATGACAAGACGTCTGGCAAAGATGGGGGACAAAACCACTCAAGGCTATATTATTAGTGCCTCTTCAAGCGTTTTTGACGAAATGAAGGCGCTGGTGCGCACCGGGGATAAAGCCTGGTGCAATGCGTGTAAAGGCGGTTTTGAAATCGCCGGAACTTACACCGGCTGGATTGACGAACATATGCTGGTCGGAAACGGCGACCGCGTTATCTGCCGATGTAAAAATAATCAGGTGTTTGCAACCTCGACATACTCGGGAAATCGCGGTCTTGCTGCCCGGTTTGCCTCAACTCCGCTCGCTGAAGGATCACCAATCCAACATGCGCAAGCTGCTAAAAAATCGCCCGTAGAGGCTGTAGCTGAAACGCCCCCTCCTGAACCGTTACCGCTTCCCGCCAGAATCTATGAGACCAAACGGCAGATGGACGACTATAAAGCAGAGGATATGCGTTATGGGGATTTAACAGAGGAGGAGCTGAAAAGGGATTTTGGTTTAATAAATGTCTCTCAGCATGTAGATCCATTTCAGGGCGTGATGTTTATTCCATACAAACAGCATAGTTCTCCCTATCCTATTGCAGCAGGAAGGCAAAGTATAAGCCTGCAAACCAGTGCCGAAATGCTTTTTGATGAGTTTAGAAGCTTATCAGACATGTTCTCCTGGACCGGAGAGTATAAAGGACTGGTTCGGAAAATGATTACCCATATGCAGTATGGAAATGGAACGCCTTTTTCAGACCCTTTGCTCGATAAGGCAATGAAGGAGCAGATTTTAAATGATAAGTCTGATAAGAGTACCTTGTTAAGAATAAAGGAAGTGCTATCCAAAAGCATCAATTTTACTAATGGATATTATCCATTAAAAGATAAGCAGGAATTTAAAATTATGATTAATAAACATACAAAACTCCCAATGTTTGATGATGCGATCAACCGTGTTAATGGTTTAGGAATAAGCGTGCATGATACGTGGGCAACGCATATTACTTTACAGTCGTTGCAAATAAATGGCGATGTTTTTGTGGCAGAGATTCACTATCATATTCAAGACCATTTTGGACTAGACAATCAAGATATCAGGCATTGGCTGTATCAAAATGTGGGAATATTCTCGATATGGTTTCTACTTCAACGTTGGAATAAATATGCATTCAAACCTTTCATTACCGAAATTAATGTAGTGGTTAAAATACAAGGAGTAAGACATGAAAAAAATTAAAATTGCTTTAGTGCTGATTTCGATTCCTGTTCTTTGTCTAATATGGAGAATGACTCGCTCTGTGGAGATTATTGCTGTACATGATGGAGATACATTACTTGTTAAAAACTTCCCTTTATTAAAATTCCAACAAATTGCATGGTGGGAGGGAAATAAAAAACTAATTCATGAAAAGTTCAATATACCCTCACCTGACAGCGAGGGGCACTACAGGGTCTTTGTTTTGGGGTACGGGAAAGGATATAAAATTGATAGGTGGGTCGATGAAGATTCAAATCTGCTTTGTTTCGAAGATATGAAAGTAGCTGCTAACTGTATAGAGAAGGACCCTCTTTTTATGGTGGGTAGCTCACTTAACGCAAAGTACTATTACGATTAAAATATCGCAATGTTTGTCTATATAAATCATTTGGCATCGAAAATTTAAAGTTGAGCGCATCATAATCACACAAGTCATTCTGCAAAATTTTTCCTTGCATATTACCCGACATACGGGATGTGCGGCCTGGCTTGTTTTAGTTGTTAATGCCTGAGTCATTGGGGAATGTACCATTAATTTTTAG
>CAWUIY010000198.1:0-8812 GCA_963922555.1 uncultured Serratia sp. | reverse complement strand
CTGGCTGATATCGAGAAAGCCGATCGCGGTACCGAGATCACCCTGCATCTGCGCGAAGATCAGGACGAGTTCCTGGATGACTGGCGCGTGCGTTCGATCATCAGCAAATATTCCGACCATATTGCGCTGCCGGTTGAAATCGAAACCCGCAACGAAGAAGACGACACGACCACCTGGGACCAAATCAACAAGGCGCAGGCCCTGTGGACCCGCAGTCGTGCAGAAGTTACCGATGAAGAATACACCGAATTCTACAAGCATATTTCCCATGATTTCAGCGATCCGCTGAGTTGGAGCCACAACCGCGTTGAAGGTAAGCAGGAATACACCAGCCTGTTATACATTCCTTCACAGGCACCGTGGGATATGTGGAACCGCGATCACAAGCATGGCTTGAAACTCTACGTTCAGCGCGTCTTTATCATGGACGAAGCCGAGCAGTTTATGCCGAATTACCTGCGCTTTGTACGCGGCCTGATAGACTCCAACGATCTGCCGCTCAACGTTTCCCGTGAGATTCTGCAAGACAGTCGTGTCACTCAGAACCTGCGCAGCGCACTCAGTAAGCGCGCGCTGCAAATGCTGGAAAAATTGGCGAAAGATGACGCAGAAAAATACCTGCAATTCTGGAAACAGTTCGGTCTGGTATTGAAAGAAGGTCCTGCGGAAGACAGCATCAACAAAGAAACTATCGCCAAACTGTTGCGCTTTGCCAGCACGCGTAACGATTCCTCCGAGCAGACGCTGTCTCTGGAAGACTACGTTTCTAGCATGGTGGAAGGTCAGGACAAGATTTACTACATTACTGCCGATAGCTATGCCGCCGCGAAAAACAGCCCGCACCTTGAGCTGTTCCGCAAGAAAGGTATCGAGGTTCTGCTGTTGTCCGATCGTATCGACGAATGGATGATGAGCTATCTGACCGAGTTTGACGGCAAATCATTCCAGTCTGTGAGCAAAGCCGATGAATCCCTCGACAAGCTGGCCGACGAGAAGAGTGAAGAGCAGCAAGACGCCGATAAAGCGCTTGAGCCGTTCGTTGAACGCGTGAAAACTCTGCTGGGCGATCGCGTTAAAGAAGTGCGCCTGACGCACCGTTTGACCGATACTCCGGCAATTGTGACCACCGGTGCCGACGAGATGAGCACGCAAATGGCCAA
Source organism: uncultured Serratia sp. (assembly GCA_963922555.1). Lineage (GTDB taxonomy): Bacteria > Pseudomonadota > Gammaproteobacteria > Enterobacterales > Enterobacteriaceae > Rouxiella. The sequence continues at coordinate 7,652 of CAWUIY010000198.1, read as the reverse complement.
GCTGTTTGCCGCTGCGGGTCAGGATGCGCCAGAGGTTAAATACATCTTTGAGCTGAATCCTGAGCACGCGCTGGTAAAACGCGCCGCTGACGAACCTCAGGAAGATCAATTCTCTGAATGGGTTGAACTGCTGCTGGATCAGGCGCTGTTTGCCGAGCGCGGCACGCTGGAAGATCCTAACCAATTCATCCGTCGCATGAACACACTGTTGCAGGCGTAATGCTCTAAAGCAGGTTCAATAAGCGCCTATCAAGAGGCCAGCCGCTAACCCCGGCTGGCCTCTTCTAATAACCAGTGGCGAAACAAGGTGATCTCGCGTTCATGGCTGCGGGTTCGCTTAACCAGCATGTAAGTCGCCCGGTCCACCTCGGTGAATCCCAGCGGTGCTATCAGACTCCCTTCCTGAATTTCTTTCTTCACTAAAATCTGCGGCGTCATAATAATTCCCAGGCCATTTTTGGCGGCCTGAATTGCCAGCGTCAGGTTGTCAAAATGCTTGCCCGAAATAAAATCTCCCCGCGTATTAGTTTTGCGCGCCCATTCCTGCCAGGCGTTGATTTTAGTATCTGCATGCAGCAGAGGTTGGGTCGTAAAATCGGTCTCATAAGTAAATCGATGACGAAACTCGGGCGAACAAACCGGTCCGATATAATCGACGGTAATCAGGGTGGCTTCGATCTCTTCCGATAGCGGTGCCTCATTACTTTTAATTAAAATATCGGTCCTCTCATCCTGAATATTCTCAATGTTTACATGGGTCTGAAAGGTGAGGGCAATATTTTCATGCAGCTGTGAAAAACGATTAATTCTGGGAATTAACCACTGTGACAAAAAGCTGGGTGCACAGGAAATAATAAGGCTGTTCTCTTCGCGAGTTTTAATTTCTTTACAGGTCGCTTCAATATTTCTAAATACCTGCTCACAGCATTTTTTTAATGTTTCACCATCCTGCGTTAAATATACCCTTCCGGCCGTGCGTTTAAATAAAGGAGTACCTAACCAGGTTTCCAGATTCTTTATTTGGTGACTGATTGCACTGTGGGTGACATTTAAAGATTCGGCCGCTGCGCTGAAGCTTTCGAACATCGCGGCCTGTTTAAAATAGTGCAATGCGCGCAGTGATGGGAGATCTGACATGGCGCCACCTTGTTAGTTAATTTCAACTTGTCTGTCTGTTTATATCATTTTCTAACGCAAAAAAAACCCTTTAGTCTCGACCTTGTCCCGACACGAATCGCCAGGAAGGCGAAGTTAATCTCCAGGTTGGCGTGGAGGGACACCCTTACACAGCAATCAAAAGTGCCTTGCACCCGAGTATCCCAGTAAATATTAAGGATCAATATGAACAATACTTACGCAAAAACTCAACTTGTGATGTTTACCGGTGGTCGTGACAGTACGCTAGCAGCCTGTTATCTCATGTTACAGGGTATTCCGGTTCACCTCTATTCCGCTAACAGCGGTTGCTCCCTGCATCGTGGCATTCTTTCTCATCGCGTTGATGAACTTAAAAACCGTTTTGGTGATTTGGTAGTAGAACACACAGTCGAAGATATTAGCGGTACCTTCCGCAGCATCGCAATCGAAAATATCGAAGGCGATATTCTGAAGTATAGAAAGAATCTGGTATTGCTTGGCGAGAAATTAGCAATCCACGCGCATCTTATTGATTTCTGTCGCCGTCACGATATTGACGTTATCAATGATGGCATTACTCATTATCAGCAAGAATTCCCTGAACAGCGCCAGGTTGCCAAAGATTATCTGGTCGATTTAATGAAAGAGTTCGGTATTCAATATCATTCACCAATATATGAATTCGCTCAGTCATCTGACGACGTTAAATATCGCCTGCTGCAACTGGGTATTTCTACCAAGTCACTGGAAGGCGTCAGTATCTTCGGCGACAGCTTCACCACGCCGAGTGACGATACCATTCTGGCCTACCTGCGTGAGAAAACGCCGCTGGCGCTGAATATTGTTAAATTCCTGTCCGGTGAGTCCCTGAGCCTGGCGAAAAAAATAGCCACCTCTCCTGCTGAAGCTGCCTGAGTGGAGCCTGTGATGAAAACCATCATCAAGTGTTCGGCCGTTATTATCCGTAACCGTTCGCTGCTATTGACGCGAAAAGAGGGCACGGACGTGTTTATCTCTCCGGGCGGCAAGCCGCTTCAGGGAGAGGATCATCTGTCCTGCCTGCGCCGTGAGCTTAAGGAAGAGCTAAACGTCGAAGCGGCAGAGATAAAACCTTTTGGCCTGTTTCACGGCATCGCCGAGTTTGAGTCCGTGGCGATAGAGAATCACGTGTATCAGGTTGAAGTCGTGGGTCAGCCGGTAGCCAGCTCGGAAATCGCCGAGATTGCCTGGGTTAACTACCGCAAGCCTCCTTGCGAAGTCGGTGTCGGCTCAGTGTTTCGCGACAACGTCTTGCCCCTGCTTTATCAAAAGGAGTTAATCGACTAATGGACCCTTCAGCATTGTCACCCCAGCTCCAGGTGCAGCACGGCGGCGGCCACTTTTATAAGAAAGTGAATCAGTTACGCGAAGCACTAAGGGAGAAGCTAACCGAGGTTTACCGTCTCGAGCAGTATGATGTGTTTATGGTCCAGTCGGTCAGCGTCGGGTTGGCGATGCTGTCCCACCTGTTACATAAGCAGAATATTTCGCTCAGTCTGGCGAACCACCAACATTATCAGCCGATCGATATGCTGTTTCCGCCCCTTGTTGCACAAGGGATGGAAAACAGCGGGGTGCAGATTGTCACTCACGTCAATCCTTACACCGGTCAGCTGAACAGTTTACAAAAACCGCAAAACCGTTTCGTGGTCGATGCCTCGCACAGTTTTGCCACCACCATGCACGATGACCTGATCGATCACGGATCGCTCTTTCTGGCTCCGTTGCACAAGCACGCGTCGGTGGCGGTAGGACTGACTTTGATAGCCGTGCGTCCGGAAGATTACAGCATGCTGTTACGCAGCGAGTTGCGTCTTTTTGAACATGCGACCGTCTCTGAGGCTCCACTGCAACAAGCTCTTGAAACGATCAACTCACCTGGCTGGCAACCGTTTAACGTCGCCAGTGTCGATGCGATTGATATCTGGCTACCTGACGGCGAGCGTTTGCAGTCTTTAAGCAAGCCGGGTTTACCTTTTACCTGCTTCAAGGTACCGAGGTTTACAGCCTTGCAACGCCAGACCGTTAAAGAGCTTAACGGCAGTTATTTTGAACACAGTAATACCCTTCGCCTGTCCCGCTGGACGCGTGGTCAGAATGGACGTCCGGTCAACTGTACCGGTAGCGTTTTTGAAGATATTTCAAAACTATGGAATATAAGATGAGTAAATCAAGCGCAGTTAACGGCAATCTGATCGGCATTTTAGGCGGCATCATTCTCAGTTCGGATTCATTGTTTATCCGTCTGATGTCAGTGGATGATTCCTGGCTAATTGTCGTGTTACGTGGATTATTGATGTGGGCGGTAGTATTTGCCGTCTGGTTACTGGTTCCTAAAAGCCGAACGGTTTTGGGCGTGCCGTGGATCACCCGCCAAAATCTGCTGTCAGTACTGTTCTTTTGCGCTTCATCGGCCTGTTTCGTGAACGCGCTTAATCGCGGCAATATCGCTACAGTATTAGTGATTATTTCCTCGACGCCGTTTGTATCAGCCATTATCTCACGACTGTTTTTTGGCACTAAAATTGATCGCTCTTTGATGATTGCCGCGGTCGTCGGCATGTTCGGCGTAGTGATTGTGATGTCAGGACGACAAGCAGGCGTTGATGGAACAGCTAACTACTTCGCGCTAGCGACTGCGGTGTTTATGGCGCTGGCCTTTATTTTTGCTTCACGGGTCGAAAACGGAACCTTGGCCTTGCCATCGCTGGGTGGCGTACTGGCATCGATAATTGTGCCGATATTCGCAGGAGCAGGGCTGCTCTCCACCCTTGGCGATCTGCATCCGCAGCAGTGGTTGTGGCTGATTATTGAAGGCGCAATGATTATGCCGGTGGCAATGGGGCTGATTTCCCTTTCTACCCGCTATGTTGCCCCAGCCAATGCAGGACTGTTTTTATTGCTGGAAACGGCGCTGGCTCCGCTGTGGATTTTTCTGTTCTTGCACGAGGCGCCGACGCCAAATGCAGTCATTGGCGGTTGCATTATTATCGCCTCCGTTGTCTCGCAAACCTTGCAGGCTAAAAAACAGGCAGCCATGGCATTGTAGTTATTCTTAAATAACTCGCTAGCTGCGCCCCTTTCTTGAGGAAGGGGGCGCAGAATGGTATGGTTGACCGTTTTCGACTTTTTATAAAATTACAATGCAAGGGGATTTACGCAATGCGTATCATTCTGCTGGGCGCTCCGGGCGCAGGTAAGGGTACTCAGGCTCAATTCATCATGGAGAAATACGGTATTCCGCAAATTTCCACTGGTGATATGTTGCGCGCAGCTGTTAAAGCCGGAAGTGACCTCGGCAAGAAAGCCAAAGAGATTATGGATGCCGGTAAACTGGTTACCGACGAACTGGTTATTGCTCTGGTTAAAGAGCGTATTACCCAGGAAGATTGCCGTAACGGTTTCCTGCTGGATGGTTTCCCACGTACCATTCCTCAGGCAGATGCCATGAAAGAAGCCGGCATCAGCGTTGATTTCGTTTTGGAATTTGATGTTCCTGACGAACTGATTGTTGATCGTATTGTTGGCCGTCGCGTACACGCACCATCAGGTCGCGTTTATCATGTTAAATTCAACCCACCTCAGGTTGAAGGTAAAGACGACGTTACCGGCGAAGAGCTGACTACGCGTAAAGACGACCAGGAAGAAACTGTTCGTAAGCGCCTGGTGGAATACCACGAGCTGACCGAGCCACTGGTTTCTTACTACGGTAAAGAAGCCGAGGCGGGTAATACTAAATACGTTAAAATCGACGGCACCAAAAAAGTTGCCGAAGTTCGCGAAGAACTGGCCGCTATTCTGGGCTAATTGCCACGCGGTGCATTAACGTTATCAGGGCGACTTCGGTCGCCTTGGTTTTATCTGCAATACCTGCTTTCCCCCGCCAAATCGCATTGATTGTTAATCCCATTTGCTGTTATCGGTTCCGATTTGCCTGAGTTTGGTTACAATAGTGGCGCATTCAGACAGGTCATTTGCCCTGTGTTAAAAAATTAGCAATATTATTTAGGGAATTCAGCATGATGCAGACGAAATTCGGTGTGTTACTGGTTAACCTGGGAACACCGGAGGCTCCAACCACGGCGGCGGTAAAACGTTTTCTGGCTGAGTTTTTAAGTGATATTCGCGTGGTGGATACCAACAGGCTGATCTGGTGGCCAATTTTGCAGGGAGTCATCCTGCCTTTTCGTTCCCCGCGCGTGGCCAAACTTTATAAATCGGTATGGATGGACGAAGGTTCACCGCTGATGGTTTACAGCCTGCGTCAGCAAAAGGCGCTGGCGGCGCGTTTCCCTGATACCCCGGTCGAGCTGGCAATGAGCTACGGTAAACCGAGTCTGGAAGACGGCATTGGTCGCCTGCTGGAACAAGGCGTGACGAAAATGGTGGTTCTGCCACTGTACCCGCAGTACTCCTGCTCGACCAGCGCCTCGGTGTTTGACGGCGTAGCGCGCGTATTAAAAGAAAAACGTCGCCTGCCATCGGTCAGTTTTATTCGTGATTACGCAGAACATCCGGCCTATATTTCAGCGCTTAAAGCCAGCATCCTTGAATCCTTCGCCAGGCACGGTGAACCCGATCGTCTGGTATTGTCTTTCCACGGTATTCCAAAACGTTTTGGGGAACTGGGTGATGACTACCAGCAGCGCTGTCAGGCGACGACTCAGGCGCTGACCACTGCATTGCAGCTGGCGCCAGGAAAAATCATGCTGACCTTCCAGTCGCGTTTCGGTCGCGAGCCTTGGTTGACGCCTTACACCGATGCCACCATGGAAAGCCTGCCAGCGCAGGGCGTGAAGCATATTCAGATTGTCTGCCCAGGCTTCTCGGCTGACTGTCTGGAAACCATCGAAGAGATTAACGGTGAAAACCGTGAGCTTTTCCTGCATGCCGGTGGCGAAAAGTTTGAATATATCGAAGCCTTAAACGATCGCGAAGATCATATCGATATGCTGCAACACCTGGTGTCACAACACTTCTAATCCGCTGTAGCGTCTGTTTTGGCTGGCACCGATCGCCAGCCAAAACAATAACTCTCCTGAATCAATTGTTGTCCTGTGATAACATTCCCGCCTGTTCCATTGCCCAATCCAGACCTTATGAAATTTCCCGGTAAACGTAAGTCCAAACACTATTTTCCCGTCAGCGCCCGCGATCCCTTGCTGCGTGATTCAATGCTGCTTAACGCACAGCCCGATGCCAGTGCGTCTTATATTGTCGGCATTGATCAGACACTGGTGGATATCGAGGCGAAGGTAGATGACGAAGTTATCGCACGTTATGGACTGATCACCGGGCAATCTAGCCTAATCGACGACTCACGCGCCGAGCTGCTGTATCAGGAATTGACCAACAATGCCTTGATTACCCATGAGTTTGCCGGTGGTACCATCGGTAACACACTGCATAACTATTCCGTATTGGCCGACGATCGTTCAGTGCTGCTTGGGGTGATGTGCAGCAATATTAAAATTGGTAGCTACGCCTATCGTTATCTGTGTAATACCTCAAGCCGTACCGATCTGGATTACCTGCAAGGCGTCGATGGCGCGATTGGCCGCTGCTTTACGTTAATCAACGAAAATGGCGAGCGCACCTTTGCCATCAGCCCAGGGCAGATGAATCAGCTACGGGCCGAAAGTATTCCTGAAGAGGTGATTGCCGGTGCGTCTGCGCTAGTACTGACTTCCTATTTGCTACGCGGCGACGTTGGGGATCCCATGCCAGATGCGGCCCGACAGGCGATCGCCTATGCAAAAAAATATCATGTTCCCGTGGTATTAACGCTCGGCACACAGTACGTGATTGCTGAAGATCCGCAGGGGTGGCAAGATTTTATCCGTGAAAACGTGACGATTCTGGCAATGAATGAGGATGAGGCCTGTGCGCTGACCGGCCTCAGCGATCCGCTGATGGCGACTAATCAGGCGCTGGAATGGGCCGATCTGGTACTCTGCACGGCGGGTCCGAGCGGCCTGTATATGGGCAGCTATACCGAGCAAGCCAATAAACGCGAGACTCATCATCCGCTGTTGCCTGGGGCTATCGCTGAATTCAATCAGTATGAATTTAGCCGTGCAATGCGCCGTGAAAGTTGCGCTCAGCCGCTGCGAATTTTCTCACACATTGCGCCTTACATGGGCGGTCCGGAGAAAATCATGAATACCAACGGGGCAGGTGATGGTGCACTGTCGGCCCTGTTGCATGATATTGCCGCCAATGGTTTCCATCGTTCATCGGTGCCAAACTCAAGCAAGCATACCCTTGAGTATCTGACATACTCCTCTCTGGCACAGGTGTGTAAATATGCTAATCGGGTAAGTTATCAGGTATTGAACCAGCATTCCCCGCGATTAACGCGAGGATTGCCGGAGCGAGAGGACAGTCTCGAAGAATCCTACTGGGAATACTAAAAATCCTCGTCGCCCTGTGCACCTTAGCTGCGTTAGCTTCTTTCGCTCACCCGAATCACTGAC
>CAWUIY010000197.1:0-8815 GCA_963922555.1 uncultured Serratia sp. | reverse complement strand
GCAGATTTATAACGCATCCCCGCTGTTTGCTTTTGAATTCTCAGAAAACATCACTTTGGGCGGATGGCTCGGGGGCGGGATTCAGTGGCATTTTGCCGGGATGTGGTTATTCGGCGTTAACGGCGTTTTCTATCTGCTGATGAATATTGTCACGGGTCGTCTGAAAACAAAATTTTTCCCCATCACCCCTCGCGCCATCCTAAACGACTTGCTGGCTGCGCTGAAAGGCCGACTGGCTCATGACGACTTACGTCATTACAACATGGTGCAACGGGCCGCCTATCTATTTGTTATGGCTGATGGAATTGTTCTTGTGCTCTCAGGGCTGGTGGTTTGGAAATCGGTACAGTTTCCTTTACTGCGCACGTTAATGGGCGGTTTTGACGCCGCGCGCTACGTGCATTTCTTTGCGATGTCGGCGATGGTCGGTTTTGTTGTCGTGCATTTAATTATGGTGTTGCTGGTGCCAAAAACACTGCTTGCCATGCTGCGCGGACGTTGAGGCTTCGAGATGAAAAAAGACAGCAGAATCATGACTCCTGGCACAGATGCTCAAGAGATTATTCGGGAAGCGCAGGGACTGATAGCCCGCCAGTTAGACTCGACTTCGCGTCGGCATTTTTTGCGTCAGGGCCTGACTTTAGGCGGCATGGTGATGCTGACCGGCTGCGATATCAGCGATAATCAGAGTGTGGAAAAAGCGCTGATTTCGATTTCAGGATTCAACGACAGGGTGCAGGCCTGGCTGTTCGGAGCAAATCGTCTGGCACCGGAATATACAGAAGCCATGATCACCCGGCCTTTTCCGTTTAACGCATTTTATGGTGAAGAGGATGCCCCAGACGTTGATGCGCAAAGCTATCGCCTGCAGTTAGCCGGCAAAGTACTGGATAAAACCAGCTGGTCGCTACCGCAGCTTTATCAGATGGCTCAGGTGAGCCAGATAACGCGGCATATCTGCGTTGAAGGCTGGAGCGCCATCGGTAAATGGGGCGGAATTCCCTTTTCACAATTTCTGAAGCTGATCGGGGCTGACCTCAGCGCCAAATACGTCAGCTTCAAATGCGCCGACGATTATTACACCAGTATCGATATGGCCACTGCTTTGCATCCACAGACCCTGCTGGCGCTAACCTACGACGGGCAGATTTTGCCGCGCAAGTATGGTTTTCCGATGAAACTGAGAATGCCAACCAAGCTCGGCTATAAGAATCCTAAGCATATCAAGCTGATTGAAATCACTAATACCTATCCCGGTGGTTATTGGGAAGACCAGGGCTATAACTGGTTTGGTGGAAGTTAATTGTTCTCGACAACGACCCTGCACACATTGTGCATCTGCTTACTATAACGAGGAAATACCATGAAAAAGTTAATCGCTGTAATCATCTCTTCAACGTTGATGCTGGGCATGATGGGCGCACATGCTGAAGACACCATGAAAAAACCGATGGTCAAGAAAGACTCCATGGGCATGTCGAAAGACAGTATGTCTAAAAGCGGCACGAAAATGTCCAAAGACCAAATGGCAAAAGACAAAATGAAGAAAGACGAAATGATGAAGAAAAAATCCACCATGAGCCAATAGGTTATCTCACTAATGACTCTGGACGCTTGTCGTTCGGAGTCATCTTCAAATCTTGCTGTTATCTACTCACCATTCCTCGCCACAACTCACCCTTTTACTGCAAAAAAAATTCTTCAAGGCAGCGATAGCATTGCCTCCGTTGCAAATGAAAATAATTATCAATACACTTTAAATATCCTCCTGAGAGGTTATAAACGCTTAAAGAAGCTCAAGGCTTCCCAGCATTAAATTTTATAAAGCCATATTAAGAGTACGCGTTTTGAAACCAGATTGTTTAGACACGCTGTCCCTGCCAGCAAGCAACGCGCTGTTAAACAGTGAGCATGCAGGAAGCAATGCATGGTGGCTTGAAATTGCCCATCGTGGCACGCCGTGGATTGAATCCTCAGGGGAAGGTCTCTGCAAAGTCACTTTCTTATGGCGCGATCCGCAAGGCAGCGAGTTGACCTCTGCTTATCAACGGGTCTGGATCAACATTAACTGCTTGACGGATCATCATCAGCCTTCTCCTCCGCAAAGCTTGCAGCGCCTGAGTGGAACCGATGTCTGGTATTGGCAAATCGAACTCAGATCAGACTGGCGCGGCAGCTACAGCTTTATTCCCAGCACGGAAGATCGCCTGTTCACTGCCGAGGCCGAGGATGCATTCGGAAAAATGTTTGCGGAACGCAGCTGGTGGCGCAGCCAGTTTGCCCACGCCAGCCATGATTTGCTGAATCCGACTCGCAGCTGGGCCGGTGCAAAAGGGCATGCGCTTTCCGGTGTGAGCTTGCCCGATGCCCCGCCGCAGCCTGCCTGGCATGAATACGACAATTACGGCACGTCGAGCGGGCGTTGCATGCCTGAGCCACCGGCAAAAATCCAGCGTCTGGTCTGGGACAGTGCGCGTCTCGGGAACCGGCGCAATGTGTGGATTTATAGCACTGGAGAAAGCGCCGAGCCGTCATCTCGTCCGCTGGCAATCTTGTTGGATGGTCAATTCTGGTCGCAAAAAATGCCGGTCTGGGAACCTCTCCAGCAGCTAACAGCGCAGGGCGCATTGCCAGAGGCGGTGTATGTTTTGATCGAGGTGATCGATAGCCAGCATCGCAGCAAGGAGCTAACCTGCAATCCCGAATTTTGGCTGGCGGTGCAGCAAGAACTGCTGCCCGAGGTGAATAAACGGGCATCGCATAGTGGCAATCCGGCTAAAACCGTGGTGGCCGGACAGAGTTTCGGCGGCCTTTCCGCATTATATGCAGGCCTGAACTGGCCCCGGCGTTTTGGTTGCGTGCTGACGCAATCGGGCTCTTTCTGGTGGCCACGGCGCGATATGTTGCAGCTTGATGAGGTGCCGCAAGACGCTTGCTGGTTACCGCAGCAGATAGAAAAGGGATTAGGCCGTGATAGCGCGCTGAGGATATTTATGGAAGCAGGCCGTCATGAAGGACTGATTCATCAGGTCAATGACAGTCTGGTGGCACAGCTCCATGATTCACACCATCGTGTGCAGTATCGCGTCGTCGAAGGTGGCCACGATGCCCTGTGCTGGCGCGGTGGTTTGCTCGATGGATTGCAGGCGCTGTGGGCCAATGACTTTCCTTCACCCTCTTCTGAATCTGTCGGGTATTAATTTTAATTTATCCCCAATGGAATGATCAGCGGAGTATGAGATATCGGACAGTCAATGATATGACAGCGCAGCCCAAACACTTGTTTTATAAGCTCCGGCGTAACAATGTCCGCTGGCGCGCCTTCGGCAATGATTTCACCGTCTTTCATGGCGATCAGATGTCCGGCATAGCGGCAGGCGTGGTTGAGGTCATGCAGGACCACCACTATCGTGCGATCATTTTGCCGATTCAGGCGGCACATCAGTTCCATTAAATCAATTTGATAGGCGATATCCAGCCAGGTGGTTGGCTCATCCAGTAACAGCAGGGGCGTCTGTTGCGCCAGCACCATAGCGATCCATACGCGTTGACGTTGGCCGCCCGAGAGGTTATCTACCAGCCTGTCAGCCAGCTCATAAACCCCGGTGGCACGCATGGCGTCATCTATCGCCTGCGAATCCTCACTGCGCCAGCGACTGAAAAGAGTTTGATGCGGGTAACGTCCGCGTGCCACCAGATCGGCGACGGTGATTTCACCGGGCGCAGTCGAACTTTGCGGCAATAATCCCAACTGTTTGGCCACCTCTTTGGTCGGTAACTGATGAATCATTTTGCCATTCAGCCAGACCGAGCCTGCCTGTGGCTGCATCAAACGGCTCAGCGTGCGCAGCAGCGTCGATTTTCCACAGGCGTTAGGGCCAATAATCACTGTCAGTTTGCCGGCCGGGATCGCCACAGACAAATCCCGCGCTACGATCTTTTTTTCATAGCTCAGCGTCAGATTTTCAGCCCGTAACGGGGATAACAATAAATTGCTCATTGGCGGCGAGACTCTTGGATTAACAGCCCAATCAGATAGATACCACCGAGGCTGACGGTCAGTATCCCAACGGGCAGTTGGTAGGGAAGGAAAAGACGTTGTGCGATAACGTCCGCGGCCAGCAACAGCAACGCGCCGGTCAGTGCAGCAAACAGCAGCGGCTGTTTGGGATTGGCGCACAGGCGACGGGAAATCTGCGGAGCGACCAGGGCGATAAACGAAACGGGGCCAGCAATCGCCGTGGCCGCTGCGGTCAGTGAAACGCCTGCCAGCATTAATAGCAACCGCGAACGCTCAACCGGTACGCCAAGCGCGCAGGCGGTATCATCGCCCATCTCAAGCAGGCGCATTCTTCGGCACAACAGCTTTGCCAGCACTGCCGCGCCCACTATTAGCACAATAGCGGGCAGGCTTTTTTGCCACGATACTCCATTAAGTGAACCGGCACTCCATAGTCCGGCGGTCAGTGAGGAATCCAGCGAAGCGTTGATAATCAACCAGGTATTCGTGCCAATCAGCAGCGCGCGGATGGCGATGCCGACAATAATCAGCCTGAATGTTTCAACGCCTTTGCGCCACGCCAGCCAATAGACCAATAGCCCGGTAATAACGCCACCCGCCATCGCTCCGCTGGTGATCTGACTGATACTGCCGTTAAACAGCACAATAACGACCAACACGCCGGTGTAAGCGCCCGTGTTAAAACCCATGACGTCGGGGCTGCCTAGAGGATTACGCATCAACGACTGAAAGATAGCGCCGCTGATCCCCAACGCTGCGCCGACGATCAGCGCGATCGCTACCCGCGGCAGCCGCCACTGGGTCACAATAATAGAGAGATTTTTTGGACCCTCGCCTCTCAGGGCATCAATCACCTGATGAGCGGTAAGTGAAAGCGCGCCGCTGCAAAGGGCGTAAACTGCCAGCACCATGCAGCACAACACCAGTGAAAATGCAGTAAATACAGGCCGCGTCAGACGGCCTTTTTTCGATCCTGGCGGCGATCGGCCGATAACAGAATTCATGCTCATCCCCGGCTGAGTCCGTTATGACGGCGAGCCAGCCAAATCAGCACCGGTGCGCCGATAAACGCCGTGACGACAGAAACGCGAAGTTCGCCGATGACTAAAATTCTGCCCAGCAGATCGGCAGCCAGCAGCAGCGAGGGTGTGAGCACAAGCGTCCAGGCTAATATCCAGCGTGGATTAGAACGCGAACAGCGCCTGGCGATGTGCGGCATCATCAGGCCAACAAAACCAATCGGCCCCACAGCGGCGGTCGCGCTGCCACAAAGCACGGTGATGGCAAGCAACCCGGCTAACTGAGTCAGAGCAATGCGGGTGCCGAGAGCTGTCGCCAATTCGCTGCCCATGGTCAGATTGTTCAGCGAACGGTTCATCAATAGCGCGACAAGCGTTGCGCCGAAAATCGGCAGGGCCACGGTACGGATTACCGACATACTGCGGATGTCCAGTGAACCGGCCTGCCAGAAACGCAGCTGATCGAAGGCGAGGGGATTAAGCAAAGAGATGCCCGATGACATCCCCTCAAGCACGGCTCCGAGCGCGATACCCGCCAGCGTCAGGCGTATAGGGTTAAGCCTCCCTCGTCCCAGTGCACCCATCATCGCAACCAGCAGCGCGGAGATCATCGCGCCAGCAAAGGCGTACCATAAATACTGGTCGGTGCCGGTGGCTCCAAAAAAGGCTATCCCGAGCGTGACAGAGAATCCCGCGCCCGAGTTGACGCCAAGAATGCCGGGATCGGCTAGCGGATTTCGGGTCAGAATTTGCATCAGTGCACCGGACAGGCCAAGTGCCACGCCTGCAAGGATGCCGGCCAACGTACGCGGCAGGCGAGCATCAAGAATAATCACGCAGTCGGCGGTGGAACAATGACCTTTTAGCGCGGTAATAACGGTTTCAAGCGCAATTGATTTTTCGCCTACCGACAGGCTGAGTGCCGTGATGATAAACAGCAGCAGGAGCGCAATACTCATGCCGCCCAACGGGTGAAAAAGTGAGGATGCAGGAGTTGCAGAGGGTGCAGAAGTCATTAGCCGGGACATAACAGCCTTGGGATACCTGGCGTTTTTTCAAATTTCAGCAGAAGCGAGCATTAGGCTGAATTTGGAACTCACCAAAAGATCATTAATTGAAACGGTCCATCGAGACAATCCATTGAATTGTACCAATAACGAATATTAATGATATTTATTATCATTATTGATTGCGTTTGTACAGATCTGCATCCCTCAATGCTGTGTTGCAGTCCGCTGAATCTGGAACCTTCGGCTGCATACTTTATCAATGGCCGCTAAATTGCATCTCCAGCGCCGTCAACAGGTTGCTGGCGCTATAATAATCCAGCCGGAAAGTGTCACTGCCTAATGCAAACACCTGTTTGTTTTGCACTGCGGGTAAATGACTCAGGAACACGTTGCTTTCCAGATGTTGAGCATCGATTTTATCACCGGCAAACAACAGCAGCGTTTTGCCGTTGAGGCCCGCTGCCATGTTTTCACCTGCTAACTGAATGATATCTTTTCGAACCCCCTGAGTATGACCGCTGGCAGCCATGGCCGGTGGTTGCGCCAGCGTGAAGCCCAGCTGTTGCAGCATCTGACCCTGCGGTGAGGCCGGAGTCCACAGATTGGCGGCTTTGCCATCAGGGCGATACACCAGCGCAGAAACCGGCTGTGGCGGCAGATGCAGGCTTTGTTTTAATGCTTTTTCTCGCGCGTCGAAACGGGCAACCACATTAGCGGTATCGGCTTCTTTACCGGTTGCCTGGCCCAACTCGGTGGCCAGTTCCTGCCAGCTTTTATCGTCGTAATTCACCACCATCACCGGGGCCAGTGTAGATAGTTGATCGTAAAGTTTGATCGCGGAATCTCCCCCCGTCGCAGAAATGATAATCAAATCAGGGGATTCACCGGCAACGGCCTCGGCATTTGGCTCGCCAATGTATAGAGGTTTTACCCCACGCTGTTTTGCCACGTCACCCCATTGGCGGAAAAAACCCTGGCTGTCGGCAATGCGAGTATTGGGACTGGTGGCACCACTGGCAATCACCGGAGCATCAATTGCCAAAAGTGTACCGGTCACGGTGATGCTGGTGGAGACGATGCGCTGCGGCGGATGTTGCAGGGTGAATGTTCCATGTGAGGTTTTAATCTGCCGCGGCCAGCCCTCTGTAGCATGTACAGAGGTCGTTAAAGCCAAAATGATCCCAAAAACTGCCAATGACGGGCGAAATATTGTCCACTTCATTTTTATGCCTTATTATTAGTCTATATTTCAATGATTTAAGTTGATTCTGGGTGAGCTAATTTGTGCCCAAGCCATTAATCCTGGGCCTGGCACGGACAAAGCATTACCTACTTTAGCGTGATAAAATGAAAATGATAATAGTTATCATTTTAAAAGTGGGAGTTTATTGAGGAATAAGCTGTTGTTTATGCGAACGGGCCGTGCGGGCATATTAGGCGGCAGGATATCGTCATTGATCGCGTAGCGGCGTTTGCCTGGTTCTCTCCCATTAACAAAAAACCCGCAGCAGGCGGGTTTTTAATCAGATTACCAGTGGCGAATCAGCTTCTTCACTTTAAGTAATTTACGCTTATAGCTAATTCTGACGTTGGGATGCAGCAGGAAAGGCAGCATATCGACATCTTCAATATTCTGTTTGATGGAGCCTCGATCTTTCCATTTTGAGATCGTCAGATGGTTGCGATTTACAAACTCTATCCAATGACAGACCTGAAGGAATCGATACTCACCTTTCAGCACCAGAGACATCTGATCCAAACCTTTTCTGCACAAATGTATTTTCTCTTCATTGATATCACTGGAGAGAGTATTGCCGTGCTTGAAATACAAATAGGGGCCGGTCGCTGACAGATAGATCTTTTTGCAGCTTTTTAAGACTTCCGGGAAGGCGAACGAATCTTCATAGCAAATATAGTTAGGAAATTTGCAGTGTAAAAGGATGCTGCGTTTAATAAATTTGCCGATGAAATGCGCCTGGAATGCCTGATGGATCAGGTACTTCTTGATGGCAGTATTGGTGGTGATCGGCTTGGGCTGAAGCGGCTGGCTGAGCGCAGGAATATTGTTGTTCCTGACTTCTGTTAGGCGGGTGATCAACATATCTGGGTGATGCGCGTCGAGAAAATCAAGTATTTCAATCAACGAGTCAGACTGTAGCTGATCATCGCCATCCACCATGGTGATATATTCACCTTGAGCTTTAGAGACACCGAAATTTCTGACCTTACCGATATTTTTGTAGGCCACGTTATACATGAAGACATTGTTTTGACCGGCGGCAAACTGCTGGTAAATATCACCAGTGGCATCGGTGGAGGAGTCATTTATCAGCACGATCTCGCACTGAGGAAATTTATCCCCCAAAGCCAGTTTGATTGAGTCAAGGCATGATGTTAAGTGCTGAGCACAATTATGCGCAGTGACTATTACACTCAAGTCATATTGTTTCATATATATAATTTCTTAGATCGCTAAAGGAACCGCAGAGGAGTAATACCTCGCGTAACAGCTATTTTAGCACCCTACGTCGTGACTGTCTGTCAGCGGATTTTATCAAATTCAATAAAGGTTAGGGTTTCAGACTAGGCCATTGCTGAGGGAGTGATGAAATTTTCAGACTAAGACGATGATTTACGGCCGACCCTCTAAGGCATGAGAAGGGTATTTTTATGAAATTTTAGTGAATTAATGGGCGGGGTAATGAGTTAAGGATGAGACGAGTAATCGAACGCAGTTCGATGGAGAGTCCGTATCTCAGAAAGCA
>CAWUIY010000196.1:0-8999 GCA_963922555.1 uncultured Serratia sp. | reverse complement strand
TCTCCTGCCGCCGCGCGGTGAAACCCATCCGGCACACTGTCCAGCAACCAGCGCATTTTCGATGCCGAAAACAAAGGGGCGATGGGTAAGCCGGTGACTTCGCGGATCTTCGCTTCTTGATGGTCACCGCGCAGCTGTTCACAAAATGACGCACTGCGCGAACACTGCCAGGTGATAGCCGGGCCAATTGGCTCGCCGCTTTCACGTAACCATCCCATGGCCGTTTCACGCTGGTTACTGATTGCCAGTGCAGCGACCCGTTCAGCCCCCACGCTTGCGATCACCTCGCGCAACACCGTCAGCGAGGCCTCAATCAGCACTTCTCCACGCTGCTCGACCCAACCCGCCTGTGGTGTTAATACCTGTAAAGGTCGTGATGACAGAGCAATCACCTTGCCCTTGGCATCTATTGCCACCGCCTTGGCATTACTGGTGCCTTCATCAAGAGCAATAATCAGATTTTTTCCCGCCTGCTGCGCTTCAACCATGGCTCACCTCAGACAGCGGTTGTGCCGCCTGCTGCTTTTTTTCATGACGACGCATCAGAGTGACTTTGCTTTGCAAACGTTGCTGGAACTGATCGATAACTACCGCGGTAACGATAACCAGTCCTTTAATCACCATTTGCCAGAATTCACTGACGCCCAACATGACCAGACCATCGGCCAGAAACACAATAACGAAAGCACCGATGATGGAACCAAAAACACGTCCACGCCCTCCCGCCAGAGCTGTTCCACCTAAAACCGTGGCTCCGATGGCGTCCATTTCAAACATATTGCCCGTCATTGGATGGGCGGTTTGCAATTGCGATGCGACCACCAGCCCCACCAGCGCGGCACAAAATCCAGAGAAGGCATAAACGAAGATTTTGACTTTCGCAATCGGCACGCCGGCCAGACGTGCAGCGGACTCGTTACCGCCAATCGCGTAAATATAGCGACCCAGAGGAGTTTTCTTGGTGATATAAATCCCCAATAACACCACGAGTACCATCAGCCAGATCGGGTTATAAATCCCTAAAAAAGTGCCGGAGCCTAGCTGCGCGAATCCGGTATTCCCGAGCGCCTCGATGCCGTTCAAGTTAGGAAAGGTTTTACCGTCAGTGGTCAGCAATGCCGCACCCCGTGCGACATACATCATGCCAAGCGTACAAATAAAGGGGGCAACGCCGAGTTTGGTGATCACCAACCCGTTAATGGTTCCGATAATAACCCCCGCTATCGCTACCACGAGCATCACTTCGAAAACGTTAAGAAATAAAAGGTTATCACCCCATAACGGAATGCCAAACGAAAGCAGAGCACCGCCTATCATTCCGCAAATTCCCGCTACGGCCCCCACCGACAAATCTATCCCACCGGTGAGGATAACCAGCGTCATACCCACCGCCAGCAGGCCGGTGATAGCGACGTGCTGAGTCATAATCAACAGGTTAGACGGGGTAATAAAGTTTGGCACCATTGCCGAGAAAAAAGCGACCACGATAAGCAAGGCAATAAAGGTTCTCGCTTTAAGTAAGTACATGTAAACAAGATATTTTTGACTTTGCATAGCCTATCCTCAATCTCAATCGTGGGGTGTCGAAGCGTGGATCAATTTTTCCCGGTCCACGTCGGCGCGCCGCAGATCGGCAGTGATTTTGCCGTCCGCCATTACAATCACCCGGTCAGCGAGTTGCATCACTTCATCTAGCTCCGATGAGGAGAACATCACTGCCAGCCCCTGCTGCGCCATCGCGCCAATCAAATGATAAACATCGGTTTTTGCACCGACATCGATACCGCGCGTCGGTTCATCGAGAAATACGACCTGTGGATTGGTCATTAGCGCCTTGGCAATAACCACCTTTTGTTGATTACCGCCGCTCATCGAGGTCACCGGCAGGTCAGAATCGCTAACCTTGATCGACAGCTTGCCGATCATCTGCATTACCGCTTCGTTTTCAGGAGTCTCCCGGATTGGCAGCAGCGTTTTCAGAAAGCTTTTGCTGCATAACCGAGACAAAGTCATATTGATTTTGATCGACAGTAGCTGAATTAATCCCTCCGCCTGGCGGTCCTCCGGCACCAAAGCCATGCCATGCTCCAGCCGGTAGGCAAACGGCATGTGCTCCATGCGTTTCCCCTTGAGCACTATCTCGCCGGAATCCTGTTTCATCAGGCCAATCAGCGTCTTAAATAGCTCGGTCCGCCCCGCGCCCAGTAATCCGTAGACTCCCACCACCTCGCCTTGATGTAGCGTAAGGCTGACATCGTTAAGAGAATACCCGCCGTTCTGGTGCAGCATGGTAAGCCTCGAAGCCTGCAACACCGCCTGGCCTTTTTCGGCACACTGATAGTCGAAGTGTTTCTCTTTTTCGCCGACCATACTGGAAATAATCCACGGAATACTGACCTGGCTGACTTCCTGTTCAGCAACAAACTTGCCGTCGCGAAACACCGTGATGTGATCGCCAATCTCCATCAGCTCTTCGAGTCGATGAGAGATATAAATGATGGTGACCCCGCGACGTTTAAGCTGTTCGATCACATTAAACAGCACCTTAACCTCCGACTGGCTTAGCGCCGATGTCGGTTCATCCATGATTAACACACGGGTGTCTTTCGAAAGCGCACGAGCAATTTCCACCAGTTGCTGATGCCCGATTGCCAGCTCTGCCAACGGGGTTAGCGGGTCAACATTGAGCTCCAGCCGTTCAAGCAATGACTTCGCAAGCTGGTATTGATATTCAACGTTGATGCGTCCACGCTGGAAAAACTCATTGCCAATAAAGATGTTGTCCATTATCGACATATTAGGAAAGAGGTTTAGCTCCTGAAAGATGATGCTAATTCCGTGCTTTTCTGCATCATGGGTAGAACTTAACGAGACAGGCACGCCATCAAGCAGGATCTCGCCGCTGGAAGGCACTTCTACCCCGGCCAGCATCTTCATCATGGTTGACTTACCGGCCCCATTTTCGCCGATCAGAACGTTGACCTTGTTGCGATAAACCCGGTAATTGACATCATCCAGCGCGGTGACGCCTGGGTAGATCCGCGACACGCCGCGCGTTTCAATGATCACCGGATCCCCCTGTAGCAAAGGGTTGGCAAAAGGTTCGGCCTGTACGACGCTGCTGCGTTGTTCAAACATGGCGACTCCTTATTTGTCGGCCGTAATGCGCGCCGGCGTCAGCATAATGGGTGGCTGCGGCGTATCGAAGGCGCTGAAAACGCCGACGACGGATATCTTGTCGCCCACTTTGAATGTCGGTTTACCCAATGCGGCAATTGCTCTTTGATTGATCGCTTTACCAAAGTCACCAAACATATTCTGATCGTTAAAATCTGAGTAACTCAACCCACGATAGCTGTCGCGCAATTCCGTGCCACGGAAAGTCGGACCGATTTGCACTTTCACTTCACCTACTTTCGGATCGTCACTTTTCACCACAACCTGACCATTGCGAGATTCGGTGTTCACTTCACTGACTGTTCCACTGATGCTGGCGCTAAACACGCACGGATTTTCATCCTGACTGCGATAACCAAACTGCTGGCAGGCACTGTCGAAGTCTTTGGCCTGGTCTATCTGGTTCAGCAACCCGGCCAACGGTTTGGCAGAGCTGATAATTTGTGGGGCTATTTTTTGGTCAAACAGCATCGCCGCCTGTGCCATATGGGGATTCGGGGGATTTTTCAGCTCCGCCAGTTTTTTCTCTGAAACGATCCGGCAGCTGCACAATATTAATGACGCCATCACGATCCACATTAAGCGACTAGACATTACGCTTCTCCTCCAAGCCCCGGCCAGCGGGGCTTATCTGCGCATTCGCGGGTTTAGGTTATTTCTGATAATTAAAGTTATTCACTTTGTCAGCGTTGTCTTTCTTAATCAGAATGCCGCGGAACAGGATGCGTTCTTTGCCGGTGTAACTGCCTTTCTGAATATATTGGTCGAGAATTTCCACGCCCTGCGAGGCGATGGCCTGCGCCTGCAGCATCACCGTGGCGTATAAGGCTCCTGATTTCACCGCATCTCGCTCGTCGTTACTGCCGTCGATACCCACCACAGTGACATCATTGCGATTAGCCGCTTTCAATGCCGCGATGGCACCCAGTGCAACCGGGCCATTGCCATTAATCACCCCTTTAATATCTGGATGAGCCTGCAGAATGCTGTCCATGATGCGTTTACCGTCAATCAGCGTACCCTTGGCATCCTGGCGGGCGACCATTTTCATTTCCGGGTATTGATCGATAACGTTGTGGAAGGATTTCGAACGGGTAACACAGTTGTTGTCGGCGAGATTACAGGTCATTTCGGCGTAATTGCCCTTTTCACCCATCTTCTCGACAAACTCATTGGCGGCATCAGACCCTGCCTGGAAGTTGTTATGTGAGATTTGCGCCAGGGCAATGCCATCAACCGGGATCTCGCGGTTAATCAACACCACTGGCACACCGGCGTCTTTCGCCTGTTTGACTGCCGCTACGCTGGCCTGAGAGTCGGCATTGTCCAGAATAATGCCCTGAACCTTACGACCAATAACCAGGCTTATTAGCTCGCCCTGGCGTTTAACATCTTCACCGTGTGATAGAACCAGCGTCTTGTAACCCATTGACTCGGCCTTGGTCTTGGCGCCCTGAGCCTCTGCGGCATAGTAAGGATTGTCCAGCGAGTTGACTAAAATGGCCATGGTGCCTTTTTCAACTGCAAAGGCTGGGGGTACGACCAGCGTTGCAAGAACAGTTAACAGGGCAAGATTTCTTTTCATGGTGATGTTCTCTCAATGTTATTGTTTTTTAAGAGCTTTGGCGTTGTAGTTTTGTAGGGTGAACGCCGTTCTTGTACTTCTTTACTGCCTGCTGTCGCTTACCAGATGGTAAAGCCGCCATCAATCATCAGGTCTGCTCCGGTAATCATGTCGCTACCGTTGCTGGAGAAGAACAGGATCGCGGCAGCGATTTCGTCGGTGTAGGCAAAGCGTCCAAGGGGGATGAGCTTTTTCATCTCTTCGCCTTTTTCGCCACGCCAGGCTTTCTCGCCCATCGGGGTGAGTACTACGGTCGGAGAAAGCGTGTTTACATTAATACGAAACGGCGCCCACTCCTTGGCCATCACTTTGGTCATGCCTAACAGTCCGGCTTTCGCCGAGGTATAGGCCAGATGATTATCGATAGCGATAGAAGCGGCTTGCGAAGCGATATTGATAATCTTGCCGCCCTTGCCACGGGCAATCATACTGCGAGCCGCAGCCTGCGAGCAGAGGAACGGTCCAGTCAGGTTTACCGCCAAATTTTTCTGCCATTGTTCGAAAGAGGTTTCAACTGCCGGTTCAAGGTGCACGTAGCCTGCGCAGTTGACCAAAATATCGATCTGCCCGCATTGACGCTCAACCTGCTGAAATACCTTACTGACCTGAGCAGGATCGGTGACGTCACATTCAAAATAATCGACGTTTTCGCTGCCGAGTTCCTCAAGGACCGTCTTCTGCACCGCGCTTTCGAATGCCGGATACAACAGCGCAAGGCGCGCGCCTTTTTCTAGCATCATGCGGTTGCTGGCCATCGCAATACCGCCCAAACCGCCAGTGACCACCACTACCTTGCCCTCCAGCGACAGGCTTGTATCCACGCCGTAGCGCAAATTGACATCGTACTGATTAGTGCTCATTGGTGGCCTCTCTAGCAGCGGAAGTCGATAACCCATTCAGGGCAGCGACCAGTCCTGCGGTATCGATTGAAAATTGGCGACGCAGCGTGGCGCGGCTGCTGCTATGGGTAAACTCGTAAGCCGGAATGCCAAAGGCCTGTAACGGCTGAGTCAGGCGATGTTTAAGGATTAACTCACCGATGATGGTTCCAAGGCCACCGCTCAATGCGTGTTCTTCCATAGTGATCACTTTTTTATGAGATTTAATTAATTCCACCACCGCCAGTTCATCCAGCGGCCAAAGCGAAGGCAGAGAAACTACCGTCGGGTTACAGCCGTGATCCCTTGCAGCAAGGGCTTCATGGGCCAGTGTGCCGAGAGTAAACACCACGACGTCGCGGCCCTGCGCCAATACGTCAGGCTCGCCGGGGATAAAATGATAGTCATCGTGCAGCACCGGCAGCTTGTCGCTGTCCATGCGGATGTAAACAGGTCCCTTATGCTTGATGGCATGTTTGACGATCGCCTCTGCCTGGCTGGCATCGGCTGGCGCAAACACCTGCAAATTGCCAAGGGTGCGGGCGATAGCAATATCATTGGTACAGTGATGGGTAGCGCCCAGCGGCCCATAGGCAAATCCGGCATTCAGGCCGAGCATTTTCACATTGGTTTCTGAATAGCAAACGTCGTTTTTCATCTGTTCGTTAGAACGAGCAAACAGGAAAGGTGCTGCGTTGGCGGTAAACACTACGTGACCACTAAGAGCCACGCCTGCCGCCATCCCGACCATGTTCTGCTCGGCAATCCCGACATTGATAACCCGATCGGGATAAGCTTTTTCGAAAGGACCGATTTTCGAGGTGGAAGTTGAGTCTGCCACCATTACCGACAGGTTGGCACCCAGCTCTTGCTGGTCGATAAGCGTTGAAACCACAGCATCGCGTAAGTCTTGCATATTCACTCCTCCAGCTCTGCCAGCCCTTGGGCCAACTGTTGATCGTTAGGCACCGCGTGATGCCAGGATGGTACGTTTGCCATAAACGAAATCCCGTGACCTTTTTCGGTATTGGCAAGGATCACCCGAGGCTTGCCCTGTGAAGGCTGAGTAACCGCGGCATGAATTGACGCCGGATCGTGGCCGTCGCATTCAAGGACTTCGAAACCAAAAGCACGCCATTTATCGGCCAGCGGTTCCAGCGGCATAATGTCTTCCGTTTTGCCTGCCAGCTGAAGGCGATTGCGGTCAACGATGGCGATCAGGTTATCAAGTTTGAATTTGCTGGCAGACATGGCGGCTTCCCAGTTGGAGCCTTCCGCCAGTTCGCCATCACCGAGCAAAACAAAAGCGCGACGATGGGCGCGACCACTTATTTTGTTACCCAGGGCCAGACCTACCGCGATGGGCAAGCCGTGACCCAGGCCGCCAGAATTGATTTCAATCAGATCAGGTAATTTTTGATGGACGGGATGGCCGGCCAGTAGAGTGTCGTCCCCCATAAACTGTTCAAGCACAGTGGGATCAAGCAGCCCCATCGCCGCCGCGCTGCAATATAATCCCCCTGCACCGTGCCCCTTGGAGAGTATAAAACGATCCTGATCCGGGCGTGCTTCACCTCGATCCATGACCGCCATGTATAGGGTGCAGATAATATCGACTTCAGAAAGATCGGCCCCGGTATGGCCCTTACCCGCATGATGATTCATTTGCAAAACGTATCGGCGCGCCTGCCTGGCGACGGTTTTTATTTCCTGAAACGTTTTCGATTTCTGAGCGTCCATCTTCACCTCGTCTTGAACTTGCCGCCCACTCCCTCCTGCCCCCATGAACAGTTTCGCTAACGGCGTAACTCATTTTCGAATAAAACTATATATTATCGTTTTTGGCTAAAATGAGCGTCAGATCAAATTTCATACAAAAGAAATGAATCAGAAATAAACAAATAAAATCAAATAATTAACAAAATATCATTAACAAGATTAGGCCATAACTTGCTGTTAATGCTGATTTTGTCACAACAATGGTCAAGTTGATTTTCATATGAAAATGTAAAATTAAAAAAATTGAACCTCGCATTTACTCGTTAGCAAGATTAGAATTTTTGTTAAGTCGCGAGACATGCCGCAAATCAGCGGCGAAGATGAATAAATTATGCAAGTTTTAGGGCATTATGGCGGTTAAGATGAAGGCATTGGACGGCAAAGGAGTATTTCAATTGAAAAGCAAAAGCGAGCAATTGGCCGACATGCAACATCGTCGCGACAAGATATTAGAAATGATCAGGGAAGATGGTACTGTCACAGTGAAAATGCTTACTGATGCTTTTGACCTTACTGAAGCGACTATCCGAACTGATTTGCGAGTATTGCAAAAACAGGGACACGTTCAGCGGTTTCACGGCGGTGCCACATTGATGGATGGCAAACAAAATACTCATGCCATGCTGTTGGAGCGTCAGACTCAGCTTCGGGAAAAAGATGCCATTGGGCGTCTGGCGGCGAGTTTTATCGAGCCGGGGGATACGTTAATTCTCGATTCTGGCACCACTACAACAGCAATAGCCAATCATCTGGGGCATATCAAACGGCTGTCGGTGATCACCACGGCAGTGAATATTGCCCTGCAACTTGGCGGAGAACCGGGGGTGAATATTTTACTCACCGGCGGGACTTTCAAGTTTCCGACACTATCAACCTCTGGCGAAAAAGCCGCGAGTTTCTTCGAAAACGTGTTAGCCGAGAAGCTTTTCCTGGCGACTGCCTGTATCTCACCGCGCGCGGGACTGAGTTTTCCCAGTGAGACCGATATTAAAGTGAAAAGCGCCATGATTCAGTCGGCTAACGTGGTTTATGTGGTCGCTGACTCCAGCAAAATCGACAAAGTTTCGATGTTCGCTCTACCTTGTGAATGGTCAAAAATTCATTATTTGATCACCGACAGTGGTATTAGCGCGGAAGCCTGGGCTGCCTTTGAAGCGCTTGGAGTCAGGGTGCTCATTGCGGAGTAATATTAGATAGTAATCAGACTACCCAGTCGCCAGTATTGCACCTGACCATTTTTATAAAGCAGCCTTTCATCGTTACCGAGATTTTTCAGGGTGACATAAAGGGCGACTTTACCGTTGCTGATAGTATGGGCATAGGTGCCGGTTCTTGAGAAGTTCACCACGTCGCGGTCAAACGCCTGCGCGAAAGTGACTTTGTCCTGAGAATCATCCGCTTTTATCCCCTCAATTCGAAGTAGATAGAGTTCTGAACCCAGCGTTGAGCTCACTTCAGCGGAAAACTCCTCGACGTTGAAATCTTTCTTGAAGGCGGTATCGAGGAATTGAGCCAGCCCGTCAATAAAAATACCCATCCAT
>CAWUIY010000195.1:0-9171 GCA_963922555.1 uncultured Serratia sp. | reverse complement strand
TATCAGATTGACGGGCGCAAGATCCAGGTTAAGCCCGCGCAGTATCCTAATGCCCCTTTCAGCGGTTCATCAGGCTGTCTTTATCAGGAATGGATCGAAGCTGAACAGCTCTTTGGCTGTGTTCGTGTTTATAAAGATCAGATCGAGCTACAACCCGGTTTAATTCATCAGGTTAATGGCGGTGTGCTGATCCTTTCGGTTCGCTCTCTGCTGGCACAGCCGTTGCTTTGGCTACGCCTCAAGCAAATGATCACTCAGGAAAGCTACTACTGGGTTTCTCCTGACGAGACACGGCCACTGCCGGTGAGCATTCCTCCCATGCCGCTCGACGTTAAACTGATTCTGGTTGGCGATCGCGTTTCCCTCGGGGAACTCAACGATATGGAGCCAGAGTTGCTGGAATCTGCCTTCTACGGAGAATTTGAGGCCGATCTGCCTTTATCCGACACTGACGACATGGAAAAATGGTGTGCTTACGTCAATACGCTGGCGGATGAGCTTGAAATTCCACGTCTTTCGGTAGATGCCTGGCCAGAGTTGCTGAAAGCAGCCGTGCGCTTTAGCAGCGATCAGGGCTGTCTCCCGCTTTGCCCGTCATGGCTTTCAGCCCAATTGCAGGAAGCGGAACTTTATAACGACGAGCCTCAGTTAACGGCCAAAGCGTTTGACGCAGCAATCTCGACCCGCGCATGGCGTGAAAGCTATCTGCAGGAACGCATGCAGGATGAAATCGAACTCGGGCAGATCTTTATCGAAACCGACGGCGAAGTCATTGGCCAGATCAATGGCCTGTCGGTGCTGGAGTACCCAGGACATCCACGCGCATTTGGCGAACCCTCGCGTATTAGTTGCGTGGTGCATACTGGCGACGGCGAGTTTACCGACGTTGAGCGCAAAGCCGAGCTAGGAGGTAATCTTCATGCCAAAGGCATGATGATCATGCAGGCTTTCCTGATTGCCGAACTTGAACTCGATCAGCCTCTGCCCTTCTCAGCCTCAATTGTTTTTGAACAGTCTTACGGTGAAGTAGACGGCGATAGCGCTTCCCTGGCAGAACTTTGCGCGCTGGTAAGCGCCCTCGCGATGCAGCCTATCAATCAGCAAATTGCGGTCACAGGCTCTGTCGATCAGTTCGGTAACGTGCAGCCTATCGGTGGCGCTAACGAGAAAATCGAAGGGTTCTTCGAAGTTTGCCAACGCCGCGGTTTAACCGGCAAGCAGGGCGTGATTATTCCGATGGCTAATGTGCGTAATCTCTGCCTGCATCAGCAGGTTATCGACGCCGTGCGCGAGGGAACATTCCACCTGTGGGCGGTTGAAAATGCAGCGGATGCTCTCCCTATACTGACAGGCTTACTTTATACTGTTGGCGAAGAAGAACAGGAAAGCCCTAACTTGTTGGGGCTAATTCAGGAACGAATTGCTTTGGTTTCCGCGGCGGAACGTCCGCGGTTTATTTGGCCTCTTCGCTGGTTGAGCTGGTTCGGTCGCAGCTGATCGGACTTGTTCAGCTTACAGGTGTTAGCTAACATGCGTGCTTCAATACAATAAGGCTTACATAAGACATGGTAGAAAAACGCGATTCCTATACGAAAGAAGACCTAGAAGCCTCCGGCCGAAGTGAACTTTTCGGGGCAGAAGGACCACCATTGCCATCGGGCAATATGCTGATGATGGATCGCATCGTCAAGATGTCCGTTGAAGGCGGTAACTTCGATAAGGGCTACGTTGAAGCCGAATTGGATATTAATCCAGATTTATGGTTCTTCGCTTGCCACTTTATTGGTGACCCGGTAATGCCTGGTTGTCTGGGTCTCGACGCTATGTGGCAGCTGGTAGGTTTCTACCTCGGCTGGCTGGGCGGCGAAGGCAAAGGTCGTGCGCTGGGCGTGGGTGAAGTTAAATTCACCGGCCAGGTTCTGCCAACAGCAAAACTGGTGACTTATCGTCTGCACTTCAAGCGCGTGATCAACCGTAAACTGATCATGGGCGTAGCAGATGGTGAAGTATTGGTTGATGGCCAGGTAATCTACACCGCCACCGATCTGAAAGTGGGTCTGTTCAAAGACACCGGCGCTTTCTAAAAATTCTCGCATCGATAAAAGGCAGGATCCTCATGGGTTCTGCCTTTTTTTATTGCCGTGAAACACTCTGAATGGCGATGACACGTTTATCTGCAGCATTCCAACTGTTGCCCTTACTACTGTGTTATAGTGGCGCAGAAGCATTGCTGTTTGTCTTTCGCAATTCATTCCATCTTTCCTCTCCAAGCTCGTCAATTCTTTACTTAATAGTGACATGTGCCGCCACCGTCCTTGATAGATTTAGACGGGGGTTTTCATTTTAGTTTTTATCCTTATTTTGTTTGCCTGAGTCAGCTTACCGGCATAATTTGCCGTGCGTTGATTAAATATAAATGTAGACAGAAGAATGGCTCACCCAGGGTCCCATTATGATCGCCTATCTTTTGTTGGTTCACCGTTTTCCAAATCAGTTCAAACGCCTGTTCAAAGCTATTTATCATCTTGAAAATCATTATGTTGTACATATTGATAAACGTTCAGGCCCGATACTGCAGGAACAAATAAAAGAATTCCTTAGCCATTTTCCGAATACCACGCTGCTGAAAAGCGAAAATGCATTTTGGGGCGGCTACAGCCTGGTTGATGCCGAACTGCGCGGTATCAATAAATTGTTGAAGATGAGCAACAAGTGGAAGTTTTTTATCAATTTAAGCGGTCAGGATTTCCCGCTGAAGTCTCAAGAATATATTCGCGATTATCTGTCTGCTCATCCTGGTAAAGAATTTATAAAAGTGCTCGATCAGAAAAAAGATCGCCCAGATACACTGCATCGTATCCATCACTATGTTTATGAAAATGCCAATGAAGTCGTATCAGAGCCGATCATTGAGCGCAAATTTATCCCCAATATCACGCCGTATATTGGCAACCAGTGGATGATACTCAGCCGAGAGTTTTGCGAATTCGTCACCCACAGTCCTGAGATTAAAAAGTTTAAAGACTTTTATCGCAATACGCTGATCGCCGATGAAGGCTTTTTCCAGACCGTAATGATGAACACCAGTTTTAAACCTCAGCTGGTCAACGATGACTTGCGTGCAATTGACTGGATACCAATGGGGACGGTCAAACTTCGTCCTCGTGATTTCACGGCTAACGACGCCGATTTTCTGCTGGCCAGCCCAGATTTATTTGCGCGTAAATTTGACAGTGAAGTTGATAGACAGATTTTGGGTATTCTCGAAGATAGCCTGCGAGACAAGAGCCTGGTAATAGATAAACCCGCTGAGCCGTTTAGAATGACCAAAGCCATGAAAGAACAAATGATGCAGGAAAATAACGTCGAGATCTGAGGCAAACTGGAAGTGATTGCGGTTTCGGAAAATGTTTCGCAAAAAACCTCCGCCGCGGGCGGAGGTTATCCCTTTTCTGTCAGGTGCAGCTTAGGCGTTAACTGCCCTGACCTCCATGGCTTCTCGCCAACCTCCAAGCCAGTGTGACCGTTGGTCCAATGATTGGTAAGGACAAATTTCTTTCGAACGTCCTCCAATACCGGCTTGATATCCACGTGATTGTGCTCGTTCCAGGCGGTCGCGTTTTTGTCTCTTCATGCCTCGTGTCCCTCATTATTCAGGTCAAGTGGAAAGAAAACAGTGGCGCTCTTCTGCGTCCACCCCTAACAAATAGCCTCGATCGTCTTGCAGGTCAATGCGCAAAATTCACGCCATTGTCACAATATTACGCTATCTTTATAGATTGCACGCAAGCTAATCGCGCAAGCCAAAGCCCCATCCACCTGATCGCCATAAAAAAATCCCGACCTCTTCCTAAGAAGAAATCAGGATTTTTAATCGAGCCAATAAAAAGAATTTATCTTATTTGTGATGCAATGCTGCTTGCTTCCTGCTGCCATCCGCTAGCCAGAGTTCTGACCAGCGCATCATAGCCATCCTGTTGCTGCTTCAATTCGATATCAAAGTTGTGCTGGGTCACCTGGCCATCACGAGTTAGCGTCCATGTTCCGCTAATCACCGCCCTGCCATCATAACGGCCGTGGAAGCCCGTCACGTTGATTGAAAGCTGCTCCTGCTTACCGTCACTGGCCTGCTGACTGGAGACCACCCAGCCCGGCAGACTGCGCCCCAGATAGCTTTGCAGCGACTGTTGCAGCTGCTGGTCGAGTGGGCTCGCCCACAGATTGTTGGCCGCCATGACGTAACGCACGTCGCTGGTCTGATAAACCAGACCTGAAGTGCCGAGAAAATCGGCCACGGTGACCGATGAGACCCACAGTTTTGGCTGTTCGGTTGGCGGCGTCAAGCCACCGCCCGTACTCATCACCGCAACCGGCGCCGGACTGTTAATCGTCGGCAGCTGGTAGTAGGTTTTTTTACCGTCGCTGCTACAGGCAGCCAAAAACAACGCTAAGACAACAGGTATCCATTTTTTCATTATTTGGCCTTCTTCGGCTGAGGATCATCTTGCCCTGGGGCGGCGAATACCAGCGCATTACTCTTCTGATTCAGAGTCTTGAGCACGGGTTGCAGTTCACGCAAGGTTTCATCCAGACGCTGCATATCAGCAACCATTTTGTTATAGGCCGGTGAACCAGGCTGGAAGCCCTGCATACTGCGATTAAGCTGCAACAGCGTTTTCTGCATGTCTTGTGGCAGATTTTTCATCTCTTTGCTCGCCACAATGGCGTTGAGCGAATCGATGGTTTTCTGCGTCGACTGCAGCGTTTTCTGGCTCTGCGCCAGCGTTTTGGTCGCTTCACTTATCATTGGATTCAGCGGCAGGCTGTTAATTTTATCCAGCGTTGCCATCACTTTTTGCTGAATCTGCGACAGTCCGCCGCTTACCGTTGGCAGTAAAGCCTGACCTTCCAGCGTTCGCGGTCCGGTCCACGGTTTGGCATTAGGATAGAAGTCCAAATCAACATACAGCGATCCGGTCAGCAAATTGGCCGATTTCAGGGAAGCACGCAGACCATGCTTAAGTGCATCCTGCAGTTGCTGATCCAGATTGAAGTCTTTTCCTAACAGCTTGGTAAAGCGCTCAGGTTCGACACGGATCAGCACAGGAATGCTGTAACCGCTGTCGATTTGTCGCGCCATACCAAATTTGACGTAAGGAACCTGGGCGACGGTACCCAAACGAACGCCGCGGAACTCTACCGAAGCACCAGGCTGCAAGCCACGAACCGAATCGCTAAAGAACAGTACATAGTCGGTATGTGTGGTGTACAACGAATCCTGGATGCTGCGTTGGTCGTTAAACAAGGCGTAAGTCGAGCTGTTTTCGGCTTTCTCTCCGCGCTGCCAGCCGTCCGGCACGTCAAAGCTGACCCCCCCGGTAAACAGCGTAGTCAGCGAGCCCATCTCGACGCGAATACCCGACGATGACATATCAAAGTTAACGCCGCTGTCTTTCCAGAAACGGACGTTTGTGGTGACCAGACTGTCGTAAGGAGCGCGAATAAAGATCTGATAACGCAGCTGGCGCGAGGCCGGATCAAAGTGGCTGGTTTCAACCGTACCGACCTGGAATCCGCGGAACAACACGGGATCGCCCGGATTCAACTGACCTGCACGATCGCTGGTCAACACCACGCGTATACCTTGTGCATCTGGAGAAGCCAGCGGTGGAGAATCCAGCAGCTGATACTGCTCTTTCTCTTCGCCTTTTGAACCAGGTTGCAGCTGGATATATGCCCCGGAAAGCAGCGTGCCGAGACCAGAAATCCCCTCACGTCCTACCTGCGGCTTGACCACCCAAAACACCGAATCATTCTTGAGCATTTTTTCCATGCCGGAATAAAGACGGGCCTTGATGATCACCTGTTGCAGGTTATCGCTCAGCGTCACACTCTCAACCTGCCCAACGTTAACGTTGCGGCTTTTGATCGTCGTTTTACCGGCGTCAATGCCGTCAGCCGACGAGGTGATCAGGGTCACTTCTGGCCCCTGATGGCTAAAGTGATAGAACAGGATCCAGCCACCAATCAAGGCAGTCAGGATGGGAATGATCCACACAGGCGACCAGCGTTTAATCTTGCCGACCTCTGCGACCCCTGCTTTATTTTCCTCGTGGGAAGGCTTAGTTTCCGCCATCGAGTTGCTCCTTGGTTTCAAAGGTTCCTGAGCGATCCCAAATCAGACGGGGATCGAATGTGTTTGCGGCGAACATCGTGAGGATCACGACCAGTGCAAAGAGCAACGCGCCGATATCTGGATAAATACTCATTATTTGTCCCATTCTGACCAGTGCCGACAGCACCGCGATGACAAAAACGTCGATCATTGACCAGCGCCCAACCAGTTCAACGACTTCGTAAACACCGTGCAGCCTTTCACGATCGATATTCTTATTGCCGTTGGCATCCCAGCAGAGCCAGCCGATGGCCAGCATTTTTAGCGAAGGCACCATAATACTGGCGATAAAAATGACCATCGCTATGGGGTACGACCCCTCACTCCAAAGCAGCACCACGCCCGCCATAATATTTGAAGTAATTTTGGTACCCAGAAACTCGGTGACCATAATTGGCATCATATTCGCCGGGATATACAGCATTAAAGAGGTGATCAGCAGCGCCATTGTCCATTGCAGACTGTTCTTTTTACGGGCATAGCCTTTGCTAAAGCAGCGAGAACAGGTTTCCTGCTCCACGGGCAGAATGGCCATACAGCACGCGCACGATCGCAACCCCTGTGATAGTCCACTTTGGCCGACGCGCAGCGGTTGAACAATCTTCGGTGCCGGGGCTGCCTGATTCCACAGCCAGAAACGATCGGTACACTGAAACGCGCGCACCTGGAGCAGACAGAACAAGACATAAGGCACAAAGCTGGTGCCAACGCCGACTTCACCGTAGGCAATCAGTTTCACGAAGCTGACTAATACCCCGGCAAGGAAAATCTCAACCATGCACCAGGCCTTGAGATGAAATAGCACCCAGGCAATGCGGATTTTCCATTTTCTGGGCAAGCCAATACCGCCGCAGAGAATGATGATCGACAGCATGCAAAACGCCGGGATCAGCTGCACGACAACCATAAATAGCGAGGCAATACTGGCGTAGTTATCGCTTACCAACACCTGGGGAATTTGAATCAGGGTGATCTGACTGCTAATCCCTTTGACGTTCATATTCACGAACGTGAACAGATTAGCCAGCACCAGCATAAACAGCGAGCTTAGCGCGTAGCCAACGGGGCGTTTGCGCGGTTCCTGCCAGCGGGTGGTGAGCGTAGTTTTACAACGAGGACAGTTGGCCTTCTGGCCAAATTGCAAAGCAGGCAGTGTTACTAACAGATCGCACTGGGGACACAAGATGTGCGGGTCATTAGAGTGTGAACACACATTCAACTCCTCAATGGCGAAACACGGGAAAAACGACACTTCTGCCGTCTTTCCCCAGGGAGAGACGGCAGAAGCAAGACGCGACCTTAGCCGTTCTTCTGAGCTTCAAGCGCTTCCCAGCGCTCGAACGCCTGCTCTAACTCTAGCTCGGCGCTGGCAAGGGCGTTAAGCACTTGCTGGGTTTCATCGTGAGGACGCGTGAAGAAACTGGCGTCGCTCATCTGCTTGCCAAGGTCTTCAATACGCACTTCCAACTCGCTGATTTTCTGAGGCAACTGTTCCAGCTCGCGCTGTTGATTGTAGCTCATTTTATTGGCAGTGCGTTTTACCGGCTCGGATTTAGCCGTCGCAGGCTTGGCCTCGACCGGAGCCGACTGGCGTAAAATACGCTGCGAGCTACGTTGGTGGTGCGCATCGTGGTAACCGCCGACATAGCTGTTGATCACGCCGTTGCCTTCATAAATCCAGCATTCGGTCGCCGAGTTGTCGACAAATTCACGGTCGTGGCTTACCAGCATCACGGTGCCCTGGTAGCTGTCGATCAGCTCTTCAAGCAGTTCAAGTGTTTCAACATCCAGGTCGTTGGTTGGCTCATCGAGAATCAACAGGTTGCTTGGACGCAGGAACAGTTTTGCCAACAGCAGACGGTTACGCTCACCGCCAGACAACGCCTTGACCGGGGTCATGGCACGTTTAGGGTGGAACAGGAAGTCTTGCAGGTAGCCCAGCACGTGGCGTGAGCGACCGTTGACCATCACTTCCTGCTTGCCTTCCGCCAGGTTGTCCATCACAGTGCGTTCCGGGTCCAGCTCGGCGCGGTGCTGGTCGAAGTAAGCGACTTCCAGCTTGGTGCCGCAGTGAACGCGGCCGCTGTCGGCCTCAATCTGGCTCAGCATCAGTTTGAGCAGCGTGGTTTTACCACAGCCGTTTGGACCGACCAGAGCAATTTTATCGCCGCGCATGACCTGCGCAGAGAAATCACGCACCAGCTGTTTGCCCTCGACGCTATAGTTAACGTCTTCCATCTCGAAGACGATCTTGCCGGAGCTGCTTGCTTCAACAACCTGCATTTTCGCGGTGCCCATCACCTCACGGCGATCGGAACGCTCTTTACGCAAGGCTTTCAGAGCACGTACGCGGCCTTCGTTACGGGTACGACGTGCCTTGATGCCCTGACGGATCCACACTTCTTCCTGAGCCAGCTTTTTATCGAATTCGGCGTTCTGCAGTTCTTCAACGCGCAGCGCTTCTTCTTTGCTGGTCAGATACAGTTCATAGTTACCCGGATAAGACACCAGCTTGCCGCGGTCGAGATCGACAATGCGGGTCGCCATATTGCGGATGAATGAACGGTCGTGCGAGATAAAGATAATGCTGCCCTGGAACTCCTTCAGGAATTCCTCAAGCCAGGCAATACTTTCGATATCCAGGTGGTTTGTCGGTTCGTCGAGCAGCAAGACTTTTGGATTGCTCACCAGCGCGCGGCCCAGCGCGGCTTTACGCAACCAGCCGCCGGATAAGGCAGACAGCTCAGTATCCCCATTAAGACCCAGTTGCAACAGCACTTCGCTGATACGGCTGTCCAGCTGCCACAGGCCCTGGTGATCCAGCACTTCCATAATCTGCGCCAGCTTGTTCATGTTTTTCTCACTCGGATCGGTTTCGACCAGATGTGAAATGGCATGGTAGGCTTTCAGATGTTCGGCCTGTTCGGAAACGCCTTCAGAAACGAAATCGAACACCGTTCCTGCGACGTTGCGCGGAGGATCCTGCTGCAGACGCG
>CAWUIY010000194.1:0-9178 GCA_963922555.1 uncultured Serratia sp. | reverse complement strand
CATCTGAATGTGCTGGTCAATGCGGCGGGTATTTTTCGTCCCGGCTCCAGTCAGGCCACGCTGGGTGATTTCAGCGCCATGCTCGACACTAACGTCACGGCAATTCATCACCTGTGCCAGCTGTGCATTCCCGCGTTGGCTCGTTCGAAAAACGGGCGCATCTTCAATCTCTCTTCAGTGAGCGGTATTCAGGCTTTCGGGGGCATCGCCGGTTATGCGGCAAGCAAGCACGCGCTGGTGGGGTATAGCCTTTCATTGAGCCGCGAACTGGCTTCGCAAGGCATCAAGGTTACCGTGCTATGCCCGGATGTGGTTGATACCGAGATGGCGCAAGGTTCCGGTCTGGCGACACATGAAATGATTGAGACGGCAGATATTTGCCGGGCCATAGACTTTATTATGTCGTTATCACCCGCAGCAATGGTTGAGCAACTGACTATTGGTCGGATGAGAAAATAATGGAAATCACCTTTTACAAAGAAATCGACAGCACCAACAGCGAGGCTAAACGTCTGGTTGATGCTGGCAAGGCACCGGGCTTTGCCGTCGCGGCCGAGCGTCAGACCGCAGGGCGAGGAAGATTTGACCGAGTATGGCAAACCCCTGCCGGTAATCTGGCCCTGACCTTTGCCATTCCCGCCCCGCTCTCTCGCGCCGATTTGCCGACGCTGGCGCTAATGACCGGGCTGGCGCTGCACGATATTCTCCAGCCGCTGCTGCAAGACAGCGCCACGGTGAAAATCAAATGGCCTAATGACATGCTGATTAACGGTCATAAAGTCTCGGGCACTCTGATTGAACTGGTCGGCAAGGTTCTCTACATTGGCATTGGCGTGAATCTGGTAAGCCGGCCTGAAAACGTGCCTTATGAGACTTTCTCACTGGCCGATAAGGTAAAAATTAGCCTCGAGGAGCTGGCACAGGCGCTAACGCAGAGTTGGAATACTTATTTAAATCAGTGGCTTGAATCTGGCTTTACACCAATTTGTGAACGTTATAATGCCCATTTGTATGGTCGTGGTGAACCGTTACGCATCTCCCTCGACCGCGATCGCACCGAATGGGCGACCGGAATTTGCACTGGCGTAACGGCCGAAGGTCATATTTGCCTAAAAAATGAAGATGGCAAAATCACAAATTACAACGCCGGTGATATCGATATTATTCGCGTGTTGTAACCTTTCTCATGCCCATGAGCCCAGATTGTCAAAATAATGAGTAATCAGTAAATGCTGGAATTAAAACAGGTTTCACACGCTTTCGGCGATCGACAGGTGCTCGATGGTATCAGCCTGCAACTCGATGAAAAACGTATTGGCATCGTCGGCAGCAATGGCTGTGGCAAAAGCACCTTTGCGCGTTTGCTTAACGGTTTGCTGATCCCGCAACACGGGGACGTCATTGTCGATGGGCTGAACACCCGTAATGAAGGCAAGGCCGTGCGACGCAAAGTTGGTTTCGTATTTCAGAATCCCGATAACCAGATTGTTTTCCCTATCGTGGAAGAAGATTTAGCCTTTGGGATGAAAAACCTGGGATTGCCTAAAGAGGTGATTCGCGAGCGCATTGATGCCACTCTCGCCCGCTACGATATGGAGTCATTCCGCCAGCACCCTTCGCATTTATTAAGCGGCGGCCAAAAACAACTTATGGCTATTTCGGGCTTGCTGGTCATGCAGCCAGATTATATTGTTTTCGATGAACCGACGACCTTGTTGGACCTGCGCAACAAGAAACGCATTGCGCAGGCCATTGACGAAATGGAACAAAAAACCATCGTTATTTCACACGATCTTGAGTTCTTGCAGGAATTTGACCGGGTTCTGGTGTTCGATCACGGCAAAGTAGTTATTGATGATATTCCTGCCGTTGCTCTGCCCGCCTACGTCAGGATGATGTCATGACCATCAGCGAGTATATGCCCGGCAGCTCCCTTATTCATCGCACTCCGCCGGGTCTGAAAATCTTAATTCTGGCGGTATTGGGAACACTGCTGTTTGTATTCCCCAATATTATTTTCGCCGCAGCGGCGCTCGCCGTTGTCGTGCTGCTTTATCCGCTGGCCGGTATTAGACCTAACGTTATGCTGGCGCAGATCAAACCTATTTTTGCCATTCTGGTGCTGCTGTTTGTTGTCCAGCTGCTCATGGTTAACTGGCAGTCCGGGGTATTAGTGGTGGTACGTTTAAGCACCCTAATGCTAACTGCTTCGCTAATTACCTTGACCACTCGCAGCTCTGATATGATCGAGGCGCTGGAGAAAAGGCTAAGCTGGTTATATCTCATCGGTGTTAACCCCGCAAAAATTAGCCTGGCCCTTTCGCTGGCGCTGCGTTTTATTCCTGTGCTGGCGGCAATTACTCAAGAGGTTCGCGAGGCGCAAAAAGCGCGGGGATTAAATAATAGCGTGATCGCCGTTGCCATTCCGGTTATTGTTCGCACCTTGAAAATGGCTGACAGCATCGCCGCAGCCCTTGAAGCGCGGGCCTATGATCCCCAATCGCCCTATCGCAAAAATAAAAAAGTTAAAAAAGAGACCCCTGATGTCGACTAAAGATATTGTTTATATCGCCTTATTTGCGGCAATTACCGCTGCGATGGGTTTATTCCCGGCATTTACTTTGCCTATTATTGCCGTACCTATCACTGCACAGTCTATGGGGCCAATGCTGGCCGGTGCGATTGCCGGTGCCAAACGTGGCGCACTGGCGATGGTATTATTTGATCTGCTGGTGATGGTCGGATTACCGCTATTGGCCGGTGGCCGTGGTGGTCTTGGGATATTCCTGGGGCCTAGCGGTGGTTTTATTCTGGCGTGGCCGATTGCCGCATTAGTGATTGGTTTTCTGTATGAGAAAAATATTCGCTCACTGTCAGTGCTGAAAGAAGCGATATTTGTCACCTTGGGTGGGATTATTATTATTTACGCGTCGGGTATTCCCTGGATTTCAGCCTTTGCCAAGATAAGCTTGGGTCAGGCATTTATCGGCGCAATGGGCTTTATTCCGGGTGATATTATTAAAATCGCGTTGACTGTACTGATTGTCAGGCCGGTGAGAAAGGCGTATCCAACATTAGAAAGCCGATAATACAGTCCAAAAATCAATAAAAAAGCTGCGCAATATCCCGCGCAGCTTTTTTTATTTTAATTACGGCTATCAAAAATTATATTTCGATTAAAATCTTGCCTTTTAACTCACCGGAAATTGCCGCTTCAATAGCCTCGGCAATATTATTCAGGCTAAAAGCCGTGGCGATTTCGGTATGCACCACGCCATCATGAATTAACGCCATGACTTCATTAATTCTCATTTGCACTAGCGATTTATCCTGGCTATGGATCCACTGGCGCAAATGGAAATTCATAAAGCGAATATCCGGCCGCGAGCGCCAAAACAGCGGCGGTACGGGCTTGCCGGAAAGCAAACCGTAGTGAATAAACTGCCCACCAGGGACCAGCGTGTCTGCGAAGATTAACGACTCATCGCCGCCAATGCAGTCAAAAATGGCATCGATCCCACCGCTGCGTTTGATTCTTTCTAAAGCCTGAGGATAGGCTGCATCGCTGGAGTTCAGCACATTTTCCAGCGTATAGCCTTCAAAGATATCGATATTTTCCTGTTTGCGCACCACGGCAATTGGCGTCAGGCCCATGCGATTAGCGATACGGATCAGCATCTTGCCGATCGCCGAGTTAGCAGCGTTGATCAGGATCCGCTGGCCTGGTTTGTGATCCAATGTCTCGGTCAGCATCAGCAGCGCGGTCATTGGGTTAACGTAGCTGTTAACAGCCTGCCGATCGTTAACAAAATCAGGTAAGCTAAAACACCATTCCGGTTTAGTATCTTTGAAAGTCTGCCAGTTACCCATGCTGCC
The DNA here is from genome assembly GCA_963922555.1 of uncultured Serratia sp. GTDB lineage: Bacteria > Pseudomonadota > Gammaproteobacteria > Enterobacterales > Enterobacteriaceae > Rouxiella. Next base: position 5,302 of record CAWUIY010000194.1, on the reverse strand, counting down.
AATCGGCAATACGCGCTGCCCAACCGGCAAATGACTCCCTGCAGGGGCATGTTCAATCACGCCCACGCCTTCAAATCCCGGAACAAAAGGCACGGAAATGCGCGAGCGATAGGCTCCGGAAATGGTGATAATGTCTGAAGGATTGATAGTGGCATAAACCATTTTGACACGCGCATCGCCCGCCGCCAGCTCAGGCAACGGCAAATTTTCAAGCTGCACCACGTCCTGGATTGGGCCGAACTCTCTGACTATTGCTCTGGTGAGCGCTTTATCTTTCATGTAAAATTTTCTTCAGAGAAAAACGTCTTGGGTTTGTTAGAATGGGTCGTATAAATGAAGAGTCATAATGAGATCGACTCGTTTCGAGTGTCAATGCGCGATATAGATCTTAACGGTCATGTGCATAATTCAGTATATTTAGATTACTTTGAAGACGCCGTAGTTAACCAATTACGCGCGAATGAAATGATACAATATTTCCGACCCGCTACATCGGGCGTATCCTATCATGTGAAAAAATGCGAGGCAATATTCCTCCATCCGCTGACCGTTGACGACGTGGTGATTCCGGCTGTTTATATTGAAAAGCTGGGAAATAGCAGTTTAATCTTTAACATCAAACTTGAAATTAAAGATAAAGCGGTTATTTGTGCCGAAGGGAAATTAGTTTGGGTCTGTGTAAATATTGACGACAATAAGCCCCGCCCTATTCCACAAGAGACGCGCGAGCAGCTGATTAATAACTTTACCTTTATCGAGGCTGATGCCGCGCAAGGCAAAGCCTAGCCATGCCGATTCACGATAAAGTCTGCGCTCACGCGGCACTGAAAGGCTCAGAAACAGCGATCAATGTTGGCAGCAAAACGCTTAGCTGGCAACAGCTGTGGCTGCGCACCCTGTCTATTTTCGGCAAGATTATAGAAACAGCAGGCGATAGCGGGCGTGATCCTTCGATTGCCTGCGGTCCAATGGTTGCGGTGGCGCTGGGGAACAGTCTCGAGTTTCCTCCTGCCTGGCTGGCCGCTACCGCTCGACAAAATGTTTGCGCCGTGATTGACCCGCAGCTTCCCATCGAGCAGCTGCGTGACGTACTGAGCCGCCTGCAGCCCGATTTACTGCTGGTTAAAAAGTGCCAAAATCATTTGCTGACGCTGGCAGAAGAACTGGCAATCCGCACCCTTGCCGTGGAAGAGATACACACTGAAACCTCAGAGCATGATGCTGCGGCTGTAACCCGCCATGTCGACACGCCCACGCCGTTTCTGATTAATTTTACCTCGGGCACCACCAGCACGCCGAAAGCCTTTAGCCGCTCGCGCCACTCATGGCGGATAAGCTTCAAGAATGGCTATCAGATTTTTGACCTGGCCCAGGCGAATTCAACCCTGTTCCCCGGCCCACTATTTCACGGCATTGGCCTGTATTGCATGAATGAAGCGCTGGATGCCGGAACGACTTTTTACTGTATGGAAAAATGGGACGCCGCCGAGGCGCTGGATATTCTGGCTCAGCACCCGATACAGCGACTGGTATTAGTGCCGACCATGCTGACCGCGTTTTCGCGTTTAAAATCGACCGGCCAACCGCCGTTAATCCATGTCACGCATTTGCTTTCAGCCGGTGCCAAACTGGAAATGAACCATTATCGCCATGCGCGTTCAATTTTCCCCAATGCCCGAGTGCAGGAATATTATGGCGCTTCAGAGCTGGGCTTTATTGCCGTATCAACGCTTGATGATGCAAACGTCGATGACCAACTCTCCACCGTTGGCCAGCCTTTCCCAGAGGTCAGTTGGTCTATTCGCGATGAGAACGGCAACGCTCTGCCACAAAATACGCCAGGTACGATTTATCTTACCAGTGAACAGGTCTGTTCAGGCTACCTGTGGGGTGATGACGGTAAAGCCTTTACGACTAAGCCTTATGGCTCGAGCGTGCGCGATATCGGTTATATTAATGAGATGGGATGCTTAGTCGTTATCGGCCGTAGCGGCGATATGATCGTCAGCGGCGGCAATAATATTTATCTGTCTGAAGTGGAGTCAGTGCTTAAATCGCTGCCGGGAATGATCGAGGCGATAGTCATGGCGGTTGAAGACGATTACCGAGGCAGAAAGCTTATCGCCTTTTTCGAAAGCGACATCATCGAAATAAGCCAGCTGCCCGCACTGTGCCTTGCACATTTAGCAAAATACAAAATACCGGCACAGTTTTGCAAAATCAGCCACTGGCCCCTGACGCCGAGCGGTAAAATCAAGCGCAGCGTTCTTGAGAAGAGGTTCAACAATAATGAAATCAACTAACCTGCCTCTCTATTTTCAGCCAGCGGACGAACATCAGCCGGTGATCGTTGAAGCCTACCGCACACCGATCGGCAAAGCTTATGGCATGTTCGCCAACGTCAGCATGGAGCAACTGCTCGCCCCCCTGTTCGACAAAATCCTCAGCGGCGACAGAATCGACCCCTGTCAGATTGATGAGGTCATTATTGGCAATGCCACTGGCGGCGGCGGCAATATCGCGCGACTGGCCGCGTTGTATGCCGGGCTTCCCGACGCCGTCCCGGCGGTGACCCTGGACCGTCAGTGCGGTTCGGGGCTGGAGGCGGTGATCCACGCCTGCCGACTGGTGCAGGCCGGTGCGGGGGAATGTTATCTTGCCGGGGGCGTTGAGAGCGTTAGCACCGCGCCCTGGAGGGTTGAGAAGCCGCAAAGCCTGAAACACATGCCGCGCTTTTATGGCCGTGCGCGATTTTCACCAGATGAAATTGGCGATCCAGAGATGGGCGTCGCCGCAGAAAACGTGGCGCAAAAATGTGCCATTAGCCGACAACGACAGGACCTGTTTGCCCTGCGAAGTCACCAACGCGCGGTCGCAGCCATCGACAACGGCTTGTTTAGTGAAGAGATTGTGTCGCTCGATCTACAGGGAAAAACCCTGTTTTTGGACGAATGTCCGCGCGCCAATGCCTCACTGTCCGCGCTAGAAAAACTGGCACCGGTGTTTGTCGCCGATGGCAGCGTGACGGCAGGAAATTGTTGCCCGCTCAACGATGGCGCTTCCCTGCTGCTGGTTATGAGTCGCCAAAAAGCCAAAGCAATGGGCTTTACCCAGGGTCTGGTGTTTGTCGATGCCTGTAGCGCCGGGGTCGATCCCAACTATTTGGGCCTTGGCCCGGTCCCTTCGACACAAAAATTGCTGGCGCGTCAACCGGCTCTGACGCTCGATAACATCGATATTATTGAATTCAACGAAGCCTTTGCCGCCCAGGTTTTAGGTTCTCTGGATCAGCTCAATATTGATGAACAGCGGGTAAATCTGCAAGGCGGCGCGATTGCTCTTGGCCATCCATATGGCGCTTCGGGCGGCATCATGGTGACAAGGATATTTAGCCAACTCCTCAGGCAAAAAACGCCGCTACAGTTGGCCGAACCAAAATGGGCAATGGCAATGTTGGGCATTGCCGGCGGATTAGGCTTAACGGCGTTGTTTAAAACTACCGCGCTTTAAGAGCGCGCTAGTGCCAGACTGTTAGCCGATAAATGGCGACTCACAGGTCCCATTAGCTATGCGATTTAGAAATGCACGCCGTTAATTATCAGGCCGTTTATTTACCTTTCCATTGCGGCTTTCGTTTTTCCATAAATGCCCGGCCACTTTCAGCAAAATCTTGGCTTTGCTGCAACTGCTCAAGCTCTTGCTGAATATGCGCCTCTAAGGTCGCAGAATCACCGTACAGGCTGTGTTCAATTAACACATTGGCTGCCTGCACGGCTAAAGGGGCATTGCTGATAATTTGATCGGCCAGTTCACGGGCTGCAAGTAACAGATTTTGGCGATCGGTAACGCGATTGATAAGCCCAAGGCTCCAGGCTCGGCTGGCCTGGAGCGCGCCACCGGCTAAAATCATTTCCTTGAGCACTGGCCCAGGCAGCATCGCCGAAAGTCGAGTAATGGCTCCCCCAACCGGCAGCAGACTATGGCGAGTTTCTGGCAGTGACAGCTTCACTTGCTCCTCGGCGACCAGTAAATCACACTGCAGGGCCAATTCCAGCCCGCCGCCAAAGGCATGGCCGTTTAGCGCAGCAATCCATATCTTGCGGCGCGGCATATGTTGCAGCGGATTATAGCCGCCGTGCTGATTAAGCAGGCCGTTGCCGCTGTTGATAAACGCTTCTTTGAGATCCGCGCCAGCACAAAAAACGCGCTCTCCCGCACCGGTCAGGATCACTACCTTGATTGCCGCTGTTGCCTCGCTAATAGTAATAACCTTACCCAGCTCGCTGACCATTAACGCGTTATAGGCGTTGTGCACTTCGGGCCGATCAAGCGTCACTAAAATCGCCTGTTCACCAAGTGGCTGGCAAATAAGGGTTTGAAATTTATGATGTTCAAAGGCGACGCTGGCAAGGTTCATGGTGTTCCTGAATTAACGACTTAATCGATAGGATGAATAGTAACGATCTCTCCCCTGCCTCACCAGCCGTAATTCCATCTTAGGACAGGCAAAAATTCAGCGTCAGCAGCATAATGAAAACCCAGGCCCAGACGGTATAAAAGGCATCTGCCCATTCAATTGCTAGTTGATGTGTTTGCTGCCGCAGCCGAAGATTAATCAACGGCTGCGGGCTAAATTTTTCGTTAATTCCCACCAGCAGCAGAGAAATCGTTGCTGAGCCGTTCGCAAAATGGGTCAGTGGCGAGTTTAGTCCGTTTAACTCCCAACTTCCCCAGGCAAGTATCAGACTGGCGATTGCCAGCGTCATTAACAGTGGAGACAACATCGTCCAGATATAATCTGGCGTAAGAGGTCGAGGTGCTTCATCCTGCCGATCAATTTGCTCACTGAGATGCGTAGCCATAATAAATTCCCGTGATGATTTACCCGGTATGAATAAGCACAGCTCATCCAACCCAACTTGTAAATCAAGCTTACATCGCTTAATTTGTGGTGCGCAAAGTCATAGATTTCAACCATGGATGAAAATATCTCATCATGAGACATAAACGCCTGCCGCCTCTGGGTTCACTTAAAGCTTTTGATGCCGTCGCGCAGTTTAAAAGTTTCAAACGCGCTGCCGATGATATTGGCGTGACACCCACGGCTATCAGCCATCAGATCCGCCTGTTGGAAGAGTCTTTAGGCGTGGCAGTTTTTGTTCGTAGCGCCCGTGAGGTCACGCTGACGCCCGCGGGCCAGCGCTTGCAGCAGTCGACACAACGCGCTTTTACTGACCTGCAAGACGCGGTCGATGACATTTATCACGCCCGGCAACCGCCTGCTCTGACGCTGACTACGACA
>CAWUIY010000193.1:0-9185 GCA_963922555.1 uncultured Serratia sp. | reverse complement strand
CTGGGTCGCCACCCAGTAAGCGAAGCGCATGAACTTGAAGTTGAATTTGAAGTTAGGCCGTGCGCAGCACATAAAGTTGAAGTTGAACTTAGCCCGTGCGCAGCACACAAGGTTTAAGCCTTGCGCAGCAATACAAAAACCTAGTTTTTAAGTTTAGGATCGAGCGCATCACGAAGGCCATCTCCCAGAAGGTTAAACGCCAGTACGGTTAAAAATATCGCCAGACTGGGGAAAATCGCCTCGTGCGGGGCGGTGACCATGTCTGCGCGGGCTTCATTGAGCATTGCGCCCCACTCTGGCGTTGGAGGCTGTGCTCCCATACCGAGAAAAGAGAGACTCGCGGCAGTAATGATCGACGTGCCAATGCGCATGGTGAAATACACCACCACTGAAGACAGCGTGCCTGGCAAAATATGGCGGAACAGGATGGTTAGGTCCGAGGCACCAATGCTGCGCGCCGACTCGATATAGGTCAGATTTTTCAGGACCAGCGTATTGGCGCGCACCAGTCTGGCAAAGGCCGGAATACTAAAAATCGCCACCGCAACAATCACGTTCGCCATGCCGTTGCCCATTACCGCAACCACGGCGATTGTCAGCAGAATACCCGGAAAAGCAAACAGCACATCACAGATGCGCATGGTTATTCTGTCCCACCACCCTTCGTAGAATCCTGCAATCAGTCCCAATACAGTGCCGATTGCTGCGCCGAGGATCACCGATAACACCCCGGCCGCCAGCGAGATCCTCGATCCCATCAGGATCCGGCTAAAAATATCCCGCCCCAGCGAATCCACGCCTAGCCAGTGCACCAGCGAAGGCCCTTCGTTCAAGCGATCGTAATCAAAATAGTTTTCAGGATCGAAAGGCACCAACCACGGCGCAAAAATCGCCGCGGCAATGAGTACCATCACAAACACGCCCGCCACCAGCGCGATATGCTGTTTGCGAAAACGTCGCCAGAAAGCGCGCCAGGGCGTTCGCACCGGCGTGCGGCTGACCGTTTCTTGCGTGACCAATGGCATGGATGCCAGCGCGGCTTTGCGTCGCCAGTTTTTCATGCGCTTACTCACTTGTATCGAATTGAAGGGTTGATGACCGCATACAGCATGTCGACCAACAGATTAATAAGAATAAACTCCAGCGAAAACAACAGCACTTCCGCCTGAATGACCGGGTAATCGCGCATTTCTACAGAATCAATCAGCAAACGCCCCAGACCCGGCCAGTTAAATACTTTTTCGACCACTATCGAGCCGCCGAGCAGAAAACCAAACTGCAATCCCATCATGGTGACGACCGGGATCATCGCGTTGCGCAGACCGTGTTTGACCACCACCACCGACTCGCGTACCCCTTTAGCCCGCGCCGTACGCATGTAATCTTCCTGCATCACCTCAATAAACGAGGCCCGGGTAAAGCGCGCCATAATAGAGGCTACCGCAGCACCGAGAGTCATTGATGGCAAAATATAGTTGCGCCAGCCGTCTGCGCCGATGGTCGGCAACCATCCAAGCTGCACCGAGAAAATTTGCATCAACAGCATGCCGAGTGCGAACGCCGGAAAAGAAATACCCGAGACAGCAAGCGCCATGCCCAGACGATCTGGCCAGCGGTTGCGCCAGACGGCAGAAACGACGCCAATAATCAGGCCAAAAATCACCGACCACAGCATGCTGGTCAGCGTCAGGTAGAGGGTTGGCATAAAGCGCGAACTGATTTCATCAATAACCGGTCGTTTCGACACCATCGACTGACCAAAATCACCGCGCAGTGCGTGCTCGAAGAAGATTAGGAACTGCTGCCACAGCGGCTTGTCGAGGCCGAGATCCTGGCGCACCAAATTGACCACGCTCTGATCGGCATCCTGCCCGGCGAGCATGCGCGCCGGGTCGCCCGGTAGCAGGTGAACAAACAAGAACACCAGCACAGCAACAATCAGCAGCGTGGGGATCAAACCTAGCAAGCGCTTGATAAAATAATTCAGCATAATAAATCAGAGTTTTTCATCAGGTTTTTCCATTCGTTATTCCCCCCCCCTCTTTTGTGCATCACCCCTTTGCCGGCTAATAGCAATAGAGGATGAACACCTCAGGGCAACGGGGATGTCTTTGATCGGTTACCGCCCGCGTTAAACTCAACGGGCGGCAAACGAGCAGGTTATTTCAGATCTGCATTATCAAAGTTGAATGAGGTATCAGGCATCACGTAGAAGCCGGTCAGGCGTTTATTGCTGGCAGAAAGCAGGCGTTCTGTCGCCAGGAATGCCCAAGGTGCATCGGCCCAGATACGATCCTGCGCGTCTTTATACAGCTTGGCCTTGGCCGTTTTATCTGTGGTATTCAGCGCATCACTGAGGTCTTTGTCCACCTGCGGATTACTGTAAAATGCCGTATTAAACTGTTTTGGTGGTGCAGACTGAGTAGCAAACAGCGGCGTCAGCGCCCAGTCAGCTTCACCGGTTGAAGCTGACCAGCCGGTGTAAAACATCCGCAGGCCCGACTCTTTTTGACCCACGTTTTCAACCTGTGCTGCACGCTGCGCGGCGTCAAAGGCGGTTACCGTCACTTTAATCCCCACCTGCGCCAGCTGCTGCTGAGCGAACTGAATGACTTTTTGCGCGGTGCTGGAGTTATGCGACGACCACAGCGTCGTCGTGAAACCATTTGGGTATCCCGCTTCCTTGAGCAGCTCGCGTGCCTTGGCCGGGTCATAAGGCCAAGGCTGATATTTCGCCGAATACTCGATACCGGCAGGCAAAGGCCCTTCGGCAGGTACTGCATAACCGGCGAACGCGACTTTGATCAGCGCCTGCTTGTTAATCGCGTAGTTGATCGCCTGACGAACTTTGAGATTATCAAACGGCTTTTGCGTCACGTTAAAGCTGATATAACGTTGCAGGATTGACGGCGAGGTCACCAGTTGCAGCTTGCTGTTTTTCTCCAGCAGCGCCGCCTGCTCGTAAGGTACTGGATAGGCTAAATCCGCCTCGCCGGTTTGCAGCATCGCAGCGCGGGTGTTGTTATCCACGACCGGACGCCAGGTAATGGTATCCAGCTTCGGTTCGCCTTTCTTCCAGTAACCGTCAAACTTCTTCACCTTGACAAAATCGGTCTGATTCCACTGGTCGAGAACATAAGGGCCAGTTCCCACCGGATGGAAGCCGATATCTTTACCGTATTTGGTCAACGCCGCCGGAGAAATCATCACCGCAGAAGGGTGCGCCAGATTATTGATAAAGGCCGAGAACGGCGCTTTCAGGATAATTTTTACCGTATTGGCATCAACTACGTCGGTTTTGGCAATCATCTTGAACAGATTGTAGCGCTTGAGATGGCTGTCAGGATTGCTGGCACGGTCGAGGTTAACTTTCACCGCGGCTGCGTTAAAGTCGGTGCCGTCCTGGAATTTAATCCCCGGATGCAGCTTGATAGTGTACGTCAGGCCATCAGGACTGACGGTGTAGCTGTCGGCCAGCACGTTCACCAGCTTCATGTCTTTATCAAAGCCAAACAGGCCCTGATAGAATGATTTTGCCACCGCCTGAGACAGCGTGTCGTTGGCGTCATACGGGTCCAGCGAGGTGAAATTTGAACCGACTGCAATCACCACATCTTTCGCTGCCCAGGCTGAGCCGGAAGCCATTGCGCTTAGCATCACCGTTGCCAGAACGGCTCTGCGCATTATTGTCTGCTTCATACTGATTTCCTTTTCCTTAGACCCTGTTTTAAAGCTCCCTGTCAGTCGGGTGCTCCTTCAATAAACGCCGGCAATAGCATGACGGGCAACATAATGCCCCTCGGACACTTTAACCAGCGGTGCAATAATCGGTTCATCGCCAATCGGACGGATCGGACTTGGGATTTCATCTACCAGCAGCGCCTGTTCAACGCGACGAAACTGCGGATCGGCAACCGGAACCGCGGCCATCAGCTTGCGGGTGTACGGATGCTGCGGATTTTCAAATACCGCCGCCCGTGGTCCGATCTCGACGATCTGCCCAAGGTACATGACTGCCACACGATGGCTGATACGCTCTACCACGGCCATGTCGTGAGAGATAAACAGGAATGCGATCCCGAATTCTTTTTGGAGATCCATCAACAGGTTAACGATCTGCGCCTGGATAGAAACGTCCAGCGCGGAGACAGACTCATCGGCAATAACCACCTTGGGATTCAACGCCAGCGCGCGGGCAATACAGATCCGCTGCCGCTGGCCTCCGGAAAACTCGTGCGGATAACGCGCAGCATGTTCCGGTAATAATCCTACTTTTTCCAGCAACCACGACACCCGCTCTTTTGCCTGCTGGCGGGTGCCGATTTTATGCACCAGCAGCGGCTCCATAATCGAATATCCTACCGTGAGGCGCGGATCGAGCGAGGCGTAAGGATCCTGAAAAATAAACTGAATATCGCGTCGCAAATGCTGTAAGGCAGAGCCAGAGAGCTGGCCGCTATGCTCGCCGTCAAACACCGTTTTGCCGTTAAAGATAACCGAACCGCTCTGGCTTTCGACCAACCGCAGAAGCGAACGCCCGGTGGTCGATTTCCCACAGCCGGATTCACCGACCAGCGCTAGGGTTTCTCCGGGATAAATCTCAAAGCTGACTTTTTCCACCGCGTGCACATAGCGGTTTATCCGATTAAACAAACCACTGCGCAGCGGGAAGCGCGTCACCAGGTCACGCACCTGAAGAATCGGTGCTGCTCCGGGTGTTAAGGTTGATTGAATCAAAGTGGGATCGTCGGCAGGCAGTTCGCTGGCGTTTGAGTTTAACAACGGAAAACGAGCGGGGTGTTGAGTACCTTTCATCGCACCCAGTTTTGGCACTGCAGCGAGCAAGGCGCGAGTATAGGGATGCTGCGGCGCGGCAAATACGCTGCCAACCTCTCCGCTTTCAACGCTCTCACCTTTATACATTACCAGTACCCGATCGGCGATTTCAGCGACGACGCCCATGTCGTGAGTGATGAAAATCACCGCCATCTGCATTTCTTGTTGCAGCACGCGGATAAGTTGCAGGATTTGCGCCTGAATGGTGACATCCAGCGCAGTAGTTGGCTCGTCGGCTATCAGCAGCGCGGGTTTACAAGACAGCGCCATGGCAATCATGACTCTCTGGCGCATCCCGCCAGAAAGCTGATGCGGATAACTATCAAGAATGTTGTGCGCCTCGGGAATGCGCACCAGCTCCAGCATATGTAAAGCTTCAGCCCTTGCCGCTGCGTGATCCTTGCCCTGATGCAGACGAATAGACTCGGCGATCTGCTCACCTACCGGAAATACTGGATTTAGCGAGGTCATCGGCTCCTGAAAAATCATGGCCACATCCGCACCGCGCAGTTTGCGCATCTCGGACTGACTGGCGGCGGTCAGGTCAACGATATCGCCCTTGCGCCGCCGAAAATCGATTTTTCCTTGATGAATCGTGCCTCCGCCCTGCTCCACCAGGCGCATTAGAGCCAGTGAAGTGACGGATTTACCAGAGCCGGATTCACCGACAATCGCCAGCGTTTCGCCGCGTTTTACCTCAAAATCGAGATTGCGCACGGCGTCAATTGCTTGCCCTTCGTGTTCAAAGCGAACGCCGAGATTGCGCACCGACAAGACCTGATCATCAAGTAATGTCGCTGCCGCTGGCTGGTGGGAAATTGTCTGATTCACCACGACTCCTTAACCATTTACTGCTCCCTGAGTTTCTAAAAAACACTGCTTTTTGGCGCTATTTTTTATCGATAAATCCCGACTTCTGGCGCTTTGCCCACATAGCCAAAGCCGCGATACATGCCTTCGCTGTTAAACGGCAAACGCACATTGCCAAAACGATCGATGGCAATCATGCCGCCAGAACCTTCCAGCGCAACAAGCTTTTCCATCACGACTTTGTCAGTTGCCTGTTCCAGCGTGAGTCCGGCGTATTCAATTAGCGCCGCGACGTCATAAGCTGCGACCGTCCGCATAAAGACTTCGCCAGTACCGGTACTGGAAATCGCTACCGTGTTATTGCTGGCATAACAGCCTGCACCGATAATGGGGGTATCGCCTACGCGCCCGGCCTGCTTGTTGGTCATGCCGCCTGTCGAGGTCGCTGCAGCCAGATTACCCATAAGATCCAATGCAACGGCGCCGACAGTGCCAAATTTGCGATCTGGATCAATCGGATCGTCCGAAATGCTGGCATTTAACGTCGCACCGTCGTGATCCAGCATCACGCCATCGGTTTTCAACGCGCGCTGTAATTGATCGAAACGATCCTGGGTGTAGAAGAAATCCGCCGCCACCATTTCCTGGCCGTGTTCACGCGCAAACGTTTCCGCGCCTTCGCCAGTAAACATCACGTGCGGGCTTTGCTCCATCACTTTGCGCGCAGTCAGGATCGGATTGCGGATATGGCTGACGCAGCTGATAGCCCCCGCGTCCAGCGTGCGGCCATCCATAATGCAGGCATCGAGTTCATGAGTGCCTTGATGAGTAAATACCGCGCCGGTTCCCGCATTGAAATACGGACACTCTTCCAGCAGGCGCACGGCTTCAGTGACTGCATCTATCGCACTGCCACCTGCGGCCAGAATTGCCTGGCCACTGCTGACGATATCTTCCAGAGCCTGTAAATAAAGACGCTCTTTTTCGGCGCTCATCGCCTTGCGGGTTATCGCTCCTGCTCCGCCGTGAATGGCAATTACCGCCACCGGGGATGTTGAATCAGGCGTTCCACCTAGCGCTGCCGTACGAGTTGTGGTCATTGTTACGCTCATTTGCCCTGAAGGGTGTCTAAAGATTAGTCGAGGATTTTGACTATATTTAGCCGGGCAGAGTATGTAAAGCTGAAAATTAAGTCCATGCTAATCAAGCTAATCGCTTAGATTATTTGCGGAAAATTAGCGGCAGAAATGAATAACCAGGGTGGGTTTTAATTAAAAAAAAGGAAAACCAGACAGGCTGATTTTCCTTCTCGATATTGAGGGGCTCAACTATGAGAGACGCGCTGCAAGCTGTTGATCCAACCATAAGTGGGCTGTGGATCAACGCGACGTGCCCGACCATGGCGGCGCTGAATCAATCCTTTGTCTTGCATTTCGTTAAGGTCACGGCGAATCGTTTCCAGACTCACCTCTAACCAAAGCGCTAACTCATTTACCTGAACTACCTCATGTTGATCGACCAGCTTCAGGATAGCCTGATGGCGGTTTTTTTTCATCACGATGCAACTCCAGACACAGAAGACAATTTAATGTGACAAGCATCACATAAAGGCCAGTAATCATACGCCGTTCTTACCCGCATTTATGAGATCTACCTCATTCTTTTAGTAGGTTTTTAGAATATTTTTAACTTTCTTTAGCAATTTTACTCATATTAAGATCTTATGGATTGTAATAAGGAGAAGAAAAACTGCGATCATAGTGTGCTGTGAGTGAGGGGTTCGTTTGGGCGCTAAGCGCTTTCTCTGGCATAATAAAATGATATTTCTCACCGTCGACCGGCTCCTTTACGCCTCTTCCCGGCCGGTTATAAAAGGGTTTAATGATGGAAAATACGTTTACCGCTGGCCTGATTTCACTGCAAGAAGCGCTGGACAAAATGCTTTCGCAGACCTCTCCTTTAACCCAGGCAAAAACTGAATGGCTGCCGCTGACTGAATCAGCGGGTCGCATCACCGCCAGTCCGGTGCGCTCGCCGGTTTACGTTCCTCCTTTCGATAATTCAGCAATGGACGGCTATGCCATTCGTAGCGCGGAATATCGTGAAGACGCGCTGTTCACTGTGGCGGGTAAAGCCTTCGCGGGTGCGCCTTTTCACGGTGAATGGCCTGCCGGAAGCTGTATCCGTATCATGACCGGCGCTCCGGTGCCAGCGGGTGCCGACGCAGTGATCATGCAGGAAGAAGCAGAAAAAACGGAAGCTGGGGTGCGTTTCACCGCACCGGTTGAAAAGGGCCAAAATATCCGTCTTATTGGCGACGATATTCGTCAGGGTCAGGACGTGCTGGCGGCCGGAGTACGTCTCGGCGTCGCGGAGCTTCCGCTACTCGCTTCATTAGGAGTCGAACAGGTTGAAGTCAATCGCCGCCTGAAAGTTGCCGTATTTTCAACAGGCGACGAGCTGCAACCCGTTGGCACGCCTTTAGAAGAAGGCCAAATCTACGACACCAACCGTTTTGCGGTACATCTAATGCTTGACCAGCTTGGTTGCGAAGTGCTGGATTTAGGCATCATTCGCGACGACCCGGCAGCGCTGCGCCAGGCTTTTCAGCAGGCTGACGAATATGCGGATCTGGTCATCAGCAGCGGCGGCGTTTCTGTCGGTGAGGCGGATTACACTAAAACCATGCTCGATGAAATCGGTGAGATTGGTTTCTGGAAACTGGCAATCAAACCAGGCAAGCCGTTCGCCTTTGGAAAACTAAAAAATGCCTGGTTCTGTGGATTACCAGGCAACCCGGTTTCAGCTGTACTGACGTTTTATCAGCTGGTTCAACCGCTTATCGCTCGACTCTCCGCACATACTGACTGGAAACTGCCTCCGCGACTGCGTGCCAAAGCCGCCAGCAATTTCAAAAAAACGCCGGGACGCCTCGATTTTCAACGTGCAGTGTTTACTCACAATGCACAAGGCGAGCTGGAAGCCCGTACTACCGGGCCACAAGGCTCACACGTATTCAGTTCCTACAGCCTTGCCAATGCTTTTGTAGTACTGGAGCGCGAGCGCGGCGACGTAGCAGTGGGCGAATGGGTCGAGGTTGAGCCATTCAATGCCTTGTTGAAGGGGTAAACTCATGACGCTGCCAGAGCTGAACGATGCAGAAACGCTGCGCTACAATCGTCAGATTGTGTTGCGCGGCTTTGACTTCGACGGCCAGGAGAAACTCAAAGCGGGTCATGCTCTGGTGGTCGGCCTGGGCGGACTCGGTTGCGCGGCGGCACAGTATCTGGCTGCAGCTGGCATCGGCGCGCTGACTTTGCTTGATTTCGACACCGTTTCGCTCTCCAATCTGCAACGCCAGACGCTGCATACGGATGCGCGAATCGGCATGAAGAAAGTCGATTCAGCGGCAATAGCGCTGGCCGCAATTAATCCGCACGTTAATCTGTACGCCGTTGACAGCCAGCTTGATGCCACACAGCTGGCCGAGCTTATCGCCAACTGCGACATCGTGCTCGATTGCACCGATAACGTGGAAA
>CAWUIY010000192.1:0-9192 GCA_963922555.1 uncultured Serratia sp. | reverse complement strand
CCTGCGTGACAGGCAGGTATTCTAACCAACTGAACTACCGCTCCACCGGTTTACTGCTTTACTGCCGCTCCATGTCACAGGAACCAGGCGAATATTACGCTTGGCCGGGTATTCCGTCAATGCTTTTTCTGACAAATAGTTTCGTTCGTCTAGTATTTCATCATCACGGCGATTAAACCGCCAAAAAGCTTTGCATTTTATTCGCTTGCCGGTGGAGCCGGACGCCACAGGCAGCTACCGCCCTTCTTCTGTACCAGGTCCAGGCGTGACTCATGCGCGGACAATTCTTCGTCGCTGGCCAATAACACCCGCAAACCAGATGCCGGACGCAAAATAGGCTGAATATCCAGGCCATCAGCACCGGTATTTTGTTCGCCTTCGTGGGAAAACTTCATCAAAGTCTGCCCACCGGTCATCATCAAATAGACTTCGGCAAGAATTTCGGAGTCAAGCAATGCGCCGTGCAGCGTTCGCTTGCTGTTGTCGATCAGATAACGGTCACTGAGTGCGTCGAGGCTGTTGCGTTTACCAGGGAACAGCTTACGCGCCATAAACAGGCTGTCAGTGATCTTACAGAACGTTTCGGTTTTAGGGATCTCGCGCCCCAACATGCCGAACTCATAGTCCATAAAGCCGATATCAAAGTTGGCGTTATGGATGACCAGCTCACCGCCGCGAATATACTCAAGAAACTCATCGGCAATTTCGGCGAAGGTCGGCTTGTCGGCGAGGAATTCATCGCTGATACCGTGAACGCCAAACGCCTCGGGATCGACCAGGCGATCCGGCTTGAGGTACACGTGGAAGTTTCGGCCGGTCAAACGCCGGTTGATCACCTCAACGGCGCCGATTTCAATGATGCGATGCCCTTCATAGTGGACACCCAGCTTATTCATACCGGTGGTTTCGGTATCAAGAACAATCTGTCTTGTAGGGGTAGTTAGCATATTGCAGTGCTCATAGCGCTCGTTTATGTCAGACTTGGCTTTTACATTCTGATGGAAGAGTCTACCAGAGATGCGCAAACAGGTAGAAATTTTCACCGACGGATCTTGCCTTGGCAATCCGGGACCCGGTGGTTACGGCGCAATATTGCGCTACAAAGAACATGAAAAACCGTTTAGTGCCGGTTACCGGCTAACGACCAACAATCGCATGGAGCTGATGGCGGCAATTGTCTCGTTAGAGGCATTGACCACGCCGTGCGACGTCACGCTGAGCACCGACAGCCAGTATGTCCGCCAGGGCATCACCCTGTGGATCCACAACTGGAAAAAACGCGGTTGGAAAACAGCGGATAAAAAACCGGTTAAAAATGTCGATTTATGGAAAAGGCTCGACGCTGCGATTCAGACGCATACTCTGAACTGGATGTGGGTTAAAGGGCACGCCGGGCACCCCGAGAACGAACGCTGCGACGAGCTGGCTCGCCTTGCTGCCGGTAATCCTACGCTGGAAGATGTCGGCTATCAGCCCGAGAAGTAACTGACTAAGTTTACCCCGCCATACCTTGCGCAAATTTGCTTACGGAGATGAGAATAATTTGCGCATTGGTCGCTACCTCCGGCATTGGAAAATTCGACAAAGACCAACAGATTAATAGGGTGGAAGCGTATGCCAAAAGAGAGGGCAGGATCATGGTCTGAAACCAACCCATTTTTGAAATCCCTTCCGACACCAAGCTCATCTCTGTGAGTTGAACTTTTGCAGTGACCTGCAGAAACTTGGATCCTCAATGCCAGCCTTTAATCTTCATGCTCTTTACGATAGCTCTTGTTTGCTCCCACTGGCTGGGCTATCGACTGACGACGGGCGGGCACTTTTTTAGCGGTTGGCAACAACGGCAAGGTGCGTTTTCTGGCGACGATCACCGTCATACAGCCTAATGCCGGAAGATGAGCACTGAGCAAGCGACCACCCTGTCGATGCCACGGCAACACCTGGAAACGCGATTTAAACATCACCTCGTAGTTAAGCAGGCTTAGCCAGTCGATGAGTCGCGTCTGAGTGAACATGCGGCTGTTAAAAGGCTGGCGCTTTCGCAAAAACGGCACGCATTTTCCTATCCCAAGTACACTAAAGGGAGCAAAGCCGCTGAGCACAAGCCAACCATCGTCGATCAAGACTCTATCGACTTCGCGAAGAATCCGATGCGGATCAGCGGCATAATTTAACGTGTGGCACAACAAGCAAGCATCTACCGACTTCTGCTCAAACGGTAAATAATAGGGATCACCGCGCACGTGTAGCCCCTCGCCCTCAGCCGCTACGTTCACCTGATGAGAGATAGGACAGTCTTCACTGTTGATTTCCGAGCTTAAATTTCCAATTTTAAGCAAATGAAAGCCATACAACTTGCTCCACCAGGGTTGCAGTTGTTGTTCAAGCGCGGCACGGTAGTAATCACCACGGGGAATATCATCCCACGACGAAGGCACCACCAGTTTTTTATGAATGTGGGCTGACTTCATGTTTTGTATTCAACTTTCAGGCAATTGCATAAAGGAGTATGTCATGAATCTTATCAGTATTCCGGCGTTACAGGACAATTACATTTGGCTGCTGGATGACCTAAATGGTCATTGTGTGATCGTTGATCCTGGTGAAGCGGAGCCTGTGCTAAAAGCAATGGCTGACCGCAACTTGACCCCTTCGGCAATCATGTTGACCCACCATCACGGTGACCATGTTGATGGCGTTAGCGCAATTGTTAAGCAGTTTCCTGCTGTAAAAGTGTACGGACCTGAGGAAACTTCGAGCAAGGGGGCTAGGATAATTCTTAAAAACGGGGATCGGGTCGAAATCGGGGGGGTAAACTGGGATATTTTTGCTACGCCGGGACACACTTTAGGTCACATTTCATACTATAGCACACCTTATCTTTTTTGCGGTGACACGATGTTTTCGGGCGGTTGTGGAAGATTGTTCGAAGGGACGCCACAACAAATGTACCAATCGTTTCAACGCTTAGCTGAACTTCCTGACGATACGCTTGTCTGTTGCGCGCATGAATATACCGCTTCAAATCTTAAGTTTGCACGCTCAATTCTGCCAGACGATTCCGATATTTCAGCACATGAACAAACCGTGCTAGATAAGCGTAAAAATGGACAATCATCCCTGCCTACAACCCTGGGTTTAGAACGCAAAATCAACCTATTCTTACGATGTCATGACGCTGATTTACAAAACAATTTAAACGTTAACGGAAGCATTACATCAGACTGGCAGGTTTTTGCCCTTTTGAGGCAGCTCAAAGATAGCTTCTGAACCTTTTAGTTGTCTTTTTTGACCAGGCAAAGTAGTATTGCTCGTCTTTTAAGCAACTATGACACACACATGAAGGCTAAAGCGATAATCTTCGCCTCGGTGTTGCTAGTGGGTTGCCAGGCGTCCAGGCAGGACGTCAAGGTGCCAGAACAGCATGCACAGAGTTTGTCTTCGGCAAGTCAAAGTGAAGCAGGAGAGTACACAGACGATGGGCGATCGACATCGGCGCAGTGGTTGGGTTCGAGTGACCCCAATGCGCAAAAGAATCTGTGGAACTTCATTGGCGACGAGCTGAAGATGAAGGTTCCGGATAATTACCGGGTCCGTGAGCAAAAATTAAAATATTTAAAAAATAAGAGCTATCTCCACGATGTAACATTACGGGCAGAGCCGTACATGTACTGGATCACCGAGCAGATTAAGAAACGTAATATGCCGATGGAACTAGTACTGCTACCCATAGTGGAGAGCGCTTTTGACCCAAGAGCAACCTCAGCAGCTAACGCCGCTGGGTTATGGCAGATTGTGCCAAGCACGGGTCGCAACTATGGTTTGAAAGATAACCAGTGGTATGACGGTCGCCGCGATGTTGTGGCATCGACCACTGCTGCGCTTGATATGATGCAAAGCCTGAACAAGATGTTCGGCGGTGACTGGTTATTGACCGTCGCAGCCTACAACAGCGGTGAAGGTCGCGTGATGCAAGCGATAAAACTGAATAAGGCAAAAGGTCGACCAACAGATTTCTGGTCATTGGCGCTTCCTCGAGAGACGTCGATTTACGTACCGAAGATGTTGGCACTGAGCGATATTCTTAAGCATAGTCAAAAATACGGTGTTAGCTTACCGAAACCTGACGAAGACCGTGCATTAGCGCGTGTTGAAGTGGGTCAACAGATGCAGTTAACTCAGGCGGCTGAGATGGCGGGCATGTCACTGACTAAGCTAAAATCGTTTAATACCGGCTACAAGCGTAATGTAACGGCCCCTAACGGCCCTCATTACATTGTGTTGCCAAAAGCGCATGCAGACCAGCTTAAAGACTCTCTGGCTGATGGAGACATCAGTGCGGTGCAGGAAACTAAACTGGCGAGCAACAGCATGTCTGGTGCAGCGTCCTATAAGGTTCGTCCCGGTGACAGCCTGACAGGAATTGCAGCCAAACTGAATGTGAAGTCCGGTGACTTACAGCGTTGGAACAATTTACGCTCGGCGAGCGTGTTAAAAGTTGGGCAAACCCTGCAAGTGGCAGACAGCGGCGTTAGCGGCAATAACAGTGGCAGTATTACCTATCAGGTGCGAAAAGGTGACTCGTTGTCGAGCATTGCCAGACGCAACGGCGTAAACATCAAAGATGTGATGCGCTGGAATACGGGTCTGGATAACCTCCAGCCGGGCGAGAAGCTGACACTTTACGTCAGCGGCAAGCAAAGTCCTGACAGCTGATATTGTTCTGAAATACCGGTTTTGAGTATTACGAAAAAAGCACCTTCGGGTGCTTTTTTTTATGCCTAAAATTCAACAGTTTTCTTGGTGAATTTTCCATTGGAAAAATAGATCCCACATCCACAATATGATAGCGACAATAGGTAAACCTTTTCGAAGATTCGCCTTTAAATAATGAATTACCACCTCAATTATTTAGCGAAAAATATATACCTCATCCAATAAATAATCGACTTCCCTTACATTCTCATCTCTATTAAATATCCAAAAAACCCGTCCATTCCTATGCAGAATATTATTTTACAAAAAGCAAAACTCACGGGCCATATGCTCTTTATCTAGTGCTTTACTGTGATTGAGGTCACATAAATATGACATTCGGAAGCTAAGCTGCTATATGTTATAAACAGTGAGAAGCAGACCCGACCTGACGTAGCACCTCATGGAGAGGGGATAGACAGTATTACCGGCCTATATTTCTCACCTATTTTCACCTTGATTGGCCAATTAATTCTCCCCTCACACTCTTTCGAAAGGATGTATTTTAACCACTACAATAAAACTAGAAAACAAGGTACTTATGACGCAGATTAATCAAGAAAAAATTGAAACACTCTCGGAGACGCAGGGGGGCGATAATAACGTTCCTGACCAGGTTGAAAATAGTGAGTCCAACAATTTTCTTAGCGCAGATGCGTTTCTCCTAACCGCCACAGGCATCGCTGCCATTGCTGGATTTTTATATGGATATGACACGGGAATTATTTCTGGCGCACTGCTGCAAATAACCCACGACTTCTCTCTCTCAAGCCATGCACAGGAGTTGGTGACCAGCGCCATTCTTGTTGGTGCAGTTATCGGGGCACTGTGTTGCGGTAAACTCTCCAGCGTCATTGGCCGTCGTTACACGGTAATGACAGTAGCAGGTATCTTTGCCATTGGTGTCATCGGCTCTGGGCTGTCCCCTTCAGCCTTCTGGCTGGGTATGGCGCGTATTGTATTGGGTTTCGCCGTAGGGGGAGCCTCGCAGATTGTTCCAGTGTATATCGCTGAGCTGGCGCCGCCGGCAAAACGTGGTCGACTGGTGACCTTTTTCAATATTTCAATCGGTATCGGCATCCTGACAGCAGGCCTGGTTGGTGCGTTTATGCAGGATATCTGGACTTGGCGTACCATGTTCTCGGTAGCGGCAATTCCAGCGCTTATCCTGCTGTTCGGCATGCTGCCAATGCCTGAAAGCCCTCGCTGGTTGGTGGGTCAAAAACGGACCAAAGAGGCGCGTATCGCCCTTAACATGGTTCGTGAGACTGACCGTGAGGTACGCCATGAACTGAGAAATATTCAAAAAGTGCATGATAAAGTCGAACGTAAAAGCGTTGCTGGCTGGAAAGATCTTAAACAACCCTGGATGCGCCCTGCCCTGTTTGCTGGCTTGGGTGTTGCAGCGTTTACCCAGTTATCGGGTATCGAGATGATGATCTACTACACGCCAACCTTCCTGACCGATGCTGGATTTAGCCGAGCCGCAGCGCTGCACTCCGCGCTGGGTGTAGCGGTAATTTATCTGGTGTTGACCATCATCGGCAAATTGGTGGTCGACCATGTAGGTCGTCGCGCACTAACGTTGTGGATGATGCCGGGTGCTATCATTAGCTTGTTCTTATTGGGACTGATGTTTATGCTCGATAGTCACGGCCAGCAATACGGTTGGTTGATTGTGACCTGTTTATTTGCCTTTATGGTATTTAACTCCGGCGGGATCCAGGTGATCGGTTGGCTGCTCGGCTCGGAAGTCTATCCAATGGGCATCAGGGAGAAAGCAACCAGCCTGCACGCTGCAACACTCTGGGGCTCAAACCTGCTGCTGACCGCAACGGCGCTTTCACTGGTAAACGTGTTGGGAATCGGTGGGGCGATGTGGTTCTACGCGCTGCTTAACCTGTTAGGTTTCCTGTTCATCTTCTTTATGGTGCCAGAAACTAAAGGGCGCTCGTTGGAAGAGATTGAGACTTCGTTGAAAGAAGGTCGTTTCTATCCTCGCCAGAGGCATAAAAAACTTAAGACGACTAAACCAGTTGATAAATTGCCTGCCAGCGAGCTTTCCCGCTAACGAGGCGGTAAGCTTTTCGCTTCAATGCCCCGTGACAGCTTTGGCTGGGCGGGGCATTTTTACAGGTCGATACCTGGCGGTGGATTATGCGCTAAAAACTCGACCAACAGCGGGTTATGATCCGAGGCGCGTGTTTCAAGCACCTGCGCACTGGTCACGCTAAGTCCACGATAGAAAATGAAGTCCAGCGGACGGCCAAAAGCGGTGCGACGCAAATCGTATGGGAAGCGAACCTCCTGTAAATTGACGTTTGTAGCAAACCTATATAGCGCGTTGATCCGCTGACGACTCCAGGCATTAAAATCCCCAGCCATCACTACCGGACCTTTATGATTAGCAATTTGCTCGCCGATAGGGTCCAGCTGCTTGCTATAAACATCGACCCCAATACTGAAATTCACGGCGTGAACATTCACCACCATCAGCAACCGCCCATCTACCAGTGGGTAAACTGTTACTAATGCGGACTTGGCGAGCCTCAATAGCGGTTCTCGCTCACGGAGCGGGCAACAATATACCGGATGCGCAGCCGCCAAGGTCATCACCCCCGATGGGTGCTGAGGTAAGTCAAAGGCCGGCACCTGATCGGCGGCGAGATAGTGCGAAGTCGCAAAACGGATGAGTTCAGGGGTGGTTTGTGCTTCCTGCAACAGCACAAGCTGCGCATCTTTACCAAAGCCCTGTAATACGGATAGCCAATCAGCGCGCTGCTGCTTGAAGATGTTCCAGACCATAATCCGCAAGATGTTTGAATTGGGCAGCGCAGCTCCCGGCGGCAGATCCGGTCCCAGATGTGCCAGCACACCTGGGAATATTTGCTCGACCGGTTGACCTGCAACATACCTCATTGCATACGTTTTTTTCGGCACACTGTTAACCCATTCTGCCCAGCACACCATTAATTATTTAGCGCTGGCGATATCAATATCGTGAATCTGCTGTGCGGAAAATTTCCCTTCAGCGGTATTTGTCAGTATACGCCGCCGTTGGATAAGACCCAATTTGTTTACATTGGTATACAAGCTGTACTGAAAAGTTGCGAAATGCCCCGCATTCCTGGCAAAAAAGCCTGTAGCTCATGACATTTAAAGCAGAATTTGAAGAAAAATTCAGAACATGACTAAGCAATTATCAGCTTTTACAGGCAGCAGTAAGAGAGCGATTAGAGGTACGCATTCGATAGCACTCGTTTTTGGCCTGTGCTTAAATGAAAAAATGACCAAAGTTTCTGTAAACTTATGCTGGGGAAGCAATAATGAAAGCAAGCTCTGAAGAGCTAATGGTGTTTGTAACTGTTGTAGAAAGCGGGAGTTTCAGCCGTGCTGCCGAGCAGCTTGGCCAGGATAATTCGGTGGTAAGCAGAACCATAAAAAGGCTTGAGCAGAAGTTAGGGATACAGCTACTAAATCGCACTACCCGACAGATAAGCCTGACTCATGAGGGAGATCGCTATTTCACTCGAGTACAAAAGATCCTGCAGGAAATGACGGCAGCAGAAAACGATTTGCTGGAACATCGTAACGATCCTCAGGGACTTTTACGCATTGACGCCGCAACACCGGTCATTCTGCACGTCCTGTCGCCGCTGGTAGCTGAGTTCACAGAACGCTATCCCAAGATGATCCTATCCCTCTACTCATCCGAGAGTAATATCAATCTGATAGATCAAAAAGTTGATGTTGCGATCCGCGTCGGCGAGCTAGAAGATTCGAGCCTGCGTGCTCGCAAACTCATGATGAGCTATCGCAGCGTGCTGGCTTCGCCTGATTATTTGCAGAAATGGGGCGTTCCAAAAAATGTCGATGATTTGGCTCATCATCGTTGCCTGGGTTTTAATGAAGTCATGGCATTAAATAAATGGCCGTTACTCTGTTCCGATGGACAGCAGCTGACTATAACGCCCTCAGTCTATGCCGGTAGTGGCGAAACCTTGCGCCAGCTGTGCCTGCAGGGCAACGGCATTGCCTGTTTGTCAGACTTTATGACTCGTAAAGATATTGAAAAGGGTGATTTGGTAGAACTGCTTTTGCCTGATGTGATGCGTATTGCTATGCCATTGCACGCCGTATATTACAGCGATCAGGCAGTTAGCACGCGTATTCGCAGTTTTGTTGATTTTCTCAGTGAAAAGCTGAGTTAAAAACTCGATTTTGGCTGCTCTGATTCAATAAATAAGCAGCTCAGACCAAAGCTTGGGCTAAAATAAACAGGCTTTAACATTATTGAGGCGCCGTACTTGAAAGAACTGGCTAAAATTTTCGGAAATTTAAATGCAAAAAACCCTGAATCTTTCGATTCAGGGTTATGCAATTAGTGGCGGAACGGACGGGGCTCGAACCCGCGACCCCCTGCGTGACAGGCAGGTA
>CAWUIY010000191.1:0-9252 GCA_963922555.1 uncultured Serratia sp. | reverse complement strand
CCTGTGGTATCGCTAAGTTCAATAATGCCCAGATAGCGACCGTTGAAGTCCCAGTCGCCGTGAATTTTTGCATATTGGCCGCCATTATATAACCAAACACCACCCCAGCGGTTATTAGCAATAAATGAAACATCAAAGCCCCAGCTCTCTACAATTGGATCGGTACCATCGCCGTTAGCCAGAAAAGCCCCAATCCAGTTATTGACCCAATAATGGCCAGTCAGGCGGTTACCGGAGCTGTTATATTGATGTTTGCCCATGCGTACAACTGCAATACAGTTAGAGGCATAGCCAATGTTAATTGATGAAAGACCAAATCCGAGGTTAATGCCCGCGATACCATCAGCGACACCACCACCATCCAGATAATTGATATTGAGTTCAAGCCCGACCATTGCCCCTACGGTCTGACCTATGCCAATAACCGGTGTGGCATCCCAGAAGGTAGTATTGGTAGGGAAAGAACTAGAAACGCTGAGTTTATAAATAGAAACTTTCATGCCAGAGATAGGAACGGCACGGATATACAGCGTATCACTGACAACATATTGTCCTGTACCGCGTACATCATAAATACCCGTCAGGTTGGCGGCATCCAATGCTGCCTGAATCGCGGTTGTCCAGTCACCCGAGGCTGAAGCGGTATCAGCATAGTCCTCAATATCAATCCAGCGGCCCAGTTTGTCCGCATGCGTAGTCAACTCAACGCCACCCTCGTTAAAAGCATAACCAAGAGTGCCGCTGCTATAAGTCGACGAGCTGTTATAACCAATATAACCCGCACCGCTGCTGTCTATCAGGGTGGATTGCATGGTATCTAATACACGGTTTGCGGCAGTCGTTTCCTGTAGCGAGGTAAAGACCGTTGAGATTGTCGCGGTGGTTGCTCCAGTCTGAGTCGCGGTCACAGTGTAGGTGCCGGCTGTGGCGCAAAAAACATAAACGTAATTAATACCCGAAGAATTAGTCGTCACACTTGTGACATTCAACCCTACGTTGGCGCTGGCGGTCAGTGCAACGACAGAGTTGGCAACAGCGGCGCCAGTGCTGTCAGTGACTTTAATCTGAATGATATTAGGAGTATTGGCATCAGCCAAAGCACCACGAGTGACGGTAGTTAAGGTAATAGTATTAGCCATGATAATACCTCACGAGTTGGGTTATTTAGAGAAGGGAGTTACTTGGTTTGGATCAGGTCAAGCTGGCGAATGCCATCGATCTGGTGATTACAGTTTTGTAAATCCGTTAGTAACAATTCATTCCATAAAACCGAAGCTCCGTAGGTCAGCGGATCACTCGGCGGTGCTGCTGGCACACACTCAATCAGCAGACTGGCTGGTATGGGCGTGGGCCGGACTTTGACGAATTTCGTGGTAGTGGTTGAGCAGGCTGTCATTAGCGGTAGCAGGAATAGCAACCACAGCGCAGGGTGCCGTTTCCAGCACTGTTTTAATGACTGTTTGCCGCTGCTGACTGGTGGCCTGGCTGTGTTTTTGCTCATTCAGCGTTGCTCCGGCAATCTGGTTAAATATCCCCACGCTAAGGGCCTGGGACTGGGTGATAAACTCGGCTTGATCTTTTTGTTGGGTCAGGGAAGTCATTGCGACCTGCTGAGACATCGCTCGCCCATAAAAATGAAAGGCAATGAACATCAACAGGCCGATAAAGGCGAGGATCAGCACGGTGGTTATTACCGCAATTTTGTTAATCATGATTTCCCCATCAGGCAGACTTGCCGATCGATTTCCCGGCGGTTGATTAGGCCTCGATTACGCTGTTTATTGACATAGACCCACTGGCGCAGATCATCGCAGGCGGCTTTGGTATCTCCCGCATTGAGGTGTCGAAGTAAGGAAGAGTGTTTAAAGGCGCTGATGCCGACGTTGTAAGTGAAAGAGTAAAGCGCAGCACGGGTGTAGTTATCGATGGGCACCTTGACGGCCGCATCCACGGCTTTTTTGACCGGTATCAAATGTTTCACCAGCAGAGCTTCACACTCCTTGTTCGAGTAATATTTTCCGGGCACAACGTCTGGGCCGGTGATACCACTGCACACCGTCCAGACTCCGCCCACATCTCGATAAGGCGTACTCTTCTGCCCTTCGATTCCTTCTGGCCCGCCAAGCAAGGCAATGACAATTGTCAGAGCGGTTGCCCCACTCAATTTGAACAACTTATTTCTTAGTGCCGTTGATAGAGCCATCAGGAACCTACCTTATTCATCACGTCCTTAATTTCTTCAGCGACGCTGGCAGCCTCCACTTCAGTGTTATTTTTTCTGCCCGCGAGATAAGAACGAAGGATCTCGGTTCTTTTGGTATCTTCATTTTCACGCTGCAGGAGGGCTCGCTTGTTATTGCGGTAAGAGTTAAAAGACAGCAATGCGCCGAAAATGGCACAGAACACGTATATCCATTGTTCAGTGGTCAGACCCGCTGCACTGAAGAGTGCGGTGATCGTGGCCCAAAAATGCGTCCAGAATCCGTCACTTTGTGGGTTCATTTTCATAGTCTCCACCTCCAACTGCTGTTGGCTGTGCTCTGAGTTTTTTGGGGTAGCGCCGATGTCATTGGCGACAAGTAGTCATAGGGTTGTTTCTCAGCACTAAACGAGGGGAATAAAAAAGGGCCACCGAAGTGACCCTCACGTTTGAAACGAATAAATCCCGTCAGGCAGGATTTATTTATATAAGTGACCTAATCACTCAACGTCCACTTTATTAGAATAAACAACAAATTGCGGACCGCCCAAATTCTATTATCAAAATTTACAGCCCTAATTTTCATTGCGACTGATGTCATCTAAAAATATTTTTCTTTCAATGCGACCAGTTCAGCCTCGGCCTCTTCCCCTAAAACTTCGATTCCTTGCTCTACAAATGCGATGAAAGCCTGTGCCTTAGCTTTGAAATCATCCAAAGGCGAGCTTGTATCAGATTCAGCTACACTGCTGGCAGCGTCAGCCGAATCTGCATCGCTGTTAGTTGATGCAGAGTCAGAACTTGCTACAGTGGTGTCGGTATTTGCTGCCGTTGAATCCGTGCCTGATGTCGAGGTATCGGTGGTTGCTGCAACAGAATCCGTGCCTGATGTCGAGGTATCGGTGGTTGCTGCATCGGAGACGGAAGAAGTAGCATCTACTGTATTGCTTACCTGAGCTGTCGACGCCGCTTGGGTAGAAGCAGTGGCCGCGGTTGAAGCTGTATCCGCTGACGCTGGGGTAGAATTATCAGAGTGTAAGGCGTTTAATTCTAAATCAGTCATAGTCGTTTCCTCTTCTATGGTTTTTGAGTTGGCATTTGCCGGGGTGTAATAAAGGCTTTTAAGCCGGTGAATAAAATCTTTGAACATTAAATATTCACCTCTCTATTTGAAGTTATTAACCGGATAAATGGCGATAATTAAGGCCAATATCGGGTTATTAAAAATTGATTCCACTAAATTAGCCCTTTGAAAAACGCCAGAAAGCAAAAACCCCGCCGAGGCGAGGTTTTTTAAAGAGAGATAGCAGGTAACTCAGTCACCACTTCTAATACAGTAAACGGCTTTTTGCGGACCGCGTGAGGATATTTTTAGGTTCTCTGATGATTTCCACTATCGGATCCATCTCCAATTTAACATCCAGCATCGCCAAACAGCCCTCAACAAAGCCCTCTGCCATTTGCAGCATAATTCGGACCAGTTTTTCATCACGCTTAATTGCGCGAGCAATAGCTCGTTTAGGCTGCTTCATGACGTAATGCAAGATTAAAAGTTGATACTCATCTGGCCGAAATCTTTCTAGACGTTTAACGCAGCCATCAATCAACAATCCATCATCATCACAACAGGAAATAGGCGTCGAGGAAGGATGTGGTAACAATCCACGGAATCCCGCAGCCGTTTTTTGCCAATCAAGCTGGCTGTGATCCGATGCCGCCCAACCGCCCCAGCGCTCTAATACCAATGGCATATCTCTCATAAGAATCCTCCAAAGATCGCTTGTTTATACCTTGCCGTTTAGCGGCTGAAGGGTATTGCTCATCAAAAAATTAAAACTAAGCTTTTTAAGGCTACAAAACACATAAGCTAAGTTAACTTAGATACTAAAACTAAGCAGTCGTTTGATCAACTAAAACTAAGGTAACTTAGAAAAATACGTGAGGTTCGCTTATTGTTTTAACAAAAATGCGCTTTTGAAATCTTTGCTATGAGGAGCATTGCCTGGATATTTACTGAAAAATAATACATAAAAATCAATGAATAACAAAAAATAAGATTGTGCAATTTAAAAAGAGGGGCCAAAATTCGATGAATTTTTTTTGCGCGTTTACTGCAGGGTTGCCTGTCAGTGAATCTCACCACAAGCAAGTCATTCATTAACAACTTTTAACAGCATAATCGGCATTTTGCGGTCCGTGCCATAAAAATTTTTGTGATATTGCTGTCATCTGAAAGGCCAATCATTCATCTTTGTTAACTATCGCCCTTCACAGACTAAGTTAACTTAGCTAAGATAAATATCATTTGGATGATTTAACGAATATTGAGAGCTTGGTAAAAACGGTGAGATAAGTTTATGGAATCAGTAGGTGCGCGACTCAAAAGACTACGTCGGGTGACTAAAACGACGCAAAAGGCCCTTGGAGATCACTGTGGGGTATCAGATGTAACCGTAGGCTACTGGGAAAAAGATCTTAACGTTCCTAAAGCCGAGTCACTGTTAAAACTTGCAAAATACTTCAATACCACAGAAGCTTATATTCTGTATGGTACTGATTTTGCGGGCCTGCAACCCCTGGCAACCAGTGTCAGAAAAATCCCTATCCTTTCATGGGTTCAGGCTGGGGTGTTTACTGAATCGGAATCAAGCGAACTATTTGAGAGAGCAGAATACTGGATGGAAACCGGGTTACGCGTGTCTTCAGACGCATTTGCTTTAACTGTGCGTGGTGATTCAATGACCAATCCTTCTGGGTTACCAAGTATCCCGGAAGGATCGACTGTTATTGTCGATCCCAATGTCGAAGCCACAAATGGCAAAATAGTCGTAGCCCGTATCGCCGGCACCAGCGAAGCCACAATGAAAAAATTGGTGATTGATGGGCCAAACAAATACCTGGTGCCACTTAATCCGCGCTATGCCAATATTCCCATTAACGGTAACTGCGAGATCATCGGCGTGGTTCGTGGTGTGCAGTACGAAATCTAGAACGCTTCTGTTAATCGAAAAAAGAGTGAAGGTCGTAAAACTTTTACTCTTTTTTTTCGAATACAATTTGTCCGAATTTTTTGGAAATAAGGTTTAGGATCACCTCCAATCTATGGAACATCGCCGAAATTTTCAAATCCCCTGCTCACCTCGCAGCTTTGCTGCTCTGCTTACGACTTGAAATATCTGCAATATAAACCATATTCAAAGCTAAATTACCTTGTGATGAGGAAATACAGATGGCAGAGAAATTTGAAGCGGGTGACGTAGTACTGCTTAAATCTGGTGGTCCGAAAATGACTGTAGACAGCTACGACCAGGATGATGAGAAATACCGCTGTGAATGGTTTGTTGACGGAAAAGTGCAACATCAACTTTTCAGGGGATCGTCGCTTGAGAAGTACGTTTCTGCAGGTTGGTAAACGCTTAGGCAATATCTAAATGCATTCAGATTTTTATCATCTGAATGCATCTTAACTCCGCCAGTTTCCGCAGTTCTTTGCCTCTGGAAGTTCTCATCAATTGTTGCCCATTGCCTCTCGTCTGCCCTTAAAGCCGCAGTCTCACTCCTGCCACCAGGCAAGAATAATGTCAAAAAAGAGGTCGCATAAGCGACCTGTTAAAATGTTACCGATTCAAATCTGGTTGATTTTTGTGACTTGAAAAGAGGTTAGAGTCAATGTGCTATATTTTTGAGCCAATTCCGCGACTTTATCTGGGATTTGCTGTGAATCTTCTGCGTGTAGAAAAGTATATCCCTCTTTTATATTACCGCCTGAATAATACTTGAAAGCGATGAACCATGTTTTCATTGTCGACACTCCATAGTGATCCTCATCGTTAATACATTTTAATACCTAGAAATTACAACTTCACATAAAACATACAGTTTAGAAATCATAGTGGAGAATCTTCAGAACGACATAGGTCTTGGTAAAAAACTATTAAAATTTCCTGCTTTCTAGATTGGATGAGTAACTGACAGGGCAGAATCATAGGTAGTCAGCGGCTTCTAGTCTCTGTTTTAGGTTTTTGCAAGCATCAACATTGGGATGGCACCGAGATTGCCTTCCCCCGTCAGTATGAGGCTCTGGATGATGTGTCAGAAGGTATCGCCACTGCCGCAGGTGGCAGGTGCAGGTGGCAGGTGCAGGTGGCAGGTGGCAGGTGCAGATTCTGTGACATTAGTTAGCCGTTAATCCACTTGCCTGCCCAATAGTAACTGTATTTTTAGGAAGTAAAGGTAATGAGTAGACAAACTTGCAATGATTAAATTGACCGGATAATACGAGATAAATTAAGTCATCAAACTCAAAGCCGGCTCCGCAAGTAAGATCGTTATGATTATTTATATTGAAGCTCAAGATACATAAGATAAAAATGGAGCTCGCGATTTTGAAAATTTAAAGATGATAAATTGAAAACGCCACTATTCATGGCGTCCGAAATCGTCGCTGTGATCCCATTAAATTATTTATTAATGCTTTTGAATTACAGATGAAGGTAATTTCGATGGTTCATTTCTCTCAATATATTCATCGAGGAATGCAGCCATGATTTTCGCCTGCTCGAGAGTTAACCCAGTATAAAGCTCACCCGCAATAGGCAACTGAGCGAGATCCTCAAGTTGATAATTAAAACGTAAACAGGCCAGTTGCTGGCATTCACAATAATCCATACTCATAGGGACATAGACCATAACGTCTTCATATGACATATGTAAATCTCCTTTTTGATAATAGAGAAAATCCACAATAGCATGTCTTTTGAATGCAAAAAATCCTAAAAGACCATCCCCCTAAAGATAATGAATGGCATGACCGTAAGATGTTTATTTCAACTAACGCTATTTAATAAATAAAACCATTAATACTTCTAGCTATACGTATTAATTTTATTGAATAAATACCGTTAAATTATGGTTATGCCCAAAAATATTTTCCTGGTAGCAATCTTTGACGGACACATCATATTTAATTTTTAAAGGGAACATTAGAAAATAGGGGTTGAATCTACTGTAAGCATACCGCTTTTAGTTAAAGGCACTTTTTTCAGGGAGGAGATCATCAGTAATGAGTCCTGAGGTTAAAAAAGCTGACTTGATCATGCTGGTCACCGCGCGCCGAGACTTCGAACGTTATGACGGCACCCAATGGCCGGTCCTTGAAGGTGTCAAGCTGTGTATTCAAACGATATGCCCGCTTAACCCAGCTTAGGCCCTTGCTGCATTACCCGTGCGAAGTGGGCCGGTGAACCACTAGTTATCTTCGACACCGACCAATATTTCTTTGATGCCGAAAGCCTAAGTGATTATTGCTTGAATCATGGTATGGTTGCACAAGAACTTAGGCTTGTGATCTGCTCCCCAAACTATCCAAGAGAGATTGCTGGGAATGATTTTTTCGTGATGACTTGCCAAAAGGTGGGGAGACACCTTCAGAACTTTAAGAAGCTTTCAATAAACTCAATAAGTTAATTCGGGCTAGTGACCCGCTTTCTTGGTCGCAGGGTGATACAGCCGCTGTGACTGAGGAGCTTCTATCAAAATTGGTGGGTCGCAACTCATTAAAGCTATCGGTGACATTCGCATTACCTACCAAATCCTAAAGCACTCTATCACCTGCACACGCACCTCTAAAGCCCACTCAACTATCTCTTTTAAAACTGATGCAGTGACAGCAGTTGGAAAACTGGCCGGCACTAATAAAGTTGGGCTGGTTTTCTGGGTTGATGAAGCAGTGTTTAACGCAGAATTAGCGAGACTTCGTGAAGGAGTTAAAAATTGAAACCTCTCAGATCGCCAGGCTTCGCTCAACCGAGCTGCAGAACCTCGACTGGCCGGAAGTTGATAACCCGACTACTCATATCTCAGCGGCAAATGTGACGCGGTCATACCAACTTTTAAATTACAAAAGGACTCAGCATGACCACTAAACATGAAAACTTTACCCCTGGTATATGGCACGAATGCGGCGCTTTAGTGACTGGTGATGATGGGGTTGTGATATTGCGGGCAGCAGAACACCTCTCTGCCGGGGAAGCCTCAGCCAACACTCAAAGAATTGTGGCATGTGTGAATGCTTTTGCTGGAATAGAAACCGAACACATTTATGGAAAGGATATTGGGGAAATTTTTGCGGGCGAAGTAAGGCTTAATAAAGCAGAACCGACTGAGGACGGAGGCTTTAGCTTCTCATTCTCGGGAGGTTTTATCCAACTAATGGCAAATGCTTATGCCAAACAGTTTACACACTCAGGGGCAATTAATTACCTGGAGTTAGTTTTTCAGCATCAAGAGTTAGACCAGTTTAATGTCACCATGCAACGCATAAATGGATTAACCCCAGCTCAGAAACTGGCACAAGCGGAAGCGGAAAAAAATTACCAAACCCCAGCCACTGACGCCGCTATCGCCTTAATACAAGCTGATGCTCTCCGTGATTTCGCCAATGTGCTTAACGCAGAAGACGAGCACGAAGGTAGAGTTCACTTTGCCTTGATGGCTCGTGCAGATCAGTTGGAAGGCAAGCTTGAAGATGAGCCGGGGTTGCGTGGGGTGAAACCATGAAAGATGCAGCAAAAAAACATCTCAAGCGGCGACATTAGACCTGCTGGTAGATTTCACCTGGATTGCTTCATTTGTTAGCGCCCTGGCTATTACAATATTGATCATAATCTACATGAAATCCAAATAGTTAAATGTGAATTTTCAAGCTTCTTAACTGGATGCCCCAAGCTTATTCAACAAGTAATTTTTAGCCCCGAAGGCCACCAACGGAGTAATGCCGTTCATTTAAGCGGTGAGGCATAACGGTTTACCGGATAGCGGGTCTTTGACATCTTGACGCCCCTCGGCTTTGATGGCAGG
Source organism: uncultured Serratia sp. (assembly GCA_963922555.1). GTDB lineage: Bacteria > Pseudomonadota > Gammaproteobacteria > Enterobacterales > Enterobacteriaceae > Rouxiella. The sequence goes on along the minus strand of CAWUIY010000191.1, from coordinate 194 downwards.
GGCGTTCTGCCTTCGAGTTTAAGCATAAGAACGGCGGCACTATCCGTCTCTGTGGCCTTGAGACAACCCGGCCCAGGTGTGGGCAGTTTATGAGGATTTACTACACGACAAGAAAGACGAGAGCATTTTTACTGGTTTAGTAAGTATCCCGTCAAAACGGCCCATTCACTTTTAGAGATCTTCCGGCATACTGA
>CAWUIY010000190.1:0-9278 GCA_963922555.1 uncultured Serratia sp. | reverse complement strand
CTGGCAAACACTTCAACCTCACCGGTCGCCATGTCTTTATTGAACTGGCTTTCAGGACGCGCGCGAACGGTACCGGTCAACTGCACGCAAAACTCATTACGCAGTTCTGATGCCAATTCGTATGCCGCGCTTTGATCCGGATCGAAAAATACCTGCACGATGCCTGCACGGTCGCGCAAATCGATGAAGATCAAACCACCCAGATCGCGACGGCGGTTAATCCAACCGCACAAAGTCACTTCCTGGCCAACGTTGGACGAATTAAGCTTGCCACAATATTCAGTACGCATAACGGTATCCCTTTGATCTCACTGCCTGTGAGCATCGGATTAATATGGGTCGAAAAAAGGCGGTCATTATAAAGGAATTTCGTTCACAGGATAAGTGCGAACTCGCAGGAGAAGCGCCAGAAATTGCTGTCGGCCCCTTCTCACACACAATTTAACAAAATTATCATCAAACCCAACGTGGGTTAGCATAAAATGCTCCGACACACTTAGTACCCTAAGTAACTGCTTAAGCCGGGATGCTGCGCAGGTACCCGGGGTTTATTCATCTTATTATTGGTGGACTTCTCTATGTCTCTGAAACTTGATCCTAAAACCACAGCACTGGTATTAATCGATTTGCAAAAAGGCATTCTGCCTTTCGCCGGTGGTCCACACACTGCACTGCAGGTGCTGGATAAAGCCACTGAGCTTAAAAACCGTTTCAATGCACTGGGCGCACCGGTATTTATGGTGCGCGTGGGCTGGTCTGCAACTTTTGATGAAGCGCTGAAGCAACCTACCGATATCTCTGCCGGTGGTGGCAGCCTGCCAGAAGACTGGTGGGAATTCCCGGAGCAGCTTAACGTTACTGATAAAGACCTGCTGGTCGTTAAACGCCAATGGGGTGCTTTCTACGGTACCGATCTTGAGCTGCAACTGCGTCGTCGCGGCATCAAAACCATCGTGCTGGCGGGTATTTCTACCAACATCGGTGTTGAATCTACGGCCCGTAACGCCTGGGAACTGGGCTTCGAACTGGTTGTTGCCGAAGATGCATGCAGCGCGCACAACGACGAACACCACGGCTCCAGCGTGAAGTTTATCTTCCCACGCATCGGTCGTGTCCGTTCTACCGAAGAGGTACTTGCTGCCGTCGCGGAGTAAGGTTACCCTTTTGGATATACGCCAGCGCCGCCTTCGGGCGGCGTTTTCATTTTAGAAACCAAACGGATAATCGGGAAACGGCATGTATATCGGACTTCCGCAATGGCACCACAACGCATGGAACAGCATTGGCCTGCGCGATCTCGCTGATTACGCGCGCTATTTTAATTGCGTTGAAGGAAACACCACATTTTATGCCCTGCCCAAGGCTGAAGTGGTGCTGCGCTGGCGGGATATGACCCACGATGATTTTCGTTTCTGTTTTAAATTTCCGTCTGATATTAGCCACAAAGCTGCCCTGCAAAACTGTCAGCAGGAAATCGACGCCTTTTATCAATGCCTCGCGCCGCTGGAGAATCGCATTGGCCAACTGTGGCTGCAACTGCCCTCCGCATTTTCGCCACAACATCTTGGCCGCCTGTGGACTTTTCTCGACGCCCTGCCCAAGGGTTTCGACTATGGTGTCGAGGTGAGACACGCGCTGTTTTTCGCTAAAGGTGAAGAAGAACGGGCATTAAATCGCGGGCTGCACGAGCGCGGTATTAATCGTACTCTACTGGACAGCCGTCCGGTACACCACGCCACCAGCGATACCGAGGCCGTGCGTGAAGCCAAAAGAAAAAAACCTAAACTTCCGGTTCATGCGGTAGTCACTGGCGATCGTCCGATAGTGCGCTTTATCGGTGGTGATGATTTGGCGGTCAATCAGCGCTGGTTCAGCCAGTGGATCCCCAAACTAATCGACTGGCAGCAGCAGGGACATGCCCCTTATCTGTTTATTCACTCTCCCGACTGTAGCGATGCCCCACAGCAGGCACAGGCGCTATGGCGAACCCTGCGCGAACATCTCCCTGCCGTGGGGCCGGAGCCAGATTGGCCGGAGCAAAACTCGCTGTTCTAGCGTGATAAGCCACGCGTGGAGCATTAAAGCCATTTTTTTCGGGTATCCGCCGGGGAGAATCTGATAAACTTCGCCCCCATTACAGCAAACAGCACCTCTTTTGCTCCCCTAATTACTATTTTTTGGTCTGATTCAGCACTATGACTAACCAAGATAAGCTTTTTTCCGCACCGATCGAAAAACTCGGCGACTGGACATTTGACGAACGCGTTGCCGAAGTTTTCCCGGACATGATCCAACGCTCGGTCCCCGGTTATTCCAATATTATTTCCATGATCGGCATGCTGGCTGAACGTTTCGTCAAACCCGACAGCAACGTCTACGATCTCGGCTGCTCGCTGGGTGCGGCGACGCTGTCCATGCGCCGCAACATCAAGGCGACCGGCTGCGAAATCATTGCCGTCGATAATTCCCCCGCAATGGTCGAGCGCTGCCGTCGACACATTGACGCTTTCCGCGCAGAGACGCCGGTAACGGTTATAGAGGCGGATATTCTCGACGTCGAACTGAAAAATGCCTCCATGGTGGTGCTGAATTTTACACTGCAATTCCTGCAACCGGCCGATCGCCAACGCCTTTTGAATCAGGTTTATCAGGGTATGCGTCCCGGCGCCGCGCTAGTGCTTTCTGAAAAGTTCAGCTTTAACGACGCCGACGTCGGCGAGCTGCTGTTTAACATGCATCATGATTTCAAACGAGCCAACGGCTACAGCGAGCTGGAAATCAGCCAAAAACGCAGCATGCTGGAAAACGTCATGCTGACCGATTCGGTGGAAACGCATAAAGATCGCCTGCATCAGGCCGGTTTCGAACATGCGGAAGTCTGGTTTCAATGTTTCAACTTTGGCTCACTGATTGCCATTAAAGCGGATAATACAGCAGGAGATGCGGCGTGATTGAGTTTGGTGATTTTTATCGCGCGATTGCTAAAGGGCCGCTTAGCCCGTGGCTGAATACCCTGCCGTCACAACTCACTGCATGGCAAAAAGAGTCGCTGCACGGCAAATTTAAGATGTGGTTCAACGCGGTGGATCGCTTGCCACTGATTGAGCCTGAACGTCTTGATTTGCTGCACAGTGTTACTGCCAATACCTTTGAACCATTGCCAAAAGGCCAGCGCGAAGGCATGGAAAACCTGCTGCGCAACCTGATGCCGTGGCGCAAAGGGCCGTTCTCGCTGTATGACATCGAGATTGAAACCGAATGGCGTTCCGACTGGAAATGGGACCGCGTGCTGCCACACATTACCTCTCTGGCCGGTCGCACCATCCTCGACGTCGGCTGTGGCAGTGGTTATCACATGTGGCGCATGATTGGCGCGGGCGCGCATTTTGCGGTGGGTATCGACCCAATGCAGCTGTTCCTGTGCCAGTTCGAAGCCGTGCGTAAGCTGCTCGGCGGCGACCAGCGCGCGCACTTGCTGCCGCTGGGTATTGAGCAACTCCCGGAGCTAAACGCGTTTGATACCGTATTTTCGATGGGCGTGCTGTATCACCGCCGTTCGCCGCTCGATCACCTGTTGCAGCTTAAAAACCAGCTGGTCAGCGGCGGTGAGCTGGTGCTCGAAACGATTGTGATTGAAGGCGACAGCAATCAGGTGCTGGTACCGGGCGATCGCTACGCGCAGATGAATAATATTTACTTTATTCCCTCTGCCGAAGCCCTGAAAGGCTGGTTAATCAAGTGTGGTTTTGTGAATGTGCGCATCGCCGACGTGAGCCTGACCACGGTTGACGAGCAGCATCGCACCTCATGGATGACCAGCGAGTCGCTGGCTGAATTCCTTGATCCGCAGGACAGCAGTAAAACGGTTGAAGGTTATCCTGCTCCGCGTCGTGCTCTGTTAATTGCCAACAAGCTCTGATCCCCCTGCTCCCTGATCCTCAATCAGGGAGCAATAATTTATTGCGCAACCATAATAATGGCTAAACAAATTTAATTACCTATTCATAAACCCTTCAATAACAACGTCCCATCATGTCGCGCTAATCTGATTTTTATGCGGTATGATAAAATCAGAATTTAGCCATTTTAGATTAATTCTAATTGCTCCTGTAGCAATAATCTGATTTATAGCTTGCTGACAAATAACAGCAAAAAATCGGCTAATATGGTGTTACTTACAAATGCAATTGGCGGAGTTTTTCAAGGATGAATAGATGTCACGTTAATTCTGAAAATAAATCCCATTCATTAATTGAGGATGAATGATGAAAAATATTTATTTAGCAATTTTTTCTCTAACTTTATTTTCCAGTCCTATTTTAGCCGAAACCAACACCAGCAGTACCGCCTGTAAAGATGTGAATGCTAATAATACTTCGAATGTCATTTCCTGTTATCGACAACAGCTGGCTGCCCAGCCCTTAAATTACTGGTTTATGAGCAATGAAACCTATGGCGGGGTGGAAGTTAACCGTTATCAGATGATCTCCCAGTCCTGGTCACCGGCCGGATTAGTCTCGCCAGCCGCCTGGAAAGAGAACGTCACCATTGCTATTCCGCCGCACCCTAAATCCACCGTAGCGCTTATTGCCGTTGATATTCCAGATGCCACCCTCCTGGATGTGGTTAACAAGACCAACACTATCGTTATCTCTCTACAAACCATCCCCAGCCGGGATTTAGTCTACCAGAACGATAATAAACCCCTGGAAGAAGACGACAGTATTGCCCGCACCTGGAAGCTTTATATGGCCGATCCGTCTAACCGTGAACAGCTCCCATTACACGTGCCTATGGCGGCATCTATCTCGCAAAGCATCAGATTGGCCAAAGCAGAATTAATAAAATGGAATATTAATAAGTTTATTGTCACGGGGGCATCAAAGCGGGCCTGGGCGTCATGGTTATCAGCGGTTTCGGATCCCGACGTAGAGGCTATCGTGCCGTTCGTTATTGACGTACTCGACACACGGAAGGTCATGGCAAATATCTATCACTCGTATGGCGGTAATTGGCCGATTGCTTTCGCTCCTTACTATAACCAAGGCATCGATAAAGATACGCTGACTCCCGATTTTGCTAAATTGATGAAAATTGAGGATCCACTGCAATATATGGGAACGGCTTATCAGGCACGATTGGCCATCCCAAAATATATCGTTAATGCCAGTGGCGATGATTTTTTTGTTCCTGACAACACGCGATTTTATTATGACAAACTGCCGGGGGTAAACTCCTTGCGCATCGTGCCTAATACCGGACATATGGGCATCATGGGCTTTATTGATCAGGCTTTGGTGCCCTTTATCAATCGTATCCAGGATCATCGCCCACTACCACAGGTCATCACCGCGCCTTATCGCCAGGATCAGTCCAATCAGCTCGATGTCCGTTTCTCTGAGAAACCGGTTAAACTGCTGCGCTGGACGGCAACCAATCCGGCCGCTCGTGATTTCCGTTTTGCCTGCGGGATTAAATATATCCCTACGGCGCTAGAGCTGAGCCCAGACAACAGTACGCAAATGCCTTTGGCTTACAGCGGCCCAGGCTGGCAGGCCAGCTATGTTGAGGCCACGTTTAGTGACGGGTATATCGCTACGTCGCAGGTATACATCACCCCCGATGACAAATATCCCACCACGGCCCCGCCGGCAGGCGATGCGGCATGCCAGACATTACCGGGAAGAGGCTTATAGGATCTGTCTGATAAAAGGTGAGTTTTTAGCATACGGGCCGCAAAGTTTTTTTTCTCTGCTAACCTTATTTAACAACTTATAAGGAGATCGCGTATGTTCAATCAAACAGAAGACAAAGTTAAAGAAGTTGCCGGTGCCGCTCAGCAAGCTTTTGGTGATGTCACTGATTCACCAGAACATTCTGCCAAAGGCGCAGCCCGCAAATACGCTTCTCAGGCAAGTTATGCAGCGAAAGACGCGGTATCTACCGCGGTCGATCAGGTAAAAGAAAACCCGTTTGCAGGTGTCGCGGTAGCCGGTGCAGTCGGTATCGTGATTGGATACCTGCTCGGTCGCAAGTAGCAGCCAAATAGACGTCCGGAAGGCTGTGTGAAATTTTCTAACCTCTATTGACGTATTTTCAAATGAGGTTATTATTGCGCCCGCATAAAATTTACACACAGCAAGTCCATAAAATCTATTAGAAGCCTATCTATTGAGCCATCAACGAAAGTTGATGGCTTTTTTTTATTTTTCCTCTTCGCCTCACACCTTCGCCCATTACTTCCAGCGCCAGGATCCTGCGATTGTCACGTCCATTTCGCTGCCTGTCACCGGCTCCTTACGTAAGACTCTACTCATTAGAGATAAATCCTTACGTTAAGTATCTCTTAATAATAATTATTTAAGCTGCCCGGACTTTAGTCATGCGTTGTTGGAGAAAAAGTGATGATGGCCGATCGGTCCGGATATTTAGCCTTTACCCGGCTTAGCGGTTGCCTGCGACCGGTACCCTTAATTCTGCTGACTGTATTAGTCAGCGGCTGTTCTGCATTGGTACCCAAATACCATCGACCTGCGGTGCCTATCGCCAATAAATGGTCCTCGCCGTTAAAAACGGCGAACAACGTCGCCATGCCAGTCAGCGGCCCGTGGTGGCAAGATTTTAATAGCAACGAACTCAACGGATTAATGAAAACCGGTTTGCAGGGAAACTATTCCTTGCAGGCTGCCTATCAGCGTATTGAGGAGGCGCGCGGTACGGCAGAGGTTGATGGTGCTCCGCGCTATCCGACTCTGGCGCTGGGCGGCTTATATACCCGACAAAACAATTTCTCGACCACTCGTAAGACCAGCGTTTATGGTCAAGCCAGTTATGAAACCGATTTCTGGGGCAAAAATCAGGACAAATATCATTCAGCAGATCAGTTGGCAACGGCTGCCGAGTATGACGCGGAAACGGTGAGAATGACGTTAGCGGCGAATATCGCCAATACTTATTTTCAGCTGCTGTCTTTAGATGAGCGCATCCAACTGGCAGAAAAAATCTCCGGCGATGAGCAACATATTTTAGATCTGGTTCAGACCCAGGCCAAACTCGGCGCAGGTTCGAACCTTGAGGTCGAGCAACAGCGCAACGTGTTGCAGACCTATCAGGCCACGGTATTTTCCCTGCAACAGCAGCGCGATCAGACGCGATTTGCCCTGGCCGTGCTGGTTGGACAAAGCCCCGAGAGTTTCAGCATTACCAGTAAAAATCTCGCGAATGTGCGCGACCCCGCGCCGCAGTTAAGCTTCCCTGCCAATCTGTTACGTCGCCGACCTGATATTCAGGCTGCTGAAGCACGTTTATTATCTTCCAACTACGACGTGGGCGCAGCGCGAGCCAGCTTCCTGCCAAGTATCCTCGTTACGCCGCTTGCGGGCATCAACACCCTCGCGGGCGCATCGGTCTGGAGCCTGATTGGTACCCTGACCCAGCCTATTTTCGAAGGCGGCGCATTAAGTGGTCAGCTGCATTACGACAAGGCGCACAATCAGGAAATGGCTGCCAACTACAAGCAGACCCTGCTTACTGCCTTCCAGGATGTCGAAACACAAATCAGTGCGGTGAATCAGTTTACCCAGGCTGACCAGCTCAACGAGCAGGCCGTAGTCTCGGCGCAAGAGGCCAACCGACTGGCCCTGATCCAGTACAAACTGGGCAGCATCGACTATCAGACTTTACTCACCGTCGAGCGCACGCTTTACCAGGCCGAGGACACCAGCCTACAGGTCAAATTACAGCGCTTGCAGGCCTCCGTTGGGCTGTTCCGCGCATTGGGCGGCGATTATGCCACCCCCTCTTCCTCTTCACATGCAAATTCACAGGTAGGATAGTCGTGTTTAAAACTTACGGTAAATCCAGGCGTTCCCCTTCTAAACGCCGTTATGTTGTGGTGGCCGTAGTGGCAGTAGCAATTTCGGCCGCCCTCTATTTGAGCCAGGCTCATGCCGCCACGCCGAAAGGCCCCGGCGCTCCGATTCCGATCGGGATTCAGAGCGTGCAGGCGCAAAATATGCCAATTACTATTTCCGAAATTGGCAATGTGCAGGCGCTGAACTCGGTCAATGTCAAAGTGCGGGTCGATGGAGAACTGCAACAGGTTTACTTCAAGGAAGGCCAATGGGTCCATGCCGGAGATTTGCTGGCGCAGGTGGATCCTAAAGTCTATCAGGCTCAGGTGTTGCTCTCGAAAGCGACCATGGAAAAGGATCAGGCGCAGTTAGCCAGCACCATGGTGGATTATAACCGTGCGCGCAAACTTGCTGCTGCCGGTGCGGGCCCGACCCAAACGGTAGATACGCTGAAAGCCCAGGTTGCCGCGCTGAAAGCGGCTATCGATGGCGATAAGGCGAATTTGGATATTGCCCAGTTGCAACTCGGCTATACGCGCATCACCGCGCCGATTTCAGGCCACGCCGGACAGCGCCAGATTGATGCCGGCTCTATCGTACACGGTTCTGACGCCAATGGTCTGGTAACTCTGACTCAGATGAACCCGATCTCGGTCGCATTTTCCGTGCCGCAAAGCGAATTGCCCGCGATTCTCAAGGCCAACGCCGCATCCCCGTTAACGGTTATCGCCCTGACCCGCGACGCGACGCAGCAAATCGCCCACGGCACGCTGTCATTTATTGACAGTCAGGTCGCCACCGACAGTGGTCAGATTCAGTTAAAAGCCAGCTTTAGCAATGACAATAATGCCCTGTGGCCGGGTCAGCTTATCAGCGTAAAACTGATTGAAGGTGAAATCCCGCATGCCTTGGTCGTGCCGGTTTCCGCCGTACAGCAGGGCCAGCAGGGAAGCTATGTTTACGCCGTTAAACCGGATAACACCGTGGCCGTGCAATGGGTTAAAACCGGCGAGACCGTCAATGGCATGCAGCAAATTGTCGACGGACTGCAGCCCGGCCAGCGCGTTGCCACCAGCGGACAGTTTAGACTGGCCGCCGGAGACAAGGTCACCGCCCTGCCACCTGCAACGGGAGCCATACCATGAATTTCTTCGAAATGTTTGTCCGTCGTTATATAGGCACCACGCTGGTAGCAATAGGCGTGATGCTGCTTGGCGTAGTGGCCTATTTCATGCTGCCGGTCGCTCCGCTGCCGCAGGTAGATTTCCCGACCATTCAGGTTTCCGCCAATCTCCCCGGTGCCAGTGCTGAAACCATGGCGACATCGGTAGCAACGCCGCTGGAAAAAGCCCTCTCCGCCGTGCCTGACGTCACCTCCATGACCTCTTCAAGCTCGCTTGGGGTCACCCAGATTGCGCTGCAAAT
>CAWUIY010000189.1:0-9347 GCA_963922555.1 uncultured Serratia sp. | reverse complement strand
GGAATATGCAATTAAAAAGGCCGTCTTAAGAAGGGCGACCCTGACACGAGGTTTTAAATGAATCAAGCAGCAATCCGCAACGCAGACTTGTCGCCACTGAGCAACACGGTCATCGCCAAATTTGGTGGTACTAGCGTGGCGGACTTCGAAGCCATGAACCGCAGCGCCGATGTGGTGCTCTCCAATCCAGACGTCCGCGTCGTGGTACTTTCCGCTTCTGCGGGTGTGACTAACCTGCTGGTTGAACTGGCCGAAGGGAAAGACAGCGATCGCCGCGCCTTCCTGCTGGACGAAATCCGCCGCATTCAAAACGCCATTATCGATCGCCTGGATCAGCCTTCTGTGATCCACGAAGAAATCGAACGTATGCTGGAAAACATTAGCATGCTTTCTGAAGCGGCAAGTCTGGCGACTTCTACGGCATTGACCGATGAGCTGGTCAGTCACGGTGAAATGATGTCTACCCTGCTGTTTGTCGAAATTCTTCGCCAGCGTAATGTTGCTGCCGAATGGTTCGACGTGCGCAAAATTATGCGTACCAACGACCGTTTTGGTCGTGCCGAGCCGGATACACACACCTTGCTGGAACTGGCCACGCAACAGCTGTTGCCGCGTCTGCACGAAGCACTGATTATTACTCAGGGCTTTATCGGTGCTGAGCCAAAAGGCCGCACAACGACTCTTGGCCGCGGCGGCAGCGATTATACCGCCGCTCTGCTGGGTGAAGCGCTGAACGCTTCCCGTGTTGATATCTGGACCGACGTTCCGGGCATTTATACTACCGACCCACGCCTGGTGCCGGGTGCGAAACGCATCGACCGTATCGCTTTCGAAGAAGCTGCCGAAATGGCAACCTTCGGCGCTAAAGTTCTGCATCCTGCTACCCTGCTGCCAGCCGTTCGCCGCGGTATTCCAGTATTTGTCGGGTCGAGCAAAGACCCGTCCGCAGGCGGCACTCTGGTATGCAATACCACGGAAAACCCGCCGCTGTTTCGCGCGCTGGCGCTGCGTCGCAAGCAAACGCTGCTGACCTTGACCAGCCTGAGCATGTTGCATGCACACGGTTTCCTGGCCGAGCTGTTTAACATTTTGGCGCGTCACAATATTTCCGTGGATCTGATTACCACTTCGGAAGTTAGTGTGGCGTTAACGCTGGATACCACCGGTTCTACGTCTTCAGGCGATAGCCTGCTGACCACCTCGTTGCTGACAGAGCTTTCCTCACTCTGCCGCGTCGAGGTTGAAGAAAATCTGGCGCTGATCGCCATTATCGGCAACAAGCTGTCACAAGCCTGCGGCGTCGGCAAAGAAGTGTTTGGCGTGTTGGATCCGTTCAACATCCGCATGATTTGCTACGGTGCGAGCAGCTATAACCTGTGCTTCCTGGTACCGGGCGATGACGCCAATCAGGTCGTACAGAAACTACACCACAACCTATTCGAGCAGGATTAATCGATCTCCGATACCAGCGAGTAGTGTGAATAAGCCGGGTCGAGAGACCCGGTTTTTTTTAACCAAAAAAACACAACATCCATAATATAACGATAAAATACAGAGGGTTTGCCTGCATGTTAGCCAAAATCACACGCCTGTTTCCATTATGGGCAGTCTTACTGGCGGTTGCCGCCTACTTTACACCGACCACGTTCACCCCAATCGGTCCACACGTTAGCACCCTGCTAATGCTTATCATGTTCGCGATGGGTGTCACGCTGGAGTTTGGTGATTTCAAACGCGTACTGTCCCGACCGGCACCGGTTGCCGCCGCAACCTTCCTGCACTATCTAGTGATGCCACTGGCGGCATGGCTCTTATCAAAGCTGTTCCACATGCCTGACGATCTGGCTGCCGGAATGATTCTGGTAGGTAGCGTGGCAAGCGGAACGGCCTCCAACGTCATGATTTATCTTGCTAAAGGCGACGTGGCACTATCAGTGACTATTTCGTCCGTCTCGACTTTAGTCGGTGTCTTCGCGACGCCCCTGCTCACCCGCCTGTATGTCGACACCCATATCAAAGTGGATGTCGAAGGCATGCTGATGAGTATTTTGCAGATTGTCGTGGTGCCGATCCTCGCCGGATTGATTGTTCATCACTTGTTCACCAAAACGGTGAAACGCATCGAGCCTTTCCTGCCAATCTTTTCGATGGTCTGTATTCTGGCGATTATCAGCGCGGTGATTGCCGCCAGCCAGGGGCTGATTGGCTCCGTGGGTCTGGTGGTCGTTATCGCGGTTATTCTGCATAACGCCATCGGCCTGCTCAGCGGTTATTGGGGCGGCAAGCTGTTTGGTTTCGATGAAACGACCTGCCGCACCATTGCGCTTGAAGTGGGCATGCAGAACTCCGGTCTGGCGGCGACGCTGGGCAAGCTGTACTTCACCCCTCTTGCTGCACTGCCGGGCGCAATCTTCTCAGTCTGGCATAACCTGTCTGGATCCCTGCTGGCGGGATACTGGTCAGGTCGCCCGGTTAAAAAAGACGAAAAAATCGTTCAGAAATAATCTCGGGATTGAGAAATAAAAAAGGGTCACGAACCTATCGTGACCCTTTTTTTATTGCGTCAGAAGCCGTTAAAAAATTATTTGGCCAGACCCGGTACGTCGTCTAAATCTTCGCGCTCGTCTTCTTTTTCGTCTTTGTCCAGCACGCTGTAAGCCACGGCGCAGAACAACGAGTTAAGACGTTTCATATCGCCCAACAGGCCGAGGTGCAGCGAGCTGGTTTCAATGCTTTGCACGTTATGCTGATGCAGCCTGTCAACGTGGGCATGGGCATAACGGCGGTCGAGCAGGCGAAAACGGTGCTTGGAACGGCGTAGACGTTTTGCGCTGGTCAAGTCGCTGGACAGGAAAACCGACAGGCTGAGGCGCAGGTTATCCACCAGCTTCTCGTGCAGGTTATCCAGCTCCGACAGCCCGTCCGGGGAAAAGGCGCGGCGCGCATCGTGTGACTTGGCGGTAATATCGCCTGTCATACGCTCGATGATATCGCCAGCCTGTTCCAGATTGAGCGCCATCTCGATAATTTCGGCCCAGCGGCGGGAATCATCCTCACCTAGATCCTCTTTATGAATCTGCGCCAGATACAGCTTGATGGCGGTATAGAGCACGTCAACATCGTCATCAAGGCGACGAACTTCACGGTCCTGAGTGATTTTTCCGTGCATGACTTCATGCTGCAGGATCAACATATGTTCAACGACGTCGCCCATCCGCAAGGTTTCACGGGCCGCATTGGCCAATGCCAGCGAAGGGGTGTCGATCGCGCTGACGTCGAGGTGACGCGGGCGCAAACGCGGGTCATCCTCAGGCACATCGGCAATCCATAGCTCGCAGATTTTGGCCATCATCCCGGCCGTTGGCACCAGTGCCAGACAGCGGATCAGGTTGTAGAACACGTGGAAATAAATCACCAGTTCTTCGTCGGCAATGCCGATTTTCGCCAATAATTCGGTTAAAGGGCCAATAAACGGCAGCACGATCACACAGCCAATCAGCTTGAACAGCAGGCTACCCAATGCCACCCGACGACCGGCGGCATTCTGTTTACTGGCATTGATCATCGCCAGAATACCGCTGCCCAGGTTTGCGCCGATCACCAGACAAAGGGAAACTTTCAGCGAGATTACGCCTGTCGCAGCGAGCGTAGCGGTCAGCAGCACGGCGGCCAGACTGGAATAACTGATAATGGCGAAAACCGCGCCGGTCAGAGCATCGAGAATGGTATCGCCGGTCAACGACGAGAACAGCACCTTAACTCCCGAAGCCTGGGTAATCGGCGTCGCGGCAGCAACAATCAGTTCCAGCGCCAACAAAATCAGCCCCAGGCCAATCCCGACGCGACCCAACTGGCCTGCACGCATCTGCTTACGGCTTAGGAAGAACGAAACACCGACAAAAATCAGCAACGGTGAAAGCCAGGAGAGATCGAAGGTTAGCACGCGGGCCATCAGCGCGGTCCCGACATCGGCACCAAGAATAATCACCAAAGCAGGTGAAAGCGCCACCAGCCCCTGAGCCACAAAAGAGGTGACCAGCAGAGCCGTGGCGTTGCTGCTTTGTACCAGCGCAGTCACGCCGATACCGGAAACAAACGCCAGCGGTTTTTTCTCAACGCTGCTGCTGAGAACCCGACGTAAATTGGCACCAAAGACCCGCATGATGCCTGTACGCACAATGTGCGTACCCCATACAAGTAATGAAATAGCAGAAAGCAAATGAAGAAGAGTTAACACTAAATACGAACTCCTTTACCGCCAGGCATGTATAGGCCATCCTGCCTGCCTGGCGTGTTGGAGCAGGATAGCATCCGGATTAACGGCACGGGGTTTGCCGACTTTGCTAAGCAGCGGTAAATCGTTGTGCGAATCCGAATAAAAATTGGCGTTGGCGAGCTGGGAATCATCCTGATCGAGCAGGGTCATCAGCCGCGTTACCTTCCCTTCACGGAAGGTTAAAACGCCTTGGGTATAGCCGGTAAACAGACCGTTGCGGGTCTCGACGCCGATCGCCAGCGTCTCGTCAATGCCAAGATATTTCGCAATCGGGGCAACCAGATGCTCTCCAGAGGCAGAAATCACCACGGTTCTGTCGCCTTTGGCTTTATGTTCAGCCAGACACTTTTGCGCATCGGCATACACCCGACCGGCTATCACTTCCTGAACAAAACGCTCAACCATCGCGGCGACTTCGTCTACGCTGCGATCTTTTAGCGGGGAAAGCGTCCAGTTCATGTATTCCGTCATGTCCATCTGACCTATTGCATACAGGCGCATCATCTCAGCATCCTGTTGCAGGAAAAAGTCAGGATCGGCCACCCAACCCTGCTTGACCATAAAGGCCGACCACAGGCTGGAACAGTCCCCATGAATCAGAGTTTCATCGAGATCAAAAAGCGCGAGATTCATGCAACTTCTCTCAAGGTATCAAGATCTAACTGTAGACCAATATCGGTATCATCGGCATATAAGGACTCGACGGAGCGGTTTAAAACGTCCACAGATAATTCGACATTGTGAGCCACAACACGATAACGAACCACGTTGCCCAAAAGGCTATGGTTCAGGATGCGAGCGGGTATTCCCTGATCAGGCGCACATAGCACGATCGATTCCGGCCTGATGGCGACCTGGGAGGGATAACTTTGCCCGGTCAAGGTATACGCCTGTTCTGCGGTCAGCAGGTTATAACTGCCAATAAACCCGGCCGCGAAGGCATTGACCGGTGCAGTATACAATGTTTCGGCGTCGCCATTCTGAACGATTTGTCCTTTATTCATCAAAACTATGCGATCCGACATGGTCAGAGCCTCTTCCTGATCGTGGGTCACGAAGATGGCAGTCAGGTTCATTTCACGCTGAATACGGCGGATTTGCTCGCGCAGATGTTTGCGAATACGGGCATCCAGAGCCGATAGCGGTTCATCAAGCAACAGCAAGCGCGGCTGGGTCACCAGCGAACGGGCCAACGCCACGCGCTGACACTGACCACCAGAAAGCTGATGCGGATAACGACGGGCAAAATCGTTCAGCTCGACCAGCGCCAACACTTCGGCGACGCGACGCTGCGTTTCGCTGGCAGAAATCCGCTGCATTTTCAAACCAAAAGCGACGTTGCCTTCAACTGTCATATTGGGGAACAGCGCGTAGCTCTGAAATACCATGCCAATACCGCGTTTCTGCGGGGTTAATGGAACGATATCCTGGCCCTGCAGAAGAATTTTCCCGCTGTCGACTGACGTCAGCCCCGCCAGGCAGCGCAGCAGCGTGGATTTACCGCATCCACTTGGACCCAATAAGGTCACGAATTCGCCTTCTTTTGCATCGAAATCAATATTATTGAAAATCTGCGTCTGGCCGTAATGCTTATTAAGTTGAGTTACTTGCAAGTAAGACATGATTAGCGCTTCCCTTTATTCATCACGTTAGCCACCCAGGTAAAGACCAGAACAACCACGAAATAGGAGATAACCAATGCGCTGGTAAAATGGCCGCTGCCATTGCGCATATTGTAGAGGTAGACCTGCAACGTTTCATAGCGGCTGCCGACTAGCAGGTTAGCGAATACAAACTCACCGATTAAAAACGAGAAAGACAGCAGCACCGCAATGGTGGCCCCTTTGCGCAGATTCGGCAGGATAACCAGCAACGCGGCTTTCCATGTACTGGCACCAAGCAGGTGAGCAGCATCCATCAGGTCGCGCATATTTATGGCCTGAATATTGTTGGAAATAGCCCGATAGATAAACGGCAGTGCGATAGTGAAATAACAGCCAATCAAAATCCAAGGCGTCCCGGTGAGCTCAAAGGGCGGCGACGAGTAAAGCTGCATCAGCCCTACCGAAGACACCACTGGCGGCACGGCAAACGGCAGTAATATCAGCACGTTCATCAACGCATCGAGCCTTGGGAAATAGTAAGCAATCACAAACATAAGCGGCAAAATCAGCACTAAAGAGAACAGCAGCGTGCCGAGGCAGATAAGCAGTGAATGCCCTAAGGCGACGAGGAAACGGGGATCGCTCCACAGCTCCACCAGCCATTTCAGGGTGAATCCGCTGGGCAAAATGGTAGCTCCCCAATCTTCCACCAGTGCATAAATCAGCGTTGCCGCTAACGGCAAGAGCAGAACGATAAACAATACCCAGACAATCAGGCGGTGATAAACACTTTCAGCACGCGACATGATTCGCCCTCCGGTCGGCAATAATCATAAAAATAGCCTTAGCGAACATTGAGATAGCTTTTACGCAGCAGCCACTGATGCACCAAAGTGATGACTGCCATCAGCAGCACTAGCAGTATCGCCAGCGCGCTGCCCATATTCGGATCGAGTGAGATATCGCCCGAAACCAGCGCGGCAATTCGCACGGGCACCACGTTAAAGTTGCCGGTGGTCAATGCGTAGACCGTGGCATAAGCGCCAAGCGCATTCGCTAGCAGGATAACAAAGGTCCCCATCAGCGCAGGAGCCAGCACCGGCAAACCGATATAGCGCCAGAAACGCCATTTTCCAGCGCCAAGCAGCGCCGCCGACTCTTTCCAGTCTTCGCGCAGCCCGTCAAAAGCCGGGTAAAGCAGCAACACGCCGAGCGGAATTTGGAAATAGGTATACAACACGATCAACCCGTCTCTGGAATACAGGTTAAAGCTGCTCATCAAACCATATTTACGCAAAATCAGCGTGAGCGTACCGTTCAGGCCAAGCAGGATCACGAAGGCAAAGGCCAGCGGCACACCGGCAAAGTTACTGGTCATGTTAGTAAAGGACATCACAAAATCATGCAGCTTGGTCGGGCCTAGCTGGCGAAGTGAGTAACTACCAACTAAAGCGATAAGCAGGCCATAAATACTCGACCAGACGGAGATATCCAGCGAAAATTTCATTGCCTGCAAGTAGAACGGCGAGGTCAAAATATCGCTGTAGTTACCGAATCCCCAGGCTTCGTAGGTATCGCTGTAAAAACTGCTGACGGCGACCCATATCAGCGGTGCCAGCTGAAAAGCGATGAAGAACACCGCGAAAGGCAGCACGAACAGCAGAGCAAGCCACTTAGCTTTCATTCGTTATTCCCCATTAATTTGGCCCACAATCAGGCAAGTAAATCCGCGCAGTGCGGCTTGTCGTGGCTAATTTTAAGCAGCTCGCAGACAGTGCCACAGAGTTCGGTTTGCAGCGGCGTAGCCGCTTTGAGGCTGAATGCACTGCCAAATACAAACATCGGCACCTGGCGCTCTTCAGGCAAGATTCCGCCGTGGCTTCGGTCATTATTCATGCCGTGATCGGCGGTCACAATCACCTGATAGCCCTCTTCGAGCCATGTCCCGAGGTAATAAGACAAAATGCCGTCGGCGACACGCGCCTTGTTGCGGTACTGCATCGAATCAAGGCCAAACTTATGACCCGCGTCGTCGATATTCATCGGGTGAATCAGCAAAAAGTCCGGATCGTGCTTTAAACGCAGGCTTTCAGCATCATCAAACAAATGTGAGTCAGGGTAAGTATCGTCGTAATAGAAATGGGCATGCTGGATGGGCAACGTCTTATCGTCGGTATGACGATCGCGAGGGGGAGTAAACGGCGTGCGGTTATACAGCTCGCTGACCCAGTGATAAGCCGCCGCCGCCGTGGTTAAACCGGCATCACGAGCATAATGAAAAATACTGCGCCCGTTTGAGAGGCGATCCACGTGATTATGCACGATGCCGCTCAACACCGGCGTTACGCCAGTAAGAATGCACTCATACAGCGGGCGCGACAGAGAAGGCAGCTCGCATTCCAGCCGATATAAGCGCCCACGTCCGGCAGCACATTGCGCCTGTAAGTATCCCATTGCTTCGCGGGCAACCTGATAATTCAGGCCGTCCAGTACCACCAGAATGCTCTTCATTACGTAATACCCTGATAAAAAATAGGAAAAAATAAATGCAGGAGAAGATGACTCATTAACGAGAGAAAAATCCTCCCCTTCTTATCTCGATAAAAGTTTTACCCAAAATATTTCGCGTCTCAGCAAGGCGGCCAGCGGGCGTAATCCCCGGGAGCTTACACAAGTCAGTGACCGGGGTGAGCCAGTGCAGCCAACGCTCCTGAGGCGCGAAAGATGACGCTAAATATCAATCATCTAAATATCAATCCTCTAAATATTTCGTGTCTCAGGAAGGCGGCCAGCGGGCGTAATCCCCGGGAGCTTACACAAGTCAGTGACCGGGGTGAGCCAGTGCAGCCAACGCTCCTGAGGCGCGAAAGATGACGAGGATTTATTGCTGCATGTTGATCATGACGTCTTCTTGCCACAACCGAGGCAAAGTTTTGGCACTCTTGTTCCACGCGTCTGGATCGGCAATTGGATGCGCGTTGGCGTATTCACTGTTTGGCAGCAGTTTGGCTTTTACATCATCCGGCAGGGTCAGATGTTCTGCGCGGATCGGGCGTGCATAGCCACGCGCCAGGTTGATTTGACCTGCGTCAGAGAAGATATATTCACGCGCCCACTTGGCAGCGTTAGGATGCTTGCCGTATTTATTGATGATGGTGGAATAGCCCGAAGTGATACTGCCATCAGACGGGATCACCACGTCGAAACGGGTTTTATCAATCTGATCACGATAGTTAAGACCGTTAAAGTCCCAGACTACGCCAACCTGCACTTCGCCTTTTTCCAGCGAAGCAATGACCGGATCAGTCAGGCTTAAACGCCCTGCTTTTGCCAGCTTGGCAAAATATTCCAGACCAGGCTTAAGGTTCTTCTCGTTGCCGCCCATAGCATAGGTCGCAGCCAGAACGCCGTTAGCAGCCTGCGCCGCGGTGCTGCTGCTTGCCATGCTAACGAGCTTGTCCGCAACT
>CAWUIY010000188.1:0-9386 GCA_963922555.1 uncultured Serratia sp. | reverse complement strand
CCCAGCGAAGGCGAGAGTCCCGCCAGCAGGCTGGTAACGCCGTGATAGGCCCAGCGGGTGACGATAATGCCCCTGCCGCCGGTCACCTGACGGGCAATGCGTAAGGCCAGATCGTTGGCTTCACTGCCGGTGCAGGTCATGGTTATATTGCGCAATTCAGGCGGAAATTCGCTGAGCAAATCTTCGGCGTATTCGACAATCGCCTCATTGAGATAGCGGGTATGGGTATTAAGCTGCCCGGCCTGTGAAGCCATCGCGTCGACCACTTCGGGATGACAGTGTCCTACTGAGGCAACGTTGTTATAGGCGTCAAGATAGGCATTGCCTTCTGCGTCATAAAGCCAGACACCTTCCCCGCGCACCACATGCAACGGTTGTTGATAGAAAAGTCGATAACCCCCGCCTAACAATTGCTGGCGAGCATCAAGTAAACGTTGTGAATCAGACATTACTTTCTTCTCCCTGCATAACATACCTCGTGAAATAGCGCGCCCAGCGAGTCAAAGGATTGCTGGTTCAGCCGCGACAGACTGCGCCAGGCATAAGGTACGTTGCGCAGAATATAGTCACGATTTTCTGGATACCGTATGGCGCGATGTTGAGCAATCAGCATAATTAGCGCCAGACGACTGGCAATTAACAGGGGCAATAGCGATATTTCGGCCTCGCTGAGCGGCAATTGTTGATGGTATGACTGAATAAATGGCCAAAAATGCATATAAAAATCGCCATCATCGGAGAAATGATACGCCAGCGCAGTTGCCAGATCGTTTACCAACGGTGCTTTGAGCGCGTCACCAAAATCGATGATTCCTGCCACTGCCTGATGATCATCCACTAAAACATTATGCGGATTAAGATCGTTATGGATAACCTGCCGCCTGAGCGAATTTAACTGTGGCAACAGCTGTTGATGCTGTTCCAGCACGCGCGCGACTTCGCGCCGCTGCGCGTTGTCGGCAAGGTCATTCAGCCAATCGCCTACGCGGGTCAACTCGCTGATGTTCCACAGCAGATCTCGCTCTGCCCCTGGGTGCTTAAAATCCATCAACGCCTTGTCGAGCCGTGCCAGAGTGTCTCCTGAACTGCGCATTAAAGCAGCCGTTCGTGGCAGCAAATACTGTGGGGTACCGGGCAAATAGGTGACCGTTCGCAGCCTTAACGGTCGAGAACCGGAGTAAACCGTGGGAGCTGTCTTTCCATCACAGGCGGGAATCAGCCGTGGCACCGGCAGGCTCGGATCCCGCCTGGCAACGTGTGTCAGTAGCGCGGTCTGAAAGTCGACTTCATCACGGTTTTCTGCCTCATTGATAAAGCGCAGCATATAACTCTGGCCGCCAGCGGTGAGCAGCCGAAAATTACGGTCGCGCTCTCCGGCCAGTGGCGTGATTTCGCCCTCGAGCTGGTAAAGTTCAGTGGCAATAGTGCGAACCTCATCGAGAGAAACCTGCGGCGCGGCGTGGGTCAGCGGCGTTGCTGCCAACTCGGCATCAGACATGCTGTCCCCCGTTGACGTGAATTTCCGCACCGTTGACGTAGGACGCTCCCGAGGTGCAAAGGAAATAAATCAGCGATGCCACTTCTTCTGCCTTACCCAATCGCTGTAACGGCACGCTGCGCTCGACTATTTCTTGTGTGCCGGGTGAAAGAATGGCGGTATCTATTTCACCGGGCGCGATGGCATTGACGCGAATGCCGTGCGGACCAAACTCGTGGGCCATTTCGCGGGTCAATGTCGATAGCGCCGCCTTGGAGGTGGCATAAGCCACACCGGCAAAAGGATGCACCTTGCTGCCCGCAATCGAGGTGACATTAATAATGCTGCCCTGCGCTGCTTTGAGTTCGTCAAATAATCCCGTCGCCAGAATTGCGCTGGAAAACAGGTTGACGTTAAACACTTTCATCCAGGTGGCGTAATCGGTATCCAAAACCCCAAGCCTGCCGCCGTCTGGCGTTTTTGGCGATACCCCAGCGTTATCCACCAGAGCATCAAGGCGGCCGCCAAGTCGCTCCTTGATCATCGGCAAGGCATTTTGCAGGCTATCAATATCTTCCAGATCTAGATGGATGTGGTTGAGAAAGCCTTCAGCCCAAGGGCATTCATCCACCCAGCTCTGGCGCGATGCGGTAAAAATCCGCCATCCGGCGGCATAAAAGTGCTTAACCGTCGCATGGCCGATCCCCCTGCTCGCGCCGGTAAGCAGCAACGTTTTTTTCTCGTTCATCATTCCCCCCTTGATTTGATATTTGATGCATCAAATATAGGTAAAAAAAGAGGACCTTTGAAGTCCTCTTGATATTTTATCAGTGTGCAGGTGTGGCGATTCGCAAACGCTCACCGCGACGGCGCAAAATTTCCATGACGATCAACAACATTAGTGATGCAGCGATCATAATTGAGGCCGCGGCGGCAATGGTCGGGTCAAGGTTTTCACGGATACCGGCAAACATCTGGATTGGCAAGGTGCGCTGGCCGGGACTGGAGAGGAACAGCGTCACCACCACCTCGTCGAAGGAAGCGGCAAAGGCAAACAGCGCCCCTGAAAACACGCCCGGCCCAATCAGTGGTAAGGTCACCGTGCGGAAGGTATACCACGGAGACGCACCGAGATTGGCCGCCGCCCGCGACAGATTTTTGTCATAGCTTTTCAATACTGCCGTGACGGTAACCACCACAAAAGGCACACCCAGCAGTGCATGAGCCAATACCAGGCCGACATAGCTATTCAACAGCGACACGCGGGCAAAGAAGAAAAACATCCCCACGGCGATGATGACGACTGGCGCAATCATTGGCGAAATAATGATAGCCATTACTACTGATTTACCGCGAAACTCGCCACGTACCAGCCCCATTGAGGCCAATACGCCCAAAATGGTCGCCAGCAACGTAGCCAGCGGGGCAATCAACAGGCTATTGCCCAGTGAACTCAGCCATTCGTCAGAATGGAAGAAGTTTTGATACCAGCGCAGTGAAAATCCACTCAGCGGATAACTCAGAAACGAGCTTGAGTTAAACGACAGCGGTACGATTACCAGAATCGGAATAATCAGGAACAACAGTGCCGCCCAGCTGTAGCAGTTAAAGGTCCAGCGCCACAGTCGCAGTAAGGTTGAGCCCTGGGTTTTATTCGTCGTCATGGTTTAGCTCCTTACAATTAATGGGCAGCAACTTCGGCTTTGGTACGGGTTACACGGGCATAAACCACATACAGCAGGATAACGATGACCAGCAGCTGAGTACCGAGCGCGGCGGCCATTCCCCAGTTCATGGTGGTGTTGGTGAAATAGGCTACAAAATAGCTGACCATCTGATCGCCCGGCCCGCCAAGCAGCGCTGGGGTGATGTAGTAACCAATCGCCATCATAAACACCAGC
Organism: uncultured Serratia sp.; assembly: GCA_963922555.1. Taxonomy (GTDB): domain Bacteria; phylum Pseudomonadota; class Gammaproteobacteria; order Enterobacterales; family Enterobacteriaceae; genus Rouxiella. The sequence continues at coordinate 6,008 of CAWUIY010000188.1, read as the reverse complement.
AAGGCTCCGGCGGTGACACCGGTGTAAGTTTGCGGCACATAGACTCTCCAGAAGGCGCTGAAAGGATGCGCGCCGAGAGAGATTGCAGCGCGCACATAGCCGGGAGAAATTCCTTTCATCACGGCATATAAAGGAAGAACAATAAAGGGCAGCATGATGTGGGTCATCGAGATGTAAACGCCAAGGCGGTTAAACACCAGCACCAGTGGATGATCGATGATCCCCGTTGCCATCAGACCGCGGTTGATGAGGCCGCCGGACTGCAACAACACAATCCAGCTGGCGGTACGCACGATAAGCGAGGTCCAGAAAGGCAGCAGCACCATAATCATCAGAAGATTGGAACGCCCGGTCGGCTGTTTTGCCAGCCAGTAGGCCAGCGGATATCCCAGTAAAACGCAGAACACAGTCACAACCAGCGCCATCCACAGGGTTCTCAGCAGCACATTGACATACAGTGCCTGGTCTGCCGGTAACGCCTGAATTTTGCCGGTATTAATATTTACCTTACGATCAAACGACGCCAGCAGGTAGTAAGACGTCAGCGGTTTTGCCGCCCGTTGCAGGCTTTGCCAGGTACTCAGCTGCCCCCAAAGTGGCATCTTCTCGATCAACGCTTCTTTTACAGGCCCGTTGCCGACAGGAGCATGGCGCAGCGTCCCCATAATCAGGCTACTGTAGCTATCATCTTCATAGCTCAGGCGTTTAGCCACGGAGAACAGCTTGCCGCTATTGCGCGCAGCACGCAAATCAGTGACCAGAGCCGAAAATGTTGCCTCATCCGGCAGAGATTTTCCGTCCCAATGATCAAGCCTGGCCACGGTTTCCGGCATCGCCTGTCCTATTTCTGGATTCTCGACACTTTTCATCAAGATAGAGGCGATAGGGAAAATAAAACTGACCACCACGAAAATTAACAAAGGGGCGATCAGCAGCAGCGAGCGCCGCGTGTAGGCCGCTTGTACCTTACGCAGGCGCTGGCGCAAAGTCGCATTATCCTTTGCGCTAGCTTCGGGGGCTGGATGGGACAACATTTCGGTCTGGCTCATGACATTCTTCCTGCTTTGTTTCTATTGATCGTTATCGGCTCTCAGTGCATTCAACGATTATCGAGATGCCCAGGCGTTGAAGCGCTGTTCAAGCTCTTCACCGTGATCAACCCAGAACTGAGTGTTAACCGGTACGGCATCAGCCAGGTTTTGCGGTGCAGTTGGCAGATTCGCCGCGTCTTTTGCATCAATCATGGCGGTAGCCGTCTTCTCGGTTGGACCGTAAGGAATGGTTTCGGCATAGACCTTCTGATTTTCAGGCTTGTTGGCGAACGCAATAAATTGCTCGGCCAGCGCCTTGTGTTTAGTGCCTTTCACAATCGCCCAGTTATCGAGATCGTACAGGCTATCGTTCCAGACCATTTTGAAATCGTGTCCTTCCTGATTAGCCGCACTGACGCGACCGTTGTAGGCCGAGGCCATCACCACGTCACCTGAGACCAGCCACTGCAGCGGCTGAGCACCCGACTCCCACCACTGAATATAAGGCTTGAGCTGGTCGAGCTTTTTAAAGGCGCGGTCAACACCCTGCGGGGTCGCCAACACTTTATAAACGTCTTCACGTTTTACGCCGTCGGCAAGCAGGGCAATTTCCAGCGTGAACTTGGCACTTTTACGCAGCGCGCGCTTGCCGGGGAATTCTTTGACGTTCCAGAAATCTGCCCAGCTGGTCGGCGCTTTCGACAGTTTCTTCGCGTCGTAGGTCAACACGGTAGACCAGACAAAAATCCCGGCTCCGCATTCGGTGACCGCTGAAGGCAAATAGTTGTTCTTATCGCCCAGCTTGCTCCAGTCCAGTGGCTCAAACAGCCCTTCATCACAGCCGCGCACCAGCTCCGGGCCTTCGACTTCAACGACGTCCCAACCCACCTGACCGGTTTGCACCATCGCCCTGATACGCGCCATTTCACCGTTATATTCGCCTGGATCAATGGTACCCAGTTTGGCGGCTTCAAACGGCTTGTAGAACGCCTTGTCCTGCGCATCTTTATTGGTCCCGCCAAAGGACACTACGGTCAGCGTTTCGGCTTGCGCCTGGAACACTAATCCAGCGAGCAAGGTGGTCAGTGCAATCTTTTTGAACATGCTGTGACTCCTGAAGTTGTAAATAAAATATTTAAATTAATGGTGTTTTTTTTATTACTCTTTTATGGACTGATTCAAAGACTGTGCCAGAATCGTCAGCGCCTGCTTAAATTGTGCGTCCGGGATAGTTAGCGGATAGAGGAAACGGATCACGTTGCCGTGAATACCACAGCTCAGCAGCATCAGATTGGCATCGAGCGCCTTGCGCTGTACCCGCTTTGTAAATTCGGCATCAGGCTTCTGGGTGGCCGGGTTGCTGAACTCAACCGCCACCATCGAACCGCGTGAACGGATATCGGCAATCTGCGGACAGTTCTTTTTCGCCTGCTGCAACACTTCAACCAGTTCTGCCCCCAAACGCTGCGCGCGCTCACACAATTGCTCTTCTGCGATCACATCCAGCACTGCCAACGAAGCAGCAACCGCGAGAGGATTACCGGCGTAGGTTCCACCCAGACCGCCCGGCTCTGGCGCATCCATGATTTCGGCACGCCCGGTCACGCCGGAAATCGGCAATCCACCGCCCAGGCTTTTCGCCATGGTGATCAGATCCGCTTTTGCCTGAGGGTAATACTCCATCGCAAACATTTTTCCGGTGCGGGCAAAGCCGCTTTGCACTTCATCGGCAATCAGCAAAATGCCGTGGCGATCGCACAGTTCACGCAGGCCGTTTACAAAGGCTTCTGGCGCAATGTTGAAGCCGCCCTCGCCCTGAATCGGCTCGAAAACAATGGCGGCTACGTCTTGCGGACTGATATCACTGCGGAATAAATATTCAATGCTTTCCAGAGCCGCTTCGACGCTGACGCCCTGCTGCGCATTCGGATAACGCGCATGGAAAACAGAGGCAGGGAAAGGTCCGAAGCCTTTTTTGTATGGTAAAACCTTGCCAGTCAACGCCATAGTCAGCAGCGTTCTGCCGTGGAAAGCGCCAGAGAAAGTAATAATTCCCGGACGACCTGTCGCAGCGCGGGCAATTTTTACCGCATTCTCGACGGCTTCAGCACCGGTACTGAAAAAGGTGGTTTTCGCATCGCCCGCCACCGGAGCCAGCGCGTTGATTCGCTCGGCAAGGGAAACGTAGCTGGCGTAGGGCACTATCTGATAGGCGGTGTGGGTAAACGCTTCCAGCTGTTGCTGCACGGCAGCGACAATTTTTGGATGACGATGGCCGGTGTTCAGCACCGCGATCCCGGCGGTAAAGTCAATAAACTCGCGCCCCTGCTCATCCCACAGCGTGGCGTTCTCCGCCTTGCTGGCGTAGAAGTCATACATCACGGAAACTCCGCGTGGTGTGGCAGCTTTACGACGTTGTTCCAGTTCCTGGTGATCCATTTTTAACTCCGGCTCATCTGTGCGTTAAATCGTTTAGTGATCAAAAAACCTGTACGGCATCAATCATCCCCCTTGCTTTTTAGCGCTAAACCGGTCCTATTATCCAGAACCAGTTCTATTTATTTTGAGGTACCAATTGCGATCACTACTGTCAGATTTGATTTTGCATCGGCTTGATTCCGCCTCCGGGAGCAATCTCAACAAGCGTTTGTATCAAGCCCTGAGAATAGCCATCCTCGACGCCAGCATTCCGCCAAGCAGCCGATTGCCCGCCAGCCGGGACCTGGCGAAAGAGTTGGGAATTTCTCGTAACACGGTGCTGGCGGCCTATGAGCAATTGCAGGCTGAGGGATATATTCAAACCCGTACCGGAAGTGGCACCTTCGTCAACGCCGATTTACCAGAAGACGGTATCCGTGCCGATGCCTCGCATCCGGCTAAAACCCCAGTGCGCAGCATGGTGCAATTGTCAAAACGCGGTACACGTCTGCTGGGTCGCACCGGTGCGGCGCCGCACCAGTGGGGAGCGTTTATGCCCGGCGTGCCTGATGTGACACGCTTTCCTCACGATATCTGGCGCAAGCTGCAAAACCGTTTGAATCGAAAACTGGATCCCCAATATCTGACCTATTCGCGCCACGGCGGCTGTGCGCCACTGCAGCAGGCGCTGGCTGATTATCTGCGAATGGCGCGCTCGGTAAGCTGTACGCCGGAGCAAATCTTGATCACCGCCGGGACTCACGAAGCCATTGATCTGCTCGCAAAAGTGCTCTGCGATCAGGGAGATACGGCATGGATTGAAGAACCGAGCTATTGGGGGATCCGCAATATTCTTTCCATCAACGGCGTCGAGATGAAGCCAGTTCCTGTCGATGAAAACGGCATGGACCCGCCGGACATCGAGCAGGATGCCACCCCGCCGCGAATCATTTGCGTCACTCCGTCACACCAGTATCCGCTGGGTTCGGTGATGAGCCTCGCCCGCCGCCAGCGCATTTTGTCGCTGGCGGTGCAGCACGGCAGCTGGATTATCGAGGACGACTACGACAGCGAATTTCGCTATTCCGGCAGCCCGATCCCCGCACTGCAGGGCCTGCTGCCCGATGCGCCAGTGATTTACATCGGCACATTCAGCAAAACGCTGTTTCCTGGAATGCGTATCAGCTACGTGGTACTGCCACGCGCACTGGCGGCTAAACTGAAAATTGCCCACTCCGAACTGTATCGCGGGGGGAACGGGTTGGCGCAACTCACCCTTGCCGAGTTTATTCGCGAAGGCCACTACGGCGCGCATATCCGCCGCATGCGTTTGTCCTACGGAAAACGACGCAACGCACTGGCACGAATGATTGAACAGCAACTGGGCAAAGATTTTTTATGCGAGTACAGCAACGCGGGTTTGCATCTGATTTTATCGCTGCCAGACTCGATTGATGACGTGGCGCTTAGCGCCGAGCTTGAGCAAAAAGGGGTATTAACCCGAGCTTTATCAGCCTATTACATGCGCAGCACGCAGAGGCGAGGCCTGATTTTGGGCTATGGATGCGTGGAGCTTCCGCGTATGGAAACGGCATTTGCGATTCTGGTTTCTTGCCTGAAACAGCGACTCAAGATCCCGGTCTAGTGCAAGCTGTCAGTTCGTGGTGCAGGGAAGACCGGAGAGACTTTGCACGCTCTCTGGTCATCTCGCCCGAGGGGGTATAAAACGGCGAAAAAACAAAAAAGACAATAGAAAACATAAACCTGCGAGCTTCCCCTCAGGCCTGAAATTTGTCAAAAAAAACTTGCCAGAACACTTTTCGAGATGGTACTGATTTTAAATAGCGCCATCCTGAAGAGGTTCTGCGGCAATGTCATGCAGGAATCATGCCGAAAATCAGGATCAGGCCGTAGAACCAATTACCCGGGGGAGCTAATCCCGTCGGGACGAGTCAAAAAGCGGGAGTGACGTTGATGCAAAGTTATGTGAGTTTTAAAAATATCGTCAAGAGCTACGACGGTGACAAGCTGGTGGTGAAAAACCTTAATCTTGAAGTTCACGAGGGGGAATTTCTGACTATGCTCGGCCCTTCTGGCTCGGGGAAAACCACCAGCCTGATGATGCTTGCCGGTTTTGAAACACCGACGCAGGGCGAAATTTTACTGCGTGGAAAACCGCTACATAATCTCCCTCCGCATCAACGTGATATCGGCATGGTATTCCAAAATTATGCATTGTTCCCGCATATGACCGTGGCTGAAAATCTGGCATTTCCGCTTAAAATTCGTCGTCTAAGCAAGGCGGATATTCGCGCCAAAGTTGAACGCATTTTAGACATCGTCAAACTCAAACCGCTGGCAGACCGCTATCCGGCGCAGATGTCAGGCGGACAGCAGCAACGCGTAGCGCTGGCACGCGCGCTGGTTTTTGAACCAAAACTGGTGTTAATGGATGAGCCGCTGGGTGCACTCGACAAGCAGCTGCGTGAACATATGCAGATGGAAATCAAACAGTTACATGAGATGCTGAATCTGACCATTGTTTACGTCACACACGAC
>CAWUIY010000187.1:0-9456 GCA_963922555.1 uncultured Serratia sp. | reverse complement strand
TAAACGCGCCAGAGCCAGCGCTGTTGGTTTTCAACCAGGCATTGCCCAGGTCATCGCCTTTCTGGTTAGCCAGACAAGCCGATTTCTGTACGATGCAGCCGACGTTGGCGGACAGGCAATAAAGCAGGAAGGATTCAGAAGCCGGTTCGGCAGTTTTAATCACCAACGTTTCTTTATCGGGTGCGCTAATAAACTGCTCGACGTTGTCTTTGGTGTAACCAAACTGGTTGATGATATAGGCAGGGCTTTTATCTAGTTTAACCACACGTTGCAGAGAGAAAGCGGCGTCGTCGGCGGTAACCGGTGTACCGTCGGCAAATTTGGCCTTCGGGTCCATTTTAAAGGTGAAGGTTTTATTATCGCTTGAGACGGACCATGACAGTGCGAGGTCGCCTTCAATTTCATTGGCAGCGGCAAGTTTAGGTCTTACCAGCTGCTGATAAAGGTTGCCGGTGACTTCTTCACCAACCGATTCAAAGGCTTCGTGGGGATCAAGGCTGGTAATAATATCCAGTTGAATAGCCATCACCAGAATCGATTTTGGCGTGGCAGCAAAGACTTTCTCAAAGTTCAGATAAGATAAAACAGGAATTGCAGAAAAACCGGTAATAAAATTACGCCTTGTAACCATGATAACTCCCATCGTGTTGATATTTAAACTTAAAATTTAATTTTATAGTCTCTTGCCCTTGACTTGTCCGTCGCGCTTTGTCTCTAATGATTACCATCACAGCCGTGCTATATCGCCATTTTCGCCGTAAAAAAAGTAATGCGAAATTTGCTCGTCTCTGGTGCGCTTTCAGCAATGAATTGCACCTTTAAAGAGCGAAGGCTGATTGATTCCTGTCGTGCTTAACCAAGGGTAGACCTTTTTTATGAATAACAATGTCAGTGAAACTCCAAGCCCGGTGCCGGTATTTGACGGTCATAATGATGTTTTAATGCAACTTTGGTTAAATCATCACCACAATCCAGAGCAGGCTTTCCTCGAAGGACCCGCCTGCGGACAAATGGACCTGCCGCGCTGTCGTGAGGCGGGTTTCGCGGGTGGCCTGTTCGCCGCCTATGTCCCTTCACCTAAACTCTCTGACTCCCCTGAGTTAGCAAGTATCGTGCCGGGTTCCGGAATCGATACGCGTTTCTTGGTGGAAGGTACTAAAAAACATCCTGATTTTTATCCTACGCCGGATCTCAATTCTGCGCGTGACGTCACAATTGGCATGATGGCTTTTCTGCTGCGTATTGAAAATGCGTCGCAGGGCGCAGTAAAAATCTGTCGCAGCGCAAAAGAAATTCGCGAATCGATCAAAAAACAGGCATTAGCTGTAGTTATGCATATTGAAGGGGCTGAGGCGATTGATCCGGATCTCTATCTGCTAGACGTGTTGTACCAAATGGGACTGCGGTCGATAGGCCCGGTGTGGAGTCGCCCGAATATTTTTGGTCATGGCGTGCCGTTTAAATTCCCATCATCACCCGATTTAGGTCCTGGACTGACCGAGTTGGGCATCAAGCTAGTCAAGGCCTGCAACCAAAAACGCATCATGGTGGATTTGTCGCATCTCGACGAGAAAGGCTTCTGGCAGGTGGCGAAACACAGCGATGCACCGCTGGTGGCAAGCCATTCCAACGCCCATGCATTGTCTGCACAATCACGTAATCTGACCGACAAACAGCTAGACGCGATTAAAGAAAGCAACGGCTTTGTCGGTGTTAACTTCGGGATGAGTTTCCTGCGTGAAGACGGGCAGAAATCGCCTGATGCCACCGTTGATGAAATGGTGCGCCACGTTGATTATCTGGTTGAGAAACTCGGCGAAAATAACGTCGGCTTCGGCTCTGATTTTGATGGCGTCACATTGACCCCGGATATGGTTGACGTACGCGGCCTGCGCAAGCTGGAAGCAGCGCTGCGCAAGGCGGGATACAATCAAGCTTTGCTGGAAAATATTTGCCACAAAAACTGGATTAACGTGCTGGAAAGGACCTGGGGCGAATAAACAAAGGCTTCAAAAAAACGTAATTCGACTCCGATAGAATGGACGCAGCGCCGCGCTAGCGGGGTCGATTATGGGTTCAAAACCTCCATCCATTGATTGTTTAATGACAGATTTGATTTAAGGCTAGTCAACCGCCTTAAGTTACGCAGGATCCACGCTAAATTAAATTGACTTCAATATAATTAAGGGCAATATTATCGACGCTGAAATGGGGCAGGTTTACTGGCAGGGCTGAGACATTGAATTTGTGTTCTCATCCGAATGATAAGACGTGGTGATATGAAAAAAGAGACAGGCACGGAGGTTGGCGCAATTTCCGAAAGCGAAGCGCCAGTGGTGATCGATCAGTTTCTCTGTTTCGCCCTTTATTCTGCTTCACTTGCGATGACCAAGCTTTACCAGCCACGATTGAAGCCCCTTGGGATCACTTATCCCCAATACCTGGTTTTACTCGCACTTTGGGAAAAAGATAACGTTACCGTTTCCGAAGTGGGTGAGCGCGTGCAGCTAGATTCCGGAACGCTCAGCCAGCTTCTGAAAAGGCTGGAACAAACAGGCATTATCAGTCGCAATCGAGATGTCGGGCGAGATGAAAGAAGGGTGTTGATTTCTCTCACCGAGCAGGGACGCGAGCTTAAAATCAAGGCTGCCGGAGTACCCGCTGATATGGTGTCGGTGATGAATACTGCTTGTGACGAGCTGTCAGACCTCACCGTCAGAGTCAAAGAACTGCGCGATAAACTTATCAACGCCTTACCGTGAAGAGTAAGCGATTAATCACTTTGATTAGCGAAGGAGGTGCTTTATGACAATGAAAGTCGAGGCTCATAGCGATACTATCCTCGAGACGATAGGCTCTGTGACGGCCCAGCTTATAAAAGTGGGTAAACCCTTTAGTATTCATGATATTACTGCATTGCTTCAGCAAAATGCGGATCAGGCCAGCGGTTCACAAAAGGAATCTTGTATCAAGGCTCTCGAGTTGATTACCGCAAAAATGCACTAATCCTTTACACTACAAGTAATAAAGTTAAACCTGGTGCCGGTTATTTCCTTAGCTCTGTGGAGTGATTAAGACTATTTTTAGTCTTAACGATATCTGCCATAACGGCCAACGCAATTTCTGCCGGTGTTTTGCTGCCGATATCAATTCCTATTGGGGCATGAATACGACGAAGTTCTTCCTGCGTCATTCCTCCTGTTCTTGCCAATCGTGCCATTCTGTTTTCAGTATTCCGTTTAGACCCCATCACGCCGATATAAAATGAATCCGTATTGACGGCTTCCATCATGGTCAGATCGTCCATCCGCGGATCGTGAGTCAAGGCCACAATCGCGGTATTCGCATGACAGCCGTGTTGCTCGAGATAGCGAGCTGGAAAAACTTTCTCGAGCTTGCTGTGCGGCCCAATTTGATCCCGAAAGTTTTCAATTATTTCGTCACGATGCTCACAAATCACCGTTTCAAATCCAAGCCCCACGGCAAACTCTGCACAGTACAAAGCGACGGCAGAAAGACCGGCAATAATAATCCCCGGAGCGGCGGCCAGAGTAATGGAGATTTCTTCATTTTGGCGCCTGACCATCGTGCTGCTGCTCCACGCGGCCTCAATTAATGAATGGCAGGCCAAGGGTGGGCGAATACGCTTATTTAAGGGGATATGGCGAGTCAAAGATTGCTGTATTGCATCGAGATAACAGCAATTGTTTTCGTTTGGCTCAAGATATTCGATCAGTATATCCAGAATACCGCCGCAGGGCAGCGCCCTGTCGGGAGTTAACCCCCTGTCGCCATACCTGACAATTTGACTTGGCTGGCGAAAATAGCCTTCTCTGACTCGAGTGATAAAATCATCTTCGATACATCCCCCAGACAATGAGCCGCAGAAATTACCCTCAGCATTAATCACCATTAACGCGCCAGGAGGACGTGGTGAGGAACCAAACGTCGTCAAGACGGTGCATAACCACACCGGCTGATTTTTAATCCACAGACAGGATTGATTAATAACGCGAATATCCAGATTTTGCATAGGCGATTAAAACGGTTAAAGGAGCTTAAGATCATTAATAGCCAAAAATAGGATTTTCAGCAAGATTAATAATAATTTCGCTATATATTTAATTACATATCGAAAATTACCCACACTCAATTAACTGATTGAAAATAAACAATTATTTAGTTTTGATGTTATTTTTTCTATTTATTAGTCAGGCTCATAACCTTTATCTTTTTATGGCTATAATCTTTAATTAGCTATGCGGTTATATTCGATACAAAAAATAATGTAACTCCTGTTCGATGTTTTGAGTCCTGCTAATTTCAGGCTGATGACTGATTTATAAAATCATAACAATAAACATTTTTAACCCCCTTTTTGGAGCATTCAGAAATGACGAATCCGCAGGGTAAACTGTCCCGACGCCACTTTATTATTGGGGCCGGGGCTTTGATTGTGGGAACCTGGCTACCGGCGGCGGGGGCCAGAGCCAGTGCAGTGGCTGCAGGAAGCAATTCTTCAACTGCGCCGGGAGGTGGCGTTTTTACCGCTAATGCCTTTGTACAAATTGACACCGACGGTGTGGTTACCGTCCTCAGTAAACATACCGAAGTCGGGCAGGGAGTCTACACCGGCATGGCAACGCTGGTTGCTGAAGAGCTGGACGCGGACTGGTCAACTGTCAGAGTGGTAGCGGCGCCGGTTGATACTGCGGTTTATAAAAATTTAAAAATGGGTATTCAGGGCACCGGCGGATCCAGCTCGGTCGCTAACGCCTACGACCAGATGCGCCAGATGGGCGCCATCGCCCGTATATTGCTGGTCAGTGCTGCCGCAGAGGAATGGGGAGTGCCCGTGGCGGAAATCAGCGTTCAGTCCGGGATTATCCAACATCTTCCAACGGGCAAGTCGGGCGGCTTCGGGCAGTTTGCGACCCGTGCTTCTCAACTTCCCTCTCCAGACATAGCCAGGGTTCAGCTAAAGGATGCCAAAGACTTCAAGCTGATTGGCAAGGTGAGTGGTCTGCATCGCGTTGATTCATCAGAAAAAACCAACGGCAGTGCCTTCTTTTCTCAGGATATTCACGAAAAGGATATGCTGACAGTTATGCTGATAAAACCTCCCTATTTTGGCGGCAGGCTGATTTCCTTTGATGCCAGTGAGGCGCTTAAAATCCCCGATGTCCTGGAGGTAAAAGCTACCAGCAGCGGCGTGGCCATTTATGCACGCAACACCTGGGCAGCAATGCGCGGTCGGGAAAAAACGCAGGCTGTCTGGGATAATGACAATGCCGAAAAACGCGGTACTCAGGCCATCTTTGCCGAATTTCGCGAAAAGGCTAAATCTACCGGCGCTATCGCTGCCAGCAAAGGGGATGCGGATAATGCGCTGAAGAATGCCGACAAGGTGATCGAGGCCGAATATACCTTTCCTTATCTGGCGCATGCCCCCATGGAGCCTTTGGCCGGTTATTTGTTCTGGGATGGCGAAAGTGTGCAGGCCAAATATGGCTGCCAGATCCAGTCCATCGATCAGAATCAGTTCTGTAAATATTTTAACCTGCCGCCCGATAAAGTTCATATCGAGACCCTTCTCGCCGGTGGCAGCTTTGGTCGTCGCATCGATTTGGGCAACGACACCTCCAGACCAGACCTTGCGGCAGATATGTCAGCGGTCGCCAAGGCGATTGGCCCTGGCAAGGGGATCAAGCTGGTCTACACCCGTGAGGACGATATCCGCAACGGCTGGTATCGGCCGATGATGCTGCACCGTTTTCGCGCGGCGATTAAAGACAATAAAATCGTCGCCTGGACCAATACTGTTGCCGGGCACTCTTTCGCCCTGGGCAGCGTCTTTTCCTCAATGATCAGTGACGGCGTCGACAGGACCATGGTTGAAGGGGCGAAAGAGTTGCCCTACACCTTCGAGAATTTCCGCTGTGATGCCCATATCTTGCCCGGTATTGTCCCCACGACCTCGTTGCGTTCGGTAGGCAGCACCCATACCGGACACGCGGTAGAAAGCTTTATTGACCAGCTATTGCATGAAACCGGTCAAGATCCGGTAGAGGGAAGGCTGGCGCTGATGACCGATGCCCCGCGCGAGGCCGGAGTGTTGCGCGCCGTAGCCGAGGCCGCGCAATGGAAAGGCCCGGCTTCGGTGCAAGGAAGAATGCGCGGCGTGGGGGTGGCGAAAGCGTTTGGCACTCGAGTGGCGCAGATTGCCGAAGTTTCCATCGGTGAAGCGGGAATACCTCGGGTGCATAAAGTCTGGTGTGCGGTCGATTGCGGCATTGCTGTTAATCCTGACGTTATCAAGGCACAAATCGAGGGCGGGATTGGTTACGGGCTGAGTATAGCGCTGTTTGGCAATATCTCCATGACCGACGGGATGATAGACCAGTCCAATTTCAACAACTATCGCCCTTTGCGAATCAATGAGATGCCGGAGGTTGAAGTGATTATTGTGCCATCTTCAGAAGCGCCGAGCGGGGTGGGCGAATTGGGTTTACCCACTATCGCTCCAGCGGTAGGCAACGCGCTGGCCTTACTGGGGCGTCCTCGCAGCTCGTTGAGTCTGCCATTCCACCGCCCCGCCTCAGATGATGTCGCCTGAATTTAAGGAGCACTATGACTACTTTATTGGTTAATGATAAACCCATCGAGTTCAACGGCGACGAGCAGATGCCTCTGCTGTGGTTTTTACGCGATGAAGCCGGATTAACCGGAACCAAATTTGGATGCGGGATCGCCATGTGCGGCGCGTGCACCGTTCACATCGACGGAGAACCGGTGCGTTCCTGTCAAGCCACGGTTGCCAGCGTGGCCGGAAAAAAGATCACCACCATTGAATCCATAGGGCAGACTCCGGCGGGCAAAGCAGTGCAGCTCGCCTGGGTCAATCTTGACGTGGTGCAGTGCGGTTACTGTCAGTCGGGGCAAATCATGTCTGCCAGTGCACTGTTGGCCCAGAAGAAAAATCCTACCGATGACGATATCGATGCCGCCATGAGCGGCAACGTCTGTCGATGCTCGACCTACGTGAGGATCCGCGCGGCTATCCATCAGGCAGCCCATGCCTTATCGCCGGAGGAAAAAGGATGAGAAAAATCCTTCGCGGTATCCTGTGGGCCTTGCTGGCCCTCATCGTTATTGCGTTAATTTATATCGCCTATGTTGTCGTGCGGCCTGCAGGTGCCGAACCCGCTGCGCCGCTGTCCGGCGCGCCAGCCAGCATCAGCGATCCGATAAAGCGGGGAGAGTATCTGGTTCGTGCTGCGGACTGTGTGGTTTGTCATACCGCGCCAGGCGGAAAACCTTTTGCTGGCGGTTATCAATTCAAACTGCCTTTTGGTTCTATTTACGGCACCAATATCACCGCCGATAAAGAAACCGGGATAGGGAATTGGACCGACGATCAGTTTGTTACCGCGGTGCGGGAGGGGGTCGCTCCAGAAGGGAATCTGTATCCGGCCATGCCTTACACGTCTTACACCGGCATGAGCCGTGACGACGTGCTGGCGATCAAGGCCTACTTGTTTAGCCTGCAGCCGGTGAAACAGGAAAACCGCCAAAATGAGCTTTCATTCCCGTTTGACCAGCGCTGGGGTATGACATTCTGGAATCTCGTATTCTTCGATAATCAGCGTTTCGAGGCGAATCCGCATCAGGATGCCGTCTGGAATCGAGGAGCGTATCTGGCAACGGCTTTGGGACACTGTAGTGAATGTCATACGCCTCGTAACCTTGCCTTTGGGCTTGATAAAAGCAAGGATCTGAGCGGTGTTGCGGTACAGGGTTGGTTTGCCGGAAACATAACACCTGACAAAGAAACCGGAATTGGCGGATGGAGCGATCAACAGCTGTCTGAATTTCTCGCTAAAGGCCATGCCGAGGGGCGTAGCAGCGCTTCAGGCCCGATGGCGGAAGTGGTTGAAAACAGTACGCAATATCTGACCCCGGAAGATAATCAGGCATTAGTTAATTATCTGCGCAATATCAGGGCCGTTAAAACCGACAGTCAAAGCGCGGTAAATCTGCAGCCTAAAGGGGCGATGAATTCCAGCGCGATTTTACCTGGTGAACAGGGTAACTCGCTGGGCCGTCAGCTGTTTGCCGGAGACTGTAGTGGTTGCCATCAATGGAACGGCGCAGGGCGACAAACGCCTTACGCTTCGCTGAAAGGCAGCACGGCGGTTAACGATCCTCAAGGAAGAAGCGTTGTTCAGGCTATTTTGCATGGCACGAAAATCAGCGTGGGCAATCAACACCTCATGATGCCGGATTTTGGGGCTAAATATTCAGATGATGAGGTTGCCGCGGTGACTAACTATGTGCTCATGCAGTTTGGCGGGAAAACGGGCACAGTGACCGGAAAACAGGTAGCAGAGCAGCGTAAACAATAGCTTCACGGTATTTTTCAGCCATTCTACAATGAGTCAGCAATCCGCGCTGGCTCATTTTTTGGAGAAATAGCAATGATAAATCCTGGGGTTATCCTGCTGGCGGCGGGCAAAAGTCAACGTTTTCGAGATCAAATCGGGCGACATAAACTGCTCGAAATCTTGCCCGCGAGCGCATTAACCATTTTCGAACAGAGTCTGTTGAATATTCAGCGTAGCGGACTGGCAATAAAGGTCATACTGCGACCCGGGGATCGGGATTTACAGACAATTTGCCAGCGCAGGCAGGTGAAGTATCAATGTCTGGACAGCCAGGGCATGGGCCATTCCATCGCCACGGGGGTAACTGCCACGCCAGAATGGTCAGGATGGATTATTGCTTTGGCTGATATGCCTTATATCACATCAAAACTGTTCATAAAGATTGCCGAAGCTGTGATAGCGGGCCATTGTGTACGTCCGATATATCGCGGAGAAGCAGGGCATCCGGTTGGATTTCCCTCTGATACAGGACCCGCGCTGAGGCAATTAAAGGGAGATGAAGGGGCGCGTGAAATTCTAAACAATAACCCACTCAAACTGCTCGAGGTCAATGATGCAGGCTGCCTGTGGGATATTGATCTTCCGGAGCAAAATATACAGCCTCAACCTTAGGGCCGGAGGCCATAGGACAGACTATCAGTGTACTTTTCGCTTACTGGCGTCATTATTATTGCCGTAGGATTGCCAACCCTGATCAGCAGGTGCGGCTTGTTCATTTTTTGATTCGGCAGTGGCAGCAGTACTGGTCAATATCTCGGAAATAGCGTGTTCACAAGCCTCTTTCCTCGCATCGTCTTTCTCGGATTTGGCGATCAGGCGTAATGTGGCAATCAGCGCATCGAAAGATATCGCTTCACCCGCGTCCACAAGTGCAAGAATCGCTTGCCCCATCACTGCGTCACTTAATTTTTCTTTACTATTTCTTTTCATATCTGCATCTAATCATTCATACACCTACCTGCTTATACCAGAAAACCGGCGCTGTATGCATCCATTAAAATGCAAAAAAGTC
>CAWUIY010000186.1:0-9522 GCA_963922555.1 uncultured Serratia sp. | reverse complement strand
CACAACTCCATTAAATCTTTATAGATATCGAACCATAGCTCATCATCTACAGGCTGTTTCATTCTGGTAATGGCTTCCTTGTTGATAATGTGACCACGAAAAACCAAAGCCATTCTGTCAAGCTCTTTTCCACATTGGGAACAGTTTGTCTGGGTGTGCTTGTAATCTTTAAGATATCGGCTTAAAGGCCGTGTTTTTGATCCCGCTGGCATAATTCACTTCCAAAAATAGTGAAAACTTCGGATGGCCTCTTTGTGCCTTTTGTTCAAAGATTTTCAATCTTTAACCCCCAGCTTAAACCAGTAGGTTAGTCTCGGACAAGCGATGTTTGTGCATAGGCAAACGTTTACGCTGCTAAACTTCCCCAAAAGTCGCGCTTATGTTGAAATTTTAACTAAAATAATTCCGAAACCTTTAATTAACATTTTGGTTACTTTGTAAATTTGTGAACATAATCACTTACCAATTGATTGCAAAATGTTAACCGCATAGAATACCGGCCATTCGTTGAGGTTAATTAAAATTAGGGGTTATCGTGCATTTGTGGTGGGAAGCAATTAAAACTATTTACTGGGGCGGATTGGCACTGGCGGCAATTTTCACACTGTTGGTGAGCCGTGACACGATCAAGATTCGTTTACTAACCTCAGGAATTATCGGGTTAACCTGGCCAATGAGCCTGCCGGTAGTCATGTTGTTCTCTCTCTTCTAAATGCAGGTCATTGGCGTCAGCATAAAAATTTAGCGGCAGCAGTTCTTATTATTTAACAGCCGCTAATTATTGCGAATTAGTAACGTTAAAACTTCATAATGTGCAGTGTGTGGAAACATATCAAATAGCTGCACACGTTCGATACGATAATTCTTAAGCTCCGCTAAATCTTTTGCCATCGACTGTGCATTGCAGCTTGAATAGAGCAATCTTGGCGGCGCCATATTATCGAGATATTGACAAAGTTCGCTGCCAATTCCCCTGCGTGGCGGATTCACTAATACCAGCTCAGGTACGGCGTCATTTCCAGTCGCGAAACCGGTTGAATCCAGCGCCTTGAACTCCACATTTTTTAGCCCTAGCCGTTCGGCTGAAATTTTCGCACAAACAATGGCTTCGGCGCTGATTTCAATACCGGTGAGTCGGGTATCAGGTTTTGCACAGTGTAATCCAAAGCCTCCTACGCCGCAGAACAGGTCCCACATGCTGCTAATTTCACGTTCCGACACCCAGTCACGGGCTGTCGTGTAAAGCGCAGCGGCGACGGTGGGGTTGGTCTGGAAGAAGCTTTGCGGGCGGATAAATAACGGCACCTGATTGAATTGTTCTTCAAGTGCCTGCTGGCTGGTCAGGGGTATTTCTCGCTCGCCTTCCAGAATCGCCATATGCACTGGCTGAATATTGGCTGAGACCACTTGCAATGACGGAACCTGCTGCATCAGCCAAGGTAACGCAGCGCGCAACTGGGGAAGCTTGCTTTCTGAACGCAGCACGAAGCGCAGCATAAATCCGCCGTTATGCTGGCTTTGTGTCAACAGCAGGTGTTTTAATTCGCCGCGCTTGCGGGCAACGTTATAAGGCGTCAAACCTGCTCGGGCTATGAAAGTTTTCAAATGATGGAAAACGTCGATGAAACTGGCGGGATAAAGCGGGCAATCGCAGAGATCGACCGGGGTGCCGTCACGGTGTAGCATGCCCAACAATGGCCGTTCAACGCTGCCACTGACGACCATTTTGGCCTTGTTACGAAACGCCCGCTCCTCACCTGCAACCGGCTCGCGCCACTCTGCTACCGTAAAATCGGCAAGCAGGTTAGCAAGATCCTGTTGTTTATCTTTGAGCTGAGTGGCGTAGGGTTTTTCCAGCCACTGGCAGGACCGGCAGGTTCCGGCGGTGTATTGCGCGCAATGCATAAATAAGGACCGTTATCGCTATAGCTTGATCTGGCAGTTAAAAAGTTGGCGCGGATTGTAACACCGCGCGCACTCAAAGGCTCCTTAATCGCGTGTTAAATCAAACTTCCCTGTGATCTTCAATAGAAATTAATGGTGCATTGCTCGCTGTATGTCTCTGATCCGCTGCTTTTCGGCACGATGCATAAACCACCAGGCGATGACGCCGATAATCCCCACTATGAGCAGGATAAGCGTGGCCAGGGCATTAATCTCTGGATTAGTGCCCAAACGCACGCTGGCAAACACCAGCATCGGTAAAGTGGTCGAACCGGGACCGGCTACAAAGCTGGCGATCACCAGGTCATCAAGCGACAAGGTAAACGCCAGCAGCCAGCCTGAGACCAATGCCGGAGCAATCATCGGGATCGTGATGATAAAGAACACTTTTAGCGGCGTTGCCCCCAGATCTAACGCGGCTTCTTCAATGGAACGGTCCAGCTCACGCAGGCGTGCAGATACGACCACCGCCACATAGGCGCTGCAGAAAGTCACGTGCGCCAGCCAGATTGTGAACATGCCACGCTCGCTTGGCCAACCCAGCGAATGGCCCATTGAGACAAACAGCAGTAGCAGCGCCAGACCCGTGATTACATCGGGCATGACCAACGGGGCTGTGAGCATAAAGGCAAAGCCGGTAGAACCTTTGAAACGGCCATAACGAACCATCACGACTGCCGCCAATGTCCCCACCACCACCGCCATACTGGCTGCCGCCGTTGCGATGGTCAGACTCATGCTCACCGCGCTTATCATTGCCGAATCATGAAATAGCGCGGTGTACCACTGCGTTGACCAGCCCGCCCACACGGTTACCAGTTTTGAGCTGTTAAACGAATAAATCACCAGGATCAGCATAGGGGCGTACAAAAACGCAAAACCGAGCACCAGAATCAGGATCCGCCACGGAGAGCGCACAACCGGTAACGAATTCATGGTTTATCTCCCAGATCTTTATTCTGATATTTGTGGAACCACAAAATTGGCATTATCAGCAGCAATAGCATGACTACCGCCACCGCAGAGGCAACCGGCCAGTCGCGATTATTAAAGAATTCCTGCCACAGAATACGCCCAATCATAATACTGTCGGGGCCGCCGAGCAGTTCAGGGATCACGTACTCACCCACCGCCGGAATAAATACCAGCATTGACCCGGCAATAATTCCACTTTTGGTCAGTGGCACAATGACTTTAATAAAGGTCTTAAACGGTTTTGCACCCAGATCCAGAGACGCCTCCACCAGCGAGTAATCAAGGCGCGTCAGGGCGGTATAAATCGGTAACACCATAAACGGCAAATACGAATAAACAATGCCGATATATACCGCCAGATTGGTATGCAGTATCACTAACGGTTGATGGATAACGCCGATCCACATCAAGAAGTTATTTAATACACCGTTGTCTTTGAGAATAGCCATCCAGGCATAAACGCGGATCAAAAATGAGGTCCACGAAGGCAGGATCACCAGCAGCAACAGGATATTCCGCGTAGCCGGTGAACTGTGCGCCACCGCCCAGGCCAGCGGATAGCCAATCAGCAGGCACAGCAGTGTCGAGATTGCTGCCACCTCCAGCGATTGCAGGTAGGATTCGATATAAAGCGCATCGCTGCCGAGCTGAATATAGTTGCCAAAATTCAGCGCGATATCCAGAACGCCGTCGCTCCAGGTCATCAGATCGGTATAAGGCGGGATCGCGCGGGCCATATCGGCGAAACTGATTTTGAGAACAATCAGAAACGGCAAGACAAACAGCAGGATAAACCACACCAGTGGCAGCAGAATCACCAGCTTTCTGCCGTGCGCCTGTCTAATCCTTCTTAATAACAGATGGATTTTGCCAGGCGATTTCACCTCAGGAGTTTGCGTTAGCAGAGTCATGGTTTTTTCCTCGCCCTAAACAGTCAACACGACGCAGCTGTCGGCTTCCCAACACAACCGCACCTCATCACCCCAGGTCGGCATGCCTTTACGGAAACGGTGGCCGTTTTGCAGCTGGGCGGTAATTAACTGGCCGCTAGGCAGTTTTACATGGTAAATCGACAGATCGCCCAAATAAGCAATGTTCACCACCTCTCCCACGGCAAAGTTGCAGCCATCCGCTGGCACCTGTTCACAAAGCATGATTTTTTCCGGGCGCAGGGCAACAAACGCGGGTACACCATCGACCACTGAGGCGTCGGAAGAGACTTTTAAAGGATGGATCAGCCCCGGACTACGAATCACCAGCGAGTCATCTTCGCGGGATTCGAGCAACCCCTCAAACACATTAACCGAGCCAATAAACTCGGCGCTGAAACGACTGTTTGGATGCTCGTAAATTTCTTCCGGCTCACCGATTTGCACGAACTTGCCGCGATTCATAATGGCAATGCGCCCCGCCA
This sequence comes from uncultured Serratia sp., assembly GCA_963922555.1. GTDB lineage: Bacteria > Pseudomonadota > Gammaproteobacteria > Enterobacterales > Enterobacteriaceae > Rouxiella. The sequence continues at coordinate 5,189 of CAWUIY010000186.1, read as the reverse complement.
TGGTCATTGCCTCTTCCTGATCGTGGGTCACCATCACGCAGGTTGCACCCACCCGCTCAAGAATATCGACCACTTCCAGCTGCATTCGATCACGAAGTTTTTTGTCCAGAGCGCCCATAGGTTCATCAAGCAGCAACAGCTTCGGACGCTTGGCCAAACTGCGGGCCAATGCCACGCGCTGACGCTGCCCGCCGGACAGCTGATGAGGTTTACGCTTGGCGTATTCTTGCATGTGTACCAGCGTAAGCATCTCAGCGACGCGAGCCTTGATCTCAACAGACGGCAGTTTGTCCTGCTTGAGGCCAAATGCGATATTCTGCTCTACTGTCATATGCGGGAACAGCGCGTAAGACTGAAACATCATATTGATCGGACGTTGATAAGGCGGCACCTGCGACAAGTCCTGCCCGTCGAGAACAATCTGCCCTTTGGTCGGCGACTCAAAACCGGCCAGCATACGCAGCAGGGTCGATTTGCCACATCCTGAAGCGCCAAGCAGCGCGAAGATCTCGCCTTTATAGATGGTCAGATTGACATCATCGACGGCTAACTGGCCGTCAAATGATTTAGATAAGTTACTTATTTCCAACAGAGGGGAAAAAGCTTTGGGTACTTTTTCACCTTTAAACTGCGGCTGAGGTTGTGGAGTCGCATCATTCACTCAGAAATATCTCCGTCAGAAGCGGGTTATTTACATTAAGCATAACAGCCCAGAAATAATTCGCCGGGCCAATCACTTGTTTTGTCTGGTGTGATCAAGGTTTTGGGCGTAAATCTTGCGATGCCCGGAAAACGAAGCGGCCCCGATAACTTTTCGGAGCCGCCTTTGAGGTACCGTCGCGCTCACGACTCCGGCACCCGTTCCTTACTGGTTATTTTCCGCTCTGCACTTTGGTCCAGGAACGAGTGATCAGGCGATCAATCTTCGGATCCTGAACTTTCAGAGTGAAGAGTTTGGCTCGCACGTCAGCCGGTGGGTAAATACTTGGGTTATTACGAATTTCAGGTTTCACCAGCGGCGTCGCTGCGGCGTTGCCGTTGGCATAGAACACCGCATTACTGATGCCTGCCATCACTTCCGGCTTCATCAGATAATTGAGGAACTGGTAAGCCTCATCAGTGTTTTTGGCATCGGCCGGCATCGCAAACACGTCAAAGAAGGCTAGCGCTCCCTCTTTAGGAATGCTGTAAGCGATATTCACGCCATTTTTAGCCTCTTTGGCACGATTCGAAGCCTGAATCACGTCACCGGCCCAACCCACGGCAACGCAAATATCGCCATTGGCCAGATCGTTAATATATTGCGAAGAATGGAAATAACGAATGCTGGGACGCAACTTCATCAGCAGATCGGTTGCAGCAGCATAATCTTCTGGCTTGGTGCTGTTCGGGTCCAGGTGCAAGTAATTCAGCACGCTGGCATAGATTTCAGCCGGAGCATCGAGGAAAGAAACGCCGCAGCCTTTGAGCTTGGCCAGGTTGTCGGGATTCAGCACCAGATCCCAGCTGTTCACTGGCGCGTCTTTACCCAATGCCGCTTTAACCTTATCGACGTTATAACCAATCCCAGTCGTCGCCCACAGATAAGGGATGGCGTATTTGTTACCTGGATCATGCTGCGCAACCATTTTCAGCAACTCGGGATCGAGGTTTTTATAATTAGGCAGCTTGCTTTTATCCAGTGGTTTAAATACCCCAGCGGAAATTTGGCGCTCGAGGAAACTTGCTGAAGGCACCACCAGATCAAAACCGGTACTGCCTGCCATTAGTTTTCCTTCCAGCACCTCGTTGGAGTCGAAGACGTCGTACACCACTTTGATGCCCGTTTCCTTCTGGAAATTGGCTACCGTGTCAGGTGCGATATAATCAGACCAGTTATAAATATGCAGCGTTTTATCTTCTGCAGACGCGGCGACCGAGGCGGCCATAGCCACACTGGCGATAACGCCTGACAACCACTTTTTACGCAGGGTAAACATCCGTTATTACCTCCAACAGGGGTGATAAAAGTAAACTTGCCTCTGGTCAGCGCAAACAAACCGGTTTATGTAAGAAAACGGTTCTAAAGACCAGTAATTAATTAGATTAGTAAACATATTGCTAATCTGGACAACTTTGTTGCCTACCCTGGCATCTAAGCCGCTGCATAGTAATGCACACTGCCAACTGCGCTATCGGTGAATTAACCGTTTGGTTTTCCACGTTATCCTGTGACCCGCGCAGAAAAGGCAGCATAACCCTACAGGTTATTTCACACCATAGCCGGGGCAAAAAAACACCATTCATCGAATATTTATGCATTTTTGTCTACAGCCTGCGCCATTCGCCTTTATACAAAGAGAAATAACCAGCAACAACGGCTCATAATCAGAAGATAATTTTGTGAAACGCAAAAAAGACAGCGCCGCCATCGGAATGGCGGCGCTGTCTAATGAAATATAGGAAAGAAAAGCGGCGCTTTGCGCGATGGAGACTAGTGCAACAGTGGGATATTCAGGCTCGTCGGCGGAACGGTTTCGTCTTCATCGCCAAGAAATAGCAGGTCATTGGCGTGCGCTTCAAGGATGATCATCGACATTTGCTCTTCACCCTGCTGCAGGAAATGCGCAAATTGCTCGATAGTGATCCCAACCGCGACACTTATCGACTGGCAGACAATCAGTTTCGGCAGGTTATCGTCTTGAATATCCACGAAAGCTTTAACCGTCAACGAGCTGGCGTTGATCTGACTGAGATCGGCAACAAGAGGAATTAATGCCGTAGGTTTTACTTCAGCCAGCGCCGAAAACAAAATTACACCATCGACCAGATCGACCTTGGCATCGAATACACCGTCGAAATTCTGCATATGCGGCAGATGAAGAGCCTGACAGGAATCACACTCGAAAAAAGAAATGCCCAGCTGATCCAGCCAGCGTCGTAATAACGCCAAATCAGGGACGGTGAGTGAATCCATATAATCAGCCTCAGTGTGTCAATAAAGCACGTTGACGATTCGTAAAAATGTCGGAACCAGAAAATCAGTTTACGCGTAAATTTTACGTAATCGGTCATTTTAAGTGAATGTTTAAGTGCGACAGCTTACGGAAAATTCCCCGCCAGCGCCACGATCAATGCTGACATTAACAGTTATTCGCTTAAAATATGGGTACAATCGCCACAAAAAAGCCGATTTGCCGAATTATTCAGCAGATCGGCCATTTTATAGCTGACTGAGTGGGTTAGCCGCCAGATTTCAATTTGAATCCCGGCTTGGCTCGCTGTTCAATATAGTCAATCATCATACCGGCAATATCCAGTCCGGTGGTGGTTTCAATCCCTTCCAGTCCTGGTGATGCGTTGACTTCCATTACCAGCGGGCCGCGATCCGCACGCAGGATGTCGACTCCTGCGACGTCGAGACCCAGCGTCATGGCGGCTCTGATAGCAATATCTTTTTCCTGCGCGGTAATTTTGACATTGCGCGCCGTGCCGCCGCGATGCAGGTTAGAACGGAATTCCCCTGGCTTGGCCTGACGTTCAATCGCCGCCACGACCTTTTTACCCACCACCAGACAACGAATATCGCTGCCGTTGGCCTCGCGAATATATTCTTGCACCAGAATATGCGCGTTTAAACCACGGAAGGCGTCTATCACGCTTTCTGCTGCCTGCCGGGTTTCGGCTAACACCACGCCAATTCCCTGCGTACCTTCTACCAGCTTGACCACTAATGGCGCGCCACCGACCAAAGCAATCAGGTCGGCGGTATCGTCCGGTGAATGAGCGAAGCCGGTGATCGGCAGGTCAATCCCCTCACGGGCCAGAATCTGCATCGATCGCAGCTTATCGCGGGCGCGAGTAATGGCGACCGATTCGTTAAGCGGAAAACTGCCCAGCATCTCGAACTGTCGCAGCACAGCGGTGCCATAAAAGGTAATGGCTGGCCCAATCCTTGGGATGACTGCCTGATACTTTTCCAGCTGACGACCGCGATAATGCACGCTGGGCGCGGCGCTGTTAATGTTCATGTAGCACGACAGAGGATCGATCACTTCAATTTCATGACCGCGCGCCTCTCCTGCTTCCCGGAGGCGTTTACACGAGTAAAGGCTACCGTCACGGGAAAGTATGGCAATTTTCATCAGACACTCCGTTGTCTATTAACGCGTTGCCCAACCCTGCTTATGCAATGCTTCGAGCATAAACGGACGCTGCTCTTTTTTCAGCGTCCGCACAATCAGGTCGCTCCAGTTATCTTTGCGAGCATTGCTATCACGTTGAGAATAATAAGATTCCAGCTCGGCATCATAGGCTGCCAGCTCGTTTTTATCCAGCGGCTGATAGCTATTTTCATGCACCAGCATGGTTTGCGGCATGCGTGGTTTAAAGGCGTTAGTCTGTGCAGGATAACCCACGCACCAGCCGAACAGAGGCATGACGAATTTTGGCAGATTAAGCAAGGCGACAACGTCCTCCACGCGGTTACGAATTCCACCGATAAACACGCCACCCAGGCCCATAGATTCTGCGGCCGCCATGGCATTTTGCGCCATCAATGCTGTGTCGACACACCCTAGCAGCAGTTGCTCCGCCAGCCCCAGCTCGGCTTCAGGGTTGATTTGCTGATTACGATTGAAATCGGCACAAAACACCCAGAACTCGGCAGCAGTAGCAACATATTTTTGGCCGCCGGTATACTCAACCAGCGTCTCGCGCAGCGCCGTATCCGTGATACGAATAATTGATGAGCATTGAAGAAAACTCGAGGTAGACGCAGCCTGAGCCGCGCCAATAATTGCCTCTCTTTGTTCCTCACTCAACGGCTGATCGGTAAAGGAACGCACCGAACTGTGGGCGCGAAGGAGGTCAATAGTTGGCGTCATAATACGGATCCTTGGTTTCAAACGGGTGATAAAAAGTGACTTACCCATGGCGGCAAAAAGCCCTCAAGGCGACAATGATTCATGTTCATTACGCCCATTGCAAGCAGCGCCGCACTAAATGCCCGCCCGAGAATGAGGGGTCTTGGTGTGTGGATCAGTCAATGCCGGGTATTTTTTAGCCTGTCAGCGGCAGATAGGCACAGCACATCAAAGCGACAGGTAATTCCTACTTTTTTTTCTCGACTGAGACAGGCATAGTAACTTCATGTTGTGAGAGCACTGCGCTAAATTATAAAAAAATTCTGCGATATTTATCTCAAATTT
>CAWUIY010000185.1:0-9638 GCA_963922555.1 uncultured Serratia sp. | reverse complement strand
TGCATTAGCTGCGTCTCCTTGCCCGAAAAGCTGAATTATTTGAGCCGATCGGACTCTCCAGATTGCGGACATTTCATTCACCGGTTACAGAGGCAGATTTTCTCATTGCCATTCGAACACTGTTTTCAACAGGGCAGAGAATGAACAACACATCGCTTAACAATAAAACCCTAAAGGGTGCGCTTGCCCTGCTGCTGATTGCCGGCGGCGTTGCCTCTGCCTCTGCGACTGAATTGCTCAATAGCTCTTATGACGTCTCGCGTGAACTTTTTGCGGCTCTAAATCCGCCGTTTGAAAAGCAGTGGGCCGAGCAAAATAACGGCGACAAGCTGGAGATCAAGCAGTCGCATGCCGGGTCTTCCAAGCAGGCGCTGGCAATATTACAGGGTCTTAAAGCCGACGTGGTCACCTATAACCAGGTTACCGATGTGCAAATTTTGCACGATCGCGGCAATTTGATTCCGGCCAACTGGCAGAGCCGTTTACCGAACAACAGCTCGCCGTTTTATTCGACCATGGCGTTCCTGGTACGAAAGGGCAACCCTAAAAATATTCATACCTGGGATGACCTGACACGTAGCGACGTCAAGCTAGTGTTCCCGAGTCCTAAAACCTCCGGTAACGGTCGCTACACCTATCTCGGAGCCTGGGGCGCATTCAATATTGAAGACGGCAATAATCAGGCGCAGACCCGCGAGAAAATGGCGAAGCTTATCAAAAACGTCGAAGTGTTCGATATTGGCGGTCGCGGCGCAACCACGACTTTTGTGGATCGCGGTTTAGGCGATGTGCTGATTAGTTTTGAATCGGAAGTGAACAATATTCGCAAACAGTATGGTGCGGACAAGTATGAAGTTATCGTACCGCCGGTCGATATTTTAGCCGAATTTCCGGTTGCGTGGGTCGATAAGAATGTCGAGAAAAATGGCACCGAGAAGGCAGCAAAAGCTTATCTGAATTACCTGTGGAGTCCGCAGGCGCAGAAGATTATTACCGGCTTCAGCTATCGCGTTTATGACCAGAAGGTGATGGATCAGGATAAAGCGCAGTTCCCGGCGACCCGGCTGTTTAAAGTAGAAGACCAATTTGGAGGATGGCCACAAGTGATGAAAACGCATTTCGATACCGGCGGCGAGCTGGACAAACTGATCGCGCAGGGACACCAGTAATGTTGTTGTCTACCAAACGCGTATTACCGGGCTTTACGCTAAGTCTGGGCAGCAGCCTGCTGTTTGTGTGCCTGATCTTATTGCTGCCGCTGAGCGCGCTGGTGATGCAGCTTTCGCACATGACGCTGGCGCAGTATTGGGCAGTCGTTTCCGATCCGCAGGTGGTTGCAGCTTACAAAGTCACGCTGCTGTCTGCCGCCGTCGCCAGTATTTTTAACTGCTTCTTCGGCATGCTGATGGCGTGGATCCTGACTCGCTACGAATTTCCCGGCAAGACTATCCTTGATGGTTTAATGGATCTGCCGTTCGCACTGCCAACCGCCGTTGCGGGCCTGACGCTGGCCGGATTGTTCTCGATCAACGGTTTTTACGGCCAGTGGCTGGCGCATTTTGATATCAAGGTCGCCTACACCTGGATAGGTATTGCCGTGGCCATGGCCTTCACCAGTATTCCTTTCGTGGTGCGAACGGTGCAACCGGTGTTGGAAGAACTAGGTCCAGAATACGAAGAAGCCGCAGAGACGCTAGGCGCATCACGCTGGCAGAGCTTCCGTCGCGTGGTATTGCCAGAATTGATGCCTTCGCTGATGGCGGGTACTGCGCTGTCATTTACCCGTAGCCTGGGCGAATTCGGCGCGGTGATTTTTATCGCCGGGAATATCGCCTGGAAAACGGAAGTGACTTCACTGATGATTTTTGTGCGCTTACAGCAGTTTGACTATGCTGCTGCCAGCGCCATTGCTTCGGTGATTCTGGCCGCCTCGCTGATTTTACTGTTTGCGATTAACACCATGCAAAGCCGCTACGGCCGTCGACTGGGAGGTGCTTAATGTCACAACTGACCCAGGTTGAGAATACCGAACCGCGCCGTATTGACTGGCTCAAGTGGTCGCTCATTGCCCTCGGCACGCTGATTTGTATCGTGCTGCTAGTGGTGCCGATGATCACCATCTTTGTGCTGGCGCTGTCTGACGGCATCGCGGCGCTTGGCAAGAATCTGATTGATCCGGATATGCTGCACGCTATCTGGCTGACCGTGCTGATGGCGCTGATCACCGTGCCGGTAAACCTGCTTTTTGGCACGCTGCTGGCCTGGCTGGTGGCACGGTTTAACTTCCCGGGGCGTCAGCTTTTACTGACGCTGATCGACATCCCGTTTGCGGTATCGCCGGTGGTAGCCGGTCTGCTTTACTTGCTGTTTTACGGCAGCAATGGCCCGCTCGGCGGCTGGCTCGACGCGCATAATCTGCAGATTATGTTTGCCTGGCCGGGAATGGCACTGGTCACTATTTTTGTGACCTGTCCGTTTGTGATTCGTGAGCTGGTGCCCGTGATGCTGAGTCAGGGAAGCCAGGAAGATGAAGCCGCGGTGCTGCTTGGCGCATCCGGCTGGCAGATGTTCCGCCGCGTTACGCTGCCTAATATCCGTTGGGCGCTGCTATACGGCGTAGTGCTAACCAACGCGCGGGCCATCGGTGAATTTGGTGCAGTGTCGGTAGTTTCTGGCGCGATTCGCGGAGAAACTTACACGCTGCCATTACAGGTTGAGTTATTGAATCAGGATTACAACGTGGCTGGCTCGTTTACCGCGGCGGCGCTTTTGACCCTGATTGCAATCGTCACACTATTTCTGAAAAGCGGTTTGCAGTGGCGTTTAGCCCGCAGCAAAGACCGTCTTGAGCAGGAGGGAAACAATGAGCATTGAAATTAACGGTATCAACAAGTTTTTTGGCCGCACCAAGGTGCTGAATGATATCTCGCTCGATATTCCTTCTGGCCAGATGGTGGCGCTGCTTGGCCCGTCGGGTTCGGGCAAGACGACTCTGCTGCGAATTATTGCCGGTCTGGAAAATCAAAGTTCGGGTCAACTGAGTTTCCATGGCAAAGACGTGACGCGTCTTCATGCCCGCGATCGTCAGGTGGGTTTTGTGTTCCAGCATTATGCGCTGTTCCGCCATATGACGGTATTCGATAATATCGCCTTTGGATTGACCGTGCTGCCTCGTCGCGAGCGTCCGAACGCCGAAGCCATTAAACAGAAAGTCACTAAACTTTTAGAAATGGTTCAGCTGAGTCATCTCGGTAACCGTTTCCCGGCCCAGCTATCTGGTGGTCAAAAACAGCGTGTCGCTTTGGCGCGTGCGCTGGCGGTTGAACCGCAGATCCTGCTACTCGATGAACCTTTCGGCGCACTGGATGCGCAGGTGCGTAAAGAGCTTCGTCGCTGGTTGCGCCAGCTGCATGAAGAGCTGAAATTCACCAGCGTGTTTGTGACCCACGATCAGGAAGAGGCGATGGAAGTTGCCGATCGCGTGGTGGTGATGAGCCAGGGCAATATTGAACAAGTCGGCACGCCGATCGAAATCTGGCGAGAACCTGCCACTCGTTTCGTGCTGGAATTTATGGGCGAGGTTAACCGCATTGGCGGCGAGATCCGCGGTTCTCAGCTGTATGTCGGTCAACATCATTGGCCGCTGGCGATTGCGCCTCTGCATCAGGGCGCGGTGGATTTGTTCCTGCATCCGTGGGAAATGGAAATCACTCCGCAAAGCACGGCTCGTTGCCCGCTGCCGGTACAGGTTTTGGAAGTCAGCCCGCGTGGTCACTTCTGGCAATTAACCGTGCTACCTCAGGGCTGGCACGATGAGCCGATTTCCGTGGTATTGAATGAAGTTGAAGATAATCGCGCGCCTCAGCGTGGCGACCGTTACTTTGTTGGCGGACTTAATGCCCGTCTGTATGCAGGCGACCAGCAGCTGCAATCTGTTGCACTCGCTAAAACGGCCTGATAGTTTTAAAATCCTGCAACTGTAATTAATATGGTCAAAAAAAGGGCGGTGATTCCGCCCTTTTTTATCGTCTTATACTCATTTATTCATTTTAGTGCGGTATTTATATCCAACTGAAATAAGGCAGCAACAGTGAGCACGCTCGAACAATTTATCGGTAATACGCCCTTGGTGCGGTTACAACGCCTGTCAAAGGATCTTGATAGCGAAATTTGGGTCAAACTGGAAGGCAATAACCCGGCAGGATCGGTAAAAGATCGTGCAGCATTCTTTATGATTGATCAGGCTGAAAAGCGCGGCGAGATTAAGCCCGGTGACACGCTAATCGAGGCGACGAGCGGCAATACCGGTATCGCGCTGGCCATGATTGCTGCCTTGAAAGGTTACAAGCTGAAGCTGCTGATGCCAGAAAACATGAGCATGGAGCGTCAAGCCTCGATGCGAGCTTACGGCGCGGAACTGCTGTTGGTGAGCAAGGCTGAGGGCATGGAAGGCGCACGCGATCTGGCGCGTGAGATGGAAATCCGTGGCGAAGGCAAAGTGTTGGATCAGTTCAACAATAGTGACAACTCGCTGGCGCATTTCATGACGACTGGCCCGGAAATCTGGCAACAGACTGCAGGGCGCATCACCCATTTCGTCTCCAGCATGGGCACCACCGGCACGATTACGGGCGTTAGCCGCTATTTGAAAAGCCAAAACGAGAACGTGCGTATTATTGGCCTGCAACCCTCTGAAGGCAGTAGCATTCCGGGGATCCGTCGCTGGCCAGCCGCCTATCTGCCCGGTATTTTCCAGCCGGAGCTGGTGGATGACGTTATCGACATGGCGCAGGACGAAGCCGAAATCACCATGCGACTGCTGGCGCGTCAGGAAGGTATCTTCTGTGGCGTTAGCTCGGGCGGTGCAGTCGCTGGTGCGTTGCGGGTAGCTAAAAACAATCCTGGCTCGGTTATTGTGGCGATTATCTGCGATCGCGGTGATCGTTATCTCTCCACCGGCGTCTTTGATTAACCAGGCCAAATTCGGTTATCTATACTACTATCCACTGGCTGAAAGTTTGATAAAACAGTACTTTCTTAACCCAATTTTCTTCTTTTGTCGGGTTAACAACGCCACTTTTTGTCGTTAAGGCAGCTTAAAGGTAAAAATAGAGTAAATGCTGCTGCGAGCCGAGCGGATCGGGGTAAAAATAGGCGAAAATTTGTAAGGTGGAAAAAAATAATGAAAATTCTTCTGGTCGATGACGATCTTGAACTGGGCACCATGCTTTGTGAATACCTGATTGCCGAGGGCTTTGACGCCAATCTGGTGCTGAGTGGAAAAGCGGGCGTCGAAGGGGCAATGTCTGGCGATTACAGTGCGATGATCCTCGATATCATGCTGCCGGACATGAGCGGTATCGACGTGCTGCGTCAGGTACGCAAAAACAGCCGTTTACCGATCATCATGCTGACGGCTAAAGGCGACAACATTGACCGAGTGATCGGCCTGGAAATGGGCGCCGATGACTACATGCCAAAACCGTGCTACCCCCGCGAACTGGTAGCACGACTGCGCGCTGTACTGCGCCGCGTCGAAGAGCAGCAGGATACTCATTCCGACTCCTCCAGCATTCACTACGGCGACCTGACACTGAATCCGGCTACCCGCAGCAGCGAATGGCAGGGTGTGGCGTTTGATCTGACCGCTTCCGAATTCAATCTGCTTGAACTGCTGTTACGTTCGCCAGAGCGCGTGGTGTCTAAAGACGAGCTGTCCGAGAAAGGCCTGGGGCGTCCGCGTGAAGCTTACGACCGCAGTATCGACGTTCACATTAGTAATATTCGTCAGAAACTGGCATCGCTTAATGGCGGTGAAGTGATGACGATCGAGACGGTACGAAGCATTGGCTATCGAATCAGGTAAACGCCTGCGCGGCAGGCTCTTTTGGAAAATACTGCTGGCTTACTGGGTGACCTTTGTCATTATGACCCAGCTATTGTGGGCAGTATTTACCTTTTATTATCACCACGAGCCTCCTGAAAGCAGCATCGCGCGACGTTTTGTCAAACTGCAAATCTCCTCGGCGGTTTCGACCTTGCATACCGAAGGCTTACCCGCCTTGAATCAGATGATTGCGAGTTGGCCTGCTGACGATCAGCGTTTGTTTACCGTCCAGCCGTCGATGATCCCCGTTAAAGGTCAGAGCGTCGAAGATCTGGAACCGGGAAAAACGCCGGTAGACGTCGTAGAATTTGTACAGGCACCGGATGGTCAGGGTTATCGCCTGCACTATGATGTAGAAGGGCTGATGGATGAATATCGGCCAAAAAGAGAAAATCACGTGTTTAATATGCCGCCTCCATTTTTATGGATTGGGGGAATTGGCGGGCTGATATTCAGCGCGCTAATGGCCTGGAATCTGACTCGCCCCATGTTGCAAATGCGCAAGGCCTTTGGACGCGTTTCTCAGGGTGACCTATCAGTACGCCTGTTTTCGACCATGGGCAAACGTCACGACGAACTTTCCGAGGTGGCTCGAGATTTTGACTCGATGGCCGAGCGTTTACAGGTGCTGGTCAAGGCGCGAGAAGAACTGCTGCATGATGTGTCGCACGAACTGAGATCGCCGCTGGCGCGATTGCAGCTGGCAATCGGGTTAGCGCGACAGAATCCGATAAACGTCGAAACCTCGCTCAAGCGTATCGAGCATGAGGCGGGGCGTCTGGACAAAATGATTGGCGAACTGCTGGCGTTATCGCGCACAGAGCACAGCAACATGCCAGACGAAGAGTATTTTGATCTCTTTGGGCTGGTTGAAGCGGTGGTCAACGATGCGCGCTATGAGGCTCAGCTGCCTGGCGTAGAAATCGCGCTGACCTGTAACGCGGCCGAAGAAGACTACACCGTTAAAGGCAACGCCGAACTGATGCGCAGAGCAATCGACAACGTGGTGCGTAACGCGTTGCGCTTCTCGGCTCGCGGGCAAACAGTGAACGTTTCATTAAGAGCAAAAGAAGATTATCTCTGCGTTGAGGTGGCCGATCAGGGGCCGGGCGTGGAGGAAGACAAACTGTCGAGCATCTTTGACCCCTTCGTTCGCGTGATGTCTCCGCTTTCTGGAAAGGGATACGGCCTGGGGCTGGCGATCACCAAGAAAGTCATGGTAGCGCATCATGGTAAAATTGAAGCGCGTAACGGCACTCCCAGAGGCCTTGTTATCGATCTCAAGGTTCCACACTGGAAAATCCTCGTCTAGTTCTCTTTCAGAAATCTTTCCGAAGATTATTGCGATAAATTAGGCAAAAAAAAACGGCGCATTCAGCGCCGTTTTTTATCAGGAGAGATCTTACTTTTTAATACGAATAATCGGGGTTTCGCCCACGACCACGGTACCTGAAAGCTTAATCAGTTCCTTAATCTCGTCCATGTTAGAGATAACAACCGGAGTCAGGGTCGACTTGGCTTTCTCTTCCAGCAGGGCCAAATCAAACTCGATAATCAAATCGCCTTTCTTCACGCGCTGCCCTTCCTCGGCAATGCGTTTGAAACCTTCACCTTTCAGTTCGACAGTGTCGATACCGAAGTGGACAAACAGCTCGATGCCGCTGTCGGATTCGATTGAGAAAGCATGGTTAGTTTCAAAGATTTTACCGATGGTACCATCAACAGGTGCCACGATTTTGTTTCCTGCTGGTTTGATGGCAATACCATCGCCAACAATTTTTTCAGCAAAAACAACATCGGGGACATCTTCAATATTGACGATCTCACCAGACAGCGGCGCAACGATTTCAATTATGCCGACTTCTTTCTTATCATCAGAAACCAATGATTTTAGTTTATCGAACAAACCCATGATCTTCTCCTAAGCATTAATTTGGGCAGCTTTCCAGCAACGCGCAATTAGCAGAGTGTTTTCTCTTCAATGAATTTGTTCACCAAATTCATCAACTCTTGCGCCGTAGGTTGGGCCAGAGCCTCTTCTGCCAGCGCCTTCACATCTTCGAAGTTTGTATTACGAATAATTTTCTTGATGCGTGGGATTGAGATAGCGCTCATGCTGAACTCATCTAAACCCATGCCCAATAGGAGAAGTGTAGCACGTTCGTCACCTGCTAGCTCTCCACACATGCCGGTCCATTTGCCTGCGGCATGCGATGCATCAATAACTTGCTTGATAAGGGCAAGCACTGAAGGGGACATTGGATTATAAAGATGAGAAATCAGTTCATTACCGCGATCTACTGCCAGAGTATACTGGGTAAGGTCGTTTGTACCAATACTGAAGAAATCAACTTCTTTTGCCAGATGACGAGCAATCACCGCTGCCGCAGGTGTTTCCACCATCACGCCAACTTCGATAGTTTCATCAAAGGCTTTACCTTCTTCGCGCAGCTGGCCTTTAAGCAGTTCCAGCTCACTTTTCAGTTCGCGTACTTCCTCAACGGAAATGACCATTGGGAACATAATACGCAACTTGCCGAAAGAAGAGGCACGCAGGATGGCACGCAGCTGGTCATGAAGAATTTCTTTACGATCCAGACAGATACGGATTGCGCGCCAGCCCAGGAACGGGTTCTCTTCTTTTGGCAGATTCATGTACGGCAATTCTTTGTCGCCGCCGATGTCCATAGTACGAACAATCACCGCCTGTGAGCCCATCGCTTCTGCAACGGCTTTATAGGCCTGGAACTGTTCTTCTTCGGTCGGCAGGCTCTCGCGGTCCATGAACAGGAATTCGGTGCGATACAGACCTACACCTTCCGCGCCGTTACGCTCTGCACCCGCGACGTCGCGCACGGTACCGATGTTGGCGCAGACTTCAACCTGATGTCCGTCCAGCGTAATGGCTGGCAGATCTTTCAGTTTGGCCAGCTCGTCTTTTTCACTGATGTACTGAGCCTGATCGGCTTTCAGTTCTTCAATAACGTCCTGCGTCGGATTGACGTAGATTTTATTGTTAACTGCATCAAGGATCAGATAGTCATCATTTTTAACCTGTTTGGTCACGTCGCTGGTACCGACAATCGCTGGCAGTTCCAGAGAACGCGCCATGATGGAGGTGTGCGAGGTGCGGCCACCCAGATCAGTGATGAAGCCCAGCACTTTGTTCAGGTTCAGCTGCGCAGTTTCTGATGGGGTCAGGTCTGTGGCAACCAGGATAACTTCATCCTGAATGCTGCCCAGATCGATGATTGGCATACCGAGGATGTTGCGCAACAGGCGTTTACCGATATCGCGCACGTCAGCCGCACGCTCTTTCAGGTATTCGTCGTCTAACTCTTCCAGTGCCTTGGCCTGGCCTTCAATAACAGAGTAGGCGGCAGCGTCGGCAGTAGATTTGTCATCTTTGATGAGGGCTATGATTTCTTGTTCTAGCTCTTCGTCTTCCAACAACATGATGTGGCCTTCGAAGATGGCTTCTTTCTCTTCACCGAAGGTCTCGCCGGCTTTGGTCTTGATCGTTTCCAGCTGTGCAGAGGCTTTCGCACGGCCAGACAGAAAACGTTCAATCTCCTGATCGACATCATCAGGAGAGATTTTTTTCCGGTCGATGACAATTTCATCTTCTTTCAGCAACAATGCCTTGCCGAAAGCAATACCGGGAGATACTAAAATGCCTGAAATCATAACCCTACCTTACTGTTGACTGGTGTTAACTCTTTTAGAGACCGTTCAGGACATCAATACGGGG
>CAWUIY010000184.1:0-9671 GCA_963922555.1 uncultured Serratia sp. | reverse complement strand
TGATCTGGTTTCTGAAAGCAATTTTCCAAAAATGGTTGCGCTGACCCACAAGATTTGCCACGTGTTGCGAAATACCCGTATCGCCCGCGGTTTAGGAAAATTTGCCCCACCCTATCTGGTGATTATTGACTTTGGCAATCCCGATCGAGCGAGGTTTGCGGGCCAATCAGACAAGGCGCCGCGTTTGAACCAGCATGACTGGCAGCGTCTGGTGAGCCATATTCGTGAGATCTCGCGTATCGCGATGCAGGAATATCAGGTCAGGCCGGTTATCCATCCTCATGCTGGCGGTTGTATCGAGTTTGCTGACGAGATAACGCAGGTAGCCGAAGAAATTTCTTATCAAGAAGCGGGCCTGTGTCTTGATACCGGACACCTGTATTACGCCGGGCTAAGACCTGAACAGTGGATTGAGCGCTATATCGATCGTCTCGACTATCTGCATTTTAAAGACGTCAACAGAACCGTTTTTCAAAAGGTGATTGCACAGGGCACTGACTTTTTCACGGCCTGTGCAGAGGGCGTGATGTGCCCACTGGGTCAAGGCGATATTGACTATGCGGCGGTAAAAGCCACCCTCGATGGCCATCAGTGGCAGGGGTGGATCACTATCGAGCAAGAGCGCGATCCTCGCGACGTCGCGGGCAGTCTGGCAGATGTTACGGCAAGTTTATCTTATCTCAAGAAAATGGGTTTTTAGGGAGTAGTCATGAAAAAAGCATTCCATGGCGTTTCAGTCTGGTACAGCAATGCGGTGACACAGCTGCGACTGGCCAGCGAAACGGGTTTTGATGCGTTGGAGATCCTGCCAGAGCATTTGTTCCGCTACGTCGATAACGGCGGATCGTTAGAAAAGTTTCACGCCTTGGCCGTCCAGCACGGTGTTGAAATCAGCTGTATCAACGCCCTAAAGCGCATAGGCCGATATCAGCCTGAAGAGCGTGCGGCGATGTTAAAGGAAGCACACAAAATTTGTCATGCGGCGCAGGTGCTGAAGTGTCCGGTAGTGCAGATTATGGCGCTGAACGAGTTGGATCATCTTGAAGAAGACGCGCGTAATGAGATTTTAGTCAGCAACATTGGTGCAATCGCCGACATAGCCCGCGAATATGGCATCAAATTGCAGATTGAAGCCGTGGCCTTTACCCGTTTTAACAGCCTGAGTCAGGGGCTGGAGGTGATTAAACGTGTGGGGCGCGACAATGTTGGTCTGGTGATCGATTTCTGGCACCTGCATGCGGGGGGCAATACCCAGCCTGAAGAAGTAGCAAAAATGGATGTTAACCTGATTTACGGCATTCATTTCTGTGATGGTCGCGCCGCTCGCCCTGGGGAAGAGTGGGACGAATGGGTGCAGCGAGATTACCAGCCGGGTGAAGGCGAGGTTGATATTGCTGCCTGGATTGACGCGGTGCGGGCTACAGGTTACGACGGAGTCTGGTGTCCTGAACAGCTTAGCCCGACTCACTGGGAAGACGACCTGTGGCAAATCGGCAAAGACAACTATAACAGCCTGACGGCGTGGACTAGCCGCTAATTTTTGCAGTGCTAAAAGGTTTCCAGGCAAACAGGTTTGTGAGTAAACAGGTTTGCGGGTGAACAGGGATGTTCGTAAAAAGGGATCCTGCTCAGAGTCTATGAATGAAATATTTAATTCATTTTGGTAGACTAAGTAATTCATCATGATGTCTTAGAGGGCGAATTCCCGTGTCTAAACATACCACTCAATTGTCTATTTTACAGGAAGACATTCGTACCCGTTATGACAGCCTGAGCAAGCGCCTCAAACAGGTAGCACGCTATATCCTTGATAACAGTAACAGCGTGGCCTTTGATACTGTGGCATCAATAGCGCAGCGTGCGGATGTTCCACCGTCGACCCTAATCCGTTTTGCCAGCGCTTTTGGTTTTAGTGGTTTTAATGAAATGAAACAAGTATTCCGTCAACATTTGATGGAAGAAACGGTGAGTTATACGGAAAGGGCGCGACTATTTCGTAAATCTTCTGTAGAAGAAGGCACCACTGCCCCGGAAAAGCCCGATGAAGTACTCAACATGTTTTCGATGGTTAATGCCCAGGCCTTGCAACAGCTGCCTACGCATATTACTGCCGAACAGCTCGACGAGGCGGTGGCAATGCTTTCCGAGGCGGATAATATCTATATTATCGGTCTGCGCCGTTCGTTTAGCGTCGCCAGCTATTTGACCTATGCTTTACGCCACCTTGAGCGACGTGCATTCCTGATTGACGGGTTAGGTGGCATGTTCTCTGAGCAGTTAAGCATGGTTAGCCCTAAAGATGTGGTGATCGCTATTAGCTATTCGCCATATGCCAGCGAGGCAATGGAACTGGTGCAGCTCGGTGCGCGGCGTGGTGCGCGACAGATAGCCATTACTGACAGCCAGGTGAGTCCGCTCGCGGCATTTAGCGAGGTCTGTTTTGTCGTGCGCGAGGCCCAGCTCGACGGTTTCCGTTCACAGGTTGCCTCCATGTGCCTGGCGCAGACCATTGCCGTGTCACTGGCGATGAAAACGACCGTCTGAATGCGACTCAACGTTTGGGGAGCCATCGCGGCTCCCATTTTTTACGCCGTAAAACTAAGTCTTAAATCAGTTTGCGCACGCTGCTATTACTAAGCTTTTTAAACCTCAATCGCAAAAGCCTGCCGGAATCGTTCGATTGCCTGACAGGAATCTCCGGACGCCCACGCCTCCATACCCACCACTCCCCGATAACCGGTTGCATAAAGCGCGCGAGCGACTGCCGGATAGTTGATTTCTCCTGTACCCGGCTCTTTACGCCCCGGCACATCTGCCACCTGAATCTCACCGATATAGGGGGCGGATTGACGGATAATATCGATCAGATTTCCCTCGCCAATCTGGGCGTGGTAGAGGTCCAAATTCATTTTCAGCCACGGGCTGTTAACAGCAGAAATCAGCGTCAAGGTATCCTGCGCTTTAGCGAACGGTGTGCCGGGATGATCGACCAGAGTATTGAGGTTCTCGAGCAGAAATACCTTCTGATGGCGTTCTCCGAGTTCAGCGATAGCGCACAGGGTCTTATAGGCTTTGATCCACATCGCGCCTGTAACTTGAGTTACAGGTTTAATCGGCAAGCCGTGGCCGTCAAGACCGGTGCCGTGCAGATTCAGGCTCGGGCAATTTAAACGCCTGGCAATTTCTATCGAGATTTCGGCAGTTTCTAAAAGCTTTTCAATCTGGTCATCGTCCAGCAAGTTGCCGCTGACATAGCCAGTCATCGACGTGAAACGTGCGCCTGTTGCCGCCAGTGCATTAATATCTTTTTGGGTCCAGTCCCAGATTTCGACAGCAAACCCGGCATCATGAATGCGTCTGACGCGTTCGACAAAAGGCAAATCCAGAAACACCATTTCGGCACACACGGCGAGTTGGAAAGGGGAGTTGACGTGAACAGGCATGATTTTCCTCCACTGAAATCTTAAAAAGCAGCCCTGGGGCTGCTTTATGCTTTGAAGCGATATGAGCGTTTCTGGAAAGCTATTCTTTATTACGCGGGTAGGCCTCGGAGTTAACCCAGGCGTGGTCTTGCTCCCAGGTGAACTGCCATTTTCTTTCAGGACCCGCCATCACGTTAAGATAATAGTTGTCGTAGCCAGCAATGGTTGCCACCGGATGGTAGCCACGCGGCACTTGCACCACGTCGCGATCGTAGGGTGCCATACACTCGTCCAGACTGCGGTCATCGGTGTAGACCCGATGCAGCGCAAAGCCCTGCGGCGGATCAAAACGGTGATAATATGTCTCTTCGAGGTAAGTTTCCTTACCCGCAACCGGCGTGTCATGCTTATGGCTAGGATACGAACTGCTGTCGCCCTCATCGGTATAAACTTCTACCACCAACAGGCTGTCGGCTGGCTTGTCGTCAGGTAAAATATTGTGCACCAGACGCTTGTTGCGGCCCTTGCCGCGATGTTCAACGCCAACGTCTTTTGGCGCGATCAGGCGCGGCGGCAGATCGCCAAAACCTGGCGCGCTGCAAACTGCCAGCTCCAGCGCCGATTCGGCTTTGACTTCTGATTTCGTATTGTGCGGGACGTAAACCGACCAGGCCGGAATGCGCTCGAACGGGCTCATTCGCTCGCCGATATGCTCAAAGGTTTGCGTTGGCGTGACCACACTTGCCCGCCCTGATACCAGTACCAGACAGCGTTCTTTATCATCCGCAGGCAGGGACAGCGTTTGCCCCTCTTTGAGCTGATAAACGTCAAAACCAACATACTTCCAGCCCGCACTTTCTGGCGTAATATGCTGGATACGGCCGTCTTCCGACGGCGCGTGTTTACTGAGCAAGCGGGTCATGTTCCTCTCCTTGTGTTAAATGTTAACCCAGCGTCGGCATGCTGAACTCGGCAACGGTTTGCTGACCACTTGGCCAACGGGTGGTCACCGTTTTCATTCGAGTATAGAAACGAACGCCGTCTGGACCGTGCACGTTTAACGCGCCAAACACCGAGCGTTTCCAACCACCGAACGAGTGGAAGGCCACCGGTACTGGCACAGGAATATTCACGCCGACCATCCCGGCTTCTACATTTTGCACAAACTCGCGGGCATAGTGGCCGTTGGTGGTGAAAATCGCGCTGCCATTGCCAAACTCGTGGCCGTTAACGGTGCGCAGAGCCGATTCAAAATCTTTTTCACGGACAATGCCGAGCACGGGGCCAAAAATCTCTTCGCGATAGATTTTCATATCGGTAGTCACGTTATCGAACAGGGTACCGCCGACGTAGA
The DNA here is from genome assembly GCA_963922555.1 of uncultured Serratia sp. Taxonomy (GTDB): domain Bacteria; phylum Pseudomonadota; class Gammaproteobacteria; order Enterobacterales; family Enterobacteriaceae; genus Rouxiella. The sequence continues at coordinate 4,895 of CAWUIY010000184.1, read as the reverse complement.
ATCCTTCAGGATGGCCGTCGACCTTATAATTACGCCCATCGATGACCAGTTTTGCGCCTTCTGACACACCATGATCAATATAGCCGAGGACTTTGCTCTGGTGGGCCTTAGAAATTACCGGGCCCATTTCATTTTCCTCTTTACCGCGCAGATTTCCTGGGCCGATACGCAGCGCCTTAACCAGCGGTGTCAATTTGGCAATCAGCTTATCTGCGGTGTCATCGCCAACGGCGACGACTATTGGCAGCGCCATGCAGCGCTCACCGGCTGAGCCAAATGCGCCGCCCATAATAGCCTGCACGGTTGCATCGAGGTCTGCATCCGGCATGACGATAGCGTGGTTTTTAGCAGCGCCGAATGCCTGCACGCGTTTGCCGTGGGCGCTCGCGGTGGCATAAATGTGCTGAGCAACGCCAGAGGAGCCGACGAAGCTGACACCCTGAATGCGTTCATCGGTGGTTAACAAGCTGGCCGCATCGTTACCGCAGTGAACTACGTTAAACACGCCATCGGGCAATCCGGCTTCTTTCAGCAGTTCGGCCAGACGAATAGAAGCTGATGGTGCCGGAGCGGGTGGTTTCAGAACGAAGGTATTGCCGCAGGCCAGCGCTACCGGGAACATCCACATTGGCACCATCGCCGGGAAGTTGAACGGGGTAATACCGGCGACGACCCCCAGCGGCTGCATCACCGAGTAGCTGTCCACGCCGCCGCCGACGTTGTTTGAGAATTCGCCTTTCAGCAGTTGCGGGATGCCGCATGCAAATTCGACCACTTCCAGACCGCGAGTCAGTTCACCCAGCGCATCGGAAAATACCTTGCCGTGTTCACTGACAATGAGCTCGGCCAGTTCATCACGGTTCTTTTCGATCAAGGCCTTGAATTCGAAAAGGATACGCGCACGGCGCAGCGGAGGGGTCTTGGACCAGGCCGGGAAGGCGTTATGCGCATGCTCAATCGCCTGTAACACTTCCTGTTCGGTGCTCTGGGTTACCTGGCGGATTACCTGACCGGTAGCCGGATTTGTGACCGGCAAAGTTTCTTTACTGCTGCTCGTGGTGCGCTGGCCGTTTATGAAATTCGCGATTATTTCCATCTTATCTACCTTACCTCAGGACCATGATGAATTTGCAGGACCCTTTAAGGGCCGCCCGACTAAAATAACCATATTACTTTGAACTAAATGTTTCAAATTAAATTTAATGGAATTTATGTTTCTGTGATCGAGGACAGGGTTTTGCTTACAAAGAGAATGATAATTGCGAATTACGATATAAATGTTTTGTTTTAACTTTCTGATTTGTTTGCTTTAATTTTCGATAATCTCTAAGGGCGCTTAGCGAAAGAGCTAACCGATCCCAACCGTATTTTACTGTTCGGCATAACGGTGTTTATTTCATTTTATCGGTATAAAAAGTTCATTATAGACATAGCGGGGGTCTACAGCAGAAAAAAGTCAGACCTGACACACTGTGGAGTCAGGTCTGCGGAAGGAGGCAAATTAATGTTTGCTGGCTGGGCGGTAAGTGCGCCAGTAGTTAATCAATGTCAGATAACGCTGTTTAACATCATTAATAAGCTGCTCGTCGTTAAGCTTGTTCGCCAACCATTGACGGGAAGATTCGCCAAAGATAGTGCGTCCGACGGCAAAGCCTTTAACCCAGGGAATATCGGCTGCGGCAGCAAAGCCGGTTTTCAGCGTGGCTTCCGGCGCATCGAGACCGAGGATTAAAATACCGCGGCACTGCGGGTCGTTGCTATCAATGAGCTGACTGATCGCTTTCCAGCTTTCAACCCCTTGAGCCGGAAGTTTCCACCAGTCGGGTTGAATGCCCAGCGAATAGAAACGTTCGACGATTTGGGCATAGTATTTCTCGTCCTGATCCGAGTTGTCGGCTGGCAAAATGATTTCCAGCAGCAGTTCGTGCCCCGTTTTGCAGCACGCCTGATAGACTTCAAGCGCCAGCGCTTCCTGCTCTTCACGCAGCGCAGCGCTGTCCTGTGGATGATAGAAAATCAGGCACTTGACGACGTGCTCCAGCGGCCAGTCGATGAGCTGCGAGCCGATGTTGCCGTGTTCAAGCCGCAGTGGGCGCGAGCTTGGCTGCTCAATGGGGCGGCCAATCCACCAGCCTTCACCAGTAATCGCGTTCAGCGCGTTTTGACCAAAGGTGGTATCGGCGAGAATTCCGCTGTTATTGTGCAATCCGGCTTCGCTTGCTGCCTGGCGAGCGCCTTCCAGCAACAGCAGTTTCAATCGTGGGATTTCGTTAACGTCAGCGCCTACTTCCTGCGCCATATCCACCAACTGTTTGCGATGATCAAAGGCGAAAATGCACAGTTCTGGCCATTGCTGTTTACGCGTGGTCACGCGATGCAAATGGTTCAAACGGGCGTCTTTATCCGGCTGTGGAACAGATTTATCACGCAGCAGATAATCGTCCAGTTCCAGCTTGGTTGGCATTGCGGGCGCACAGCCGTGGCGTGATACCACCAGCGCACCACAGGCGTTGGCGTAACGACAAGCCTGTTCCCAACCCTCGTCATTCAGATACCCGCGCAGCAGGCCAGACATAAAGGCGTCACCTGCACCGAGTACGTTAAGCACTTCTACACGAACACCCGTTTGTAGTTTGACAGCATCCCAGGAGGACGGAATTTGTTCTTCAAATACTGAACAACCGAGTGCACCGCGTTTACAAACCAGCGTCGCATCGGTGAGTTCGCGTACACGTTTCAACGCAGTCAGAGTATCGGTACTGCCACCGGCAATATGAAATTCTTCTTCGGTCCCGACGATCAAATCGAAATGATGCAGGACTTCCTGAATTTCACTGGTGACCTTTTCGGATGAAACAAACCGAGTTTCGCCGTCGCCCAGCGAAGTCAGGCCCCACAGTACCGGACGATAATCGATATCCAGCGCGCGGCGCAGGCCGTGTTTTTTGGCGTAATTCAGTGCGGTGAGCACCGCCTGACGCGTATCCGGGTGAGACAGGTGAGTGCCGGTAATGGCCAGCGCCCGCGAGGAAGCGATGTAATCCTCGTTGATATCATCGGGGGTCAGCGCCATATCAGCACAGTTGTCACGGTAGAAGATCAGCGGGAAGGTATCCTGATCTTTAATTCCCAACAGCACCAGACCCGTAAGACGATCCTTATCGGTGATGAGATAATCCGTATTCACGCCGACGCGAGTTAATTCTTCGCGCAGGAAGCGGCCCATGTGTTCATCGCCGACACGCGCCAGCATCCCGGAACGCAGTCCCTGAATTGCCGTGCCGTATGCCACATTGCCTGACGACCCACCCAGGTATTTTGCAAAAGTGCCGACGTCTTCGAGACGTGCACCAATTTGCTGACCGTAGAGATCGACGGCAATACGTCCCAAACAGATAACATCCAGTTTCTTTTGTGCGTTGTTCATTGATCCTATCCTCAACCCTTGCTGATTGGCCTTTAAAGTATATTAAGGATTAATAATTTCATTTTCAATAAAAATGAAATTTTATGATGCATTGTTTTTATGATTCAGCTCACAAATCATCAATTTTAGGTAATTATTTAATGGCTGGTGTTGTTTTAATTATATGAAATTAAATGATTTTTAAGTAAATTGTGACGCCGCAAGCAAAATGAAATGAAATTTTCTTTTGTGGTCTTTTCAATTCAATTTTGCTGGACATGAACCATACAGAAAGTAAAAAGCCTGAATTCTTTGTTTGAGAATTCAGGCTTTATCGTCAAATCAGGATGCGTAATTTATTTGATGCCATCACCCAAGTTGCTAATAATATTGGCATTAACCGGTTGAACATCTTCTTCAATGTCACGGCCGTAGAACTTTCTCAGCGCAATGGCTTCGATTCTTTCAAGTGGAACATTGGCCGTTTCTGGAACGAAGCGCCAGGTGAAAATAAACATCAGCAGCGAGAATCCGGAGAACAGCAGCAGCGGGAAGCCACCGTGGAAGACCTGTTGCAGATAAGGGTTGCTGTTCATGATAGGGAAGGTGGTACTTACCCCAAAGTTGGCAACCGACAATGAACATACTGAGATACCGACACAAATTGAGCGAATTTCCATCGGGAAGATTTCGCCCAGCACGGTCCAGATGACCTGACCCCAGGTGATACCAAACAGGAACATAAAAGCAAACAGGCCGAGCACGGAATAGACCCCAGGGAAACGCAGATAAAATGCGCCAAAGGAATAGGCCAGGCAAATTGTAGACGCCAGTGCGCCCCACAACAGCAGCTTGCGACGGCCGATTTTATCAAGCACTGACATGCCGACAATAACGCCCAGAAACTGTGCAAATGCCAGCACAAAGGCCATAAACATCGCGGTATTGTTGTCAGTGGTGATGTTTTTCATCAGGGTTGGGCCAAAATATTGAATGACATTTACGCCACTCAGCTGGTTGCCGATGGCCAGGCCGATACCGATGATTAACAGCGGAATAGTTTTTTTGTTCAGGCGCAATTTGCCTTTGAGATTGGCAGGATCGACCTTGATATTGTCTTTAATTTCGCTGTAAACGGTTTTGGCATGTTCCGAGTCGGATATTTTACTCAGCGTCGTCATGGCTTCTTTATCGCGACCTTTAAACACGCTCCAGCGTGGAGACTCCGGAATAAAGGCAATAAACACCAGTAACGCGGCGCAGGGAACCAGCGCTGAGGAAAGAATGTAACGCCAACCGGTATCGACCAACACTTCTGACGTCATCGATTTACTGATGAAGAAATTGGTCAGCATCACGACGCTCTGCCCACCCACGCAGCAGATGGAATAAAGTGCGGTGGTTCTGCCGCGATATTTCGAAGGAGAAAGTTCAGCCAGATAGATTGGTGAAATAACGCAGGCTAAACCAATCGCAAATCCGCCGATCA
>CAWUIY010000183.1:0-9679 GCA_963922555.1 uncultured Serratia sp. | reverse complement strand
TTACCTGGATAAGTGACCGGAAACGCTAAACTTGCCGACCTGCTGTAGTGCCAATGATTTAGAGAAATGCTGCGGACGGATCCGCAAATATAGATGTAGACAAAGATTTAGTTAGCTCTCGATACCTCAATGTAAGATTTCAGGAATGCGTAGCAAATGACTCAGACTCTCAGCCAACTTGAACACAGCGAAGCCTTTATCGGTCGCCACATCGGCCCTTCATCTTTACAGCAGCAGCAAATGCTGGAAACCGTAGGCGCTAGCTCGTTAAACGCCTTGATCCAGCAAATTGTTCCGGCGGATATCCAGTTACCTGGCCCTCCAGCTGTCGGTGATGCCGTGACCGAGCATCAGGCATTGGCTGAGCTGAAGGCTATTGCCAGCCAGAACCAGATTTACAAATCTTACATTGGGATGGGCTACAGCGCGGTGCTGACCCCGCCGGTTATCCTGCGCAACATGCTGGAAAACCCAGGTTGGTACACCGCCTACACGCCTTATCAGCCAGAGGTTTCACAGGGCCGTCTTGAAGCACTTTTGAATTTCCAGACGTTAACACTCGACCTCACCGGTCTGGATCTGGCTTCGGCCTCTCTGCTTGACGAAGCGACCGCAGCGGCTGAAGCAATGGCGTTAGCCAAGCGCGCCAGCAAGCTGAAAGATGCCAACCGCTTCTTCGTGGCTGATGACGTGCATCCGCAAACGCTGGACGTGGTACGCACCCGTGCCGAGACCTTTGGTTTCGATATCATCGTCGATAAAACTGAGAAAGTGCTGGAACTTGACGGCATCTTTGGTGTTCTGGTGCAGCAGGTTGGCACTACCGGTGAAGTTCACGATTACAGCGCGCTGTTTGCTGAACTTAAATCACGCAAAATCATTACTAGCGTAGCCGCGGATATCATGGCTCTGGTGTTGCTGGCCGCTCCAGGCAAGCAGGGCGCAGACGTGGTCTTCGGCTCCGCACAGCGTTTCGGCGTGCCGATGGGATACGGCGGTCCACACGCCGCGTTCTTCGCCTGTCGTGACGAATTTAAACGTTCAATGCCAGGCCGTATTATCGGCGTTTCCCGCGATGCGGCAGGCAATACTGCGCTGCGCATGGCGATGCAGACGCGCGAGCAGCATATCCGCCGCGAAAAAGCCAACTCCAACATTTGTACCTCTCAGGTGCTGCTGGCCAACATCGCCAGCCTGTACGCCGTATTCCACGGCCCTGAAGGTCTGAAACGTATTGCTGGACGTATTCATCGTCTGACCGATATTCTGGCCGCTGGCTTGAAAAAAGGCGGCCTGACGCTGCGCCACAACAGCTGGTTCGACACCCTGTGTGTTGAGGTTCAGGATAAAGCCGCGGTGCTGGATCGCGCCCTGAGTTTTGGTCTTAACTTCCGTACCGATATTCACGGCGCAGTTGGCATCACACTGGATGAAGCGACTTCACGTGAAGACGTGCAAGTACTGTTCTCCGTGTTGCTTGGCGACGATCACGGCCTGGATATCGATCAACTGGATAAAGCCGCGAGTACCGACAGCAACTCAATTCCAGCTGCCGTGCTGCGTCAGGATCCGATCCTGACCCATCCAGTATTTAACAAATATCACAGCGAAACCGAGATGATGCGTTATATGCACCGTCTTGAGAAAAAGGATCTGGCACTGAATCAGGCAATGATCCCGCTGGGTTCCTGCACCATGAAACTCAACGCCGCTGCTGAAATGATCCCGATCACTTGGCCTGAATTCGCTGCACTGCACCCGTTCTGCCCAATTGAACAGGCGAGCGGTTACCAGCAAATGATCGGTCAGCTGTCACAGTGGCTGGTGCAGTTAACAGGTTACGACGCAGTTTGCATGCAGCCGAACTCCGGCGCGCAGGGCGAATACGCTGGCCTGCTGGCCATCCGTCATTATCACGAAAGCCGCAACGAAGGCAGCCGTCATATCTGCCTGATCCCAAGTTCTGCACACGGTACCAACCCGGCGTCTGCCCAGATGGCGAGCATGAGCGTGGTGGTCGTGGCCTGTGACAAACAGGGCAATATCGACCTCAGCGATCTGCGCGAGAAAGCGGCGCAGGCGGGCGATGAGCTGTCTTGTATAATGGTGACCTACCCGTCGACTCACGGCGTGTACGAAGAAACGATTCGTGAAGTTTGTCAGATTGTTCACCAGTACGGCGGTCAGGTTTACCTCGACGGCGCGAACATGAACGCTCAGGTCAGCATCACAACGCCAGGTTACATTGGCGCAGACGTTTCGCACCTGAACCTGCATAAAACCTTCTGTATTCCGCACGGCGGCGGCGGTCCAGGCATGGGGCCAATCGGTGTTAAAGCGCATCTGGCGCCATTCGTTCCAGGTCACAGCGTGGTGCAGATCGACGGCGTTCTGACGCAAAACGGCGCGGTTTCTGCGGCACCGTTTGGCAGCGCTTCTATCCTGCCAATCAGCTGGATGTACATTCGCATGATGGGTGCGGAAGGCCTGAAGCAGGCAAGCCAGGTCGCTATCCTGAACGCTAACTATATTGCAACGCGTTTGAAAGATGCTTATCCAGTGCTGTATACCGGTCGCGATGGCCGCGTAGCGCACGAATGTATTCTGGATATTCGTCCGCTGAAAGAAGCGACCGGCATCAGCGAAATGGATATCGCCAAGCGTTTGATCGATTACGGATTCCACGCGCCGACCATGTCATTCCCGGTTGCGGGCACGCTGATGGTGGAGCCGACCGAGTCTGAAAGCAAAGTCGAGATTGACCGCTTTGTCGATGCATTGCTGGCTATTCGCGGTGAAATTGAAAACGTGGCACAGGGCAAATGGACGCTGGAAGACAACCCGCTGGTTAACGCGCCGCACACTCAGGCGGAGCTGGTTTGTAACTGGACACACGATTACACCCGCGAGCTGGCGGTTTTCCCTGCAGGCACTGAAGACAAATACTGGCCTACCGTTAAGCGTCTTGATGACGTTTACGGTGACCGTAACCTGTTCTGTTCTTGTGTACCGATCAGCGATTACGAGTAATTTTCGCTAACTTCACCCTGCTGTTAATTGGCGGGGTGAAAAGTGAAGGTAATAAAAAAATCCCTGGCATCGCTGTCAGGGATTTTTTTTAGCAAATTAAAGTTATCAATCGAAATTAAAGTTCGATCTTAACCTGTACCGCCGCCACCCAGGCATCGGTAATTTTTTTGCTAGAGAATGCGCCAGGATTTTTGTCGTATTGCAGGCTAGGGCGAACTGACAGCCAAGGGGTTGCCTGCACGTTATAGGTCAGTTCAACCAGCTTCTCTGCCATGCTCAGATTGTCTGCCACACCGGCGCCATAATAGTTGCCTGCATCAATCATGCTATCAATATCGGCATTGCGGCTTTTCTTGTTGTAAACCGCTCTGCCATAGCCGATGGCAATAGAGTCTTTAGGACGCGCCTCGAAAGGTCCATTCAGTACCAGACCGGCAGAATACCAGTGGTGGAAAGGCGAACTTTGCGTATCGGCGGTAGTCCATTGACCAAACAGATGCAGGTTTTGTGATTTCAGCGTCTCGGACTGCCAAATCGCTTGGTCACCCAGCACATATCCCCCGTTGCGGCCTTTGGTGCGGCTGCTGGTGTTGCCAATCCGAGAGACTTTAGACGTGTCGTGGTAGTAGCCAAACTTGTACAAACCTGGCAACGCGCCGCGATAGGCATAGATTGCTTCTACAGGAACGATCGCACCGGTCGTACCGTGAGTAAACGGCTTGAATGCCTTGGATGAAGCGGAATTGGTACGCGGATTGACGTCAAAGATGGCGGTATGCACCGACCAGCCAGAATCAAAGTCATACCTTAACTCGCCACCAAAGTGTGCCGTTGGATAATTTCCCCAACCGCTGCCACCAGACAAACTGAGTGGGTGAGCATCGAAACCGGCGTTCACAAAGTTACTCAGAATCGGCATGCCGCCAAAATCATTACCCATGGCCATTAGGCCGACTTTATAAGTCAGTTTTGGCGTCAGCAGCCAGTTGGCATAGCTGAATTCTGACAGTCTGGTGTATTCGCCGCCGTAATCTTCCTGCATGGGCAAACGGTTACCGACTAAATCGTTGGATGCACTTTTGCCGCGACGGTCATTGATGGTCAGTTGGAAAGTACCGGCATGCTGGACATCGAACATGCGATCCAGATCGAAAGTTGCCCCAACTTTTACCTGTTGTGCATAGCGAGTTCCGTTATTGATACCGCCGTGTAAAATCCCGGCAGTTTCAGAAACATACTCACCGGTAAACGTCACACCGTCATTTTTCAGTTGGGTGCGATAGCCGCCCCAGTCGCCGGTCAACGTACTCTGATTAAGAAAATCAGTAGCTTGAGCTTGTGCCACACTCCCCGCTGACCACAATAAAATACCAGCGGCCAGAGGTGAAAGAGTCAAAAATTTGGTTTTCATTATGTATAAAGCCTGGTGTGCGGAAAGAAATCCGGCGCATTATACATTGAACCAAATGATTCGAAATGATTTAACTTACAAAATAGCAACTTTTGCTCATTTTGTATAACTTGTTGTTATCAAGATGAATGTTTTAACCGAACTTGCATAAGTGTTTTAAACAATTGAACCTTATCGGCTTTACTCAAATTCTTCTGCTGAAGATAGGCAATAAACTCGGCCTGGTTGTCAGGAGAAATCTTTCCGTTCGCCTTCAATTCCACTGCCAGACGTTGCAGGATCCGATCCGATAGCGCCGCGATATTCTTTCTAATTTCTTCCAGCGGGCGCGGCTTCCAGTCATTTTCAGGTGCAGCAAGCCAGTCGGCGCGATAACGGTATTGAATCGCCTTTGCCGCGCTCATCTGCGCCACAATAAACGGTTTAACCGACTGCGGATCGAGACCAAGGCTATCGGCAGTTTTTTGCGTTGCCTGCAAAACCTTGTCTTCCTGCTCCAGCACTTCAACCGGTTGATGATGTTCGGCTTTGCTGCTGGCAACGTCCTTCATATAAGAAAGTCGCTCATTGATTAGGCCAGGAAGATTACCGTTTTCAAAAGCCTGGGCGTTGAGCGGCACTGCGGTCAGGGTCATAACTGCCAGGATCAGGCTGGCGAGGTTTTTACGAGAAGCGAGTGCAGGTTTTGTCGTGCCTTGGGAGTTCAACAGAGAATGAATCGGCTTCATGGTTAATTATTCCTTTAATTTTGGGTATCTTGGGTGGAATGCATAAAGCATGATACGCAATCGGGTAAAAAATGGGCAGCTTAATGACCCGGATTTTTCACTTAATGGATGACGTTAGCGTAAGGTTTAAGTTGATGATTAAAAACGTTTTAATAACCGGCGGAAGCCGTGGGATTGGGCGCGCCACTTCTCTTCTATTAGCGGAACAAGGCTATCAGGTGGCGGTAAATTACCTTAACGACAGCGCCGCTGCGCAACAGGTTGTTGAAGAGATTACTCGTCGAGGCGGCAAGGCTATCGCTATTCAGGCCGATATCAGTGACGAACAACAGGTCGTCGACATGTTCGCAAAAATTGCTGCAGATCTTGGGCCGCTGAATGCTCTGGTAAACAATGCGGGCGTGCTTTTTACTCAGTCGACTATTGAAAACCTTTCTGCCGAGCGCATCAACCGCGTGATGAGCACCAACGTGACCGGCTATTTTCTCTGCTGCCGCGAGGCGGTAAAAGTGATGTCCAAAAAGCACGGTGGGCAGGGCGGGGCAATCGTTAATGTCTCCTCGGCAGCCTCGAGACTGGGCGCAGCAGGTGAATATGTGGATTATGCGGCGTCGAAAGGGGCAGTGGATACTCTGACTACCGGCCTGTCGCTGGAGGTTGCTCCTTATGGTATGCGCGTCAACTGCGTGAGACCGGGCTTAATCTATACCGATATTCACGCCAGCGGCGGCGAGCCGGGACGAGTCGACAGACTGGCCGCTAATTTGCCGATGAAACGTGGCGGGCAGCCAGAAGAAGTCGCGCAGGGCATTGCCTGGCTGCTTTCCGATGCGGCTTCCTACGTCACCGGCAGTTTTATTGATATGGCTGGCGGAAGGTAGTTCACGGTCAACGGCCGCGGGTTCTACGATTGGCAGCCTGGATTAAATGGCGGCTTGGAAGACTACCCGCGCAACGGCATTACCCGCGTAAAAGCGCATTGCGGAAAGACAAAATATGCACCTCGGCGGCTGCGGCGGCCGAATGTGCATCCTGAGCCGCAAGTGCGTTGATAATCGCCCGATGCTCCTCAATCACCTCCTGCATATGCCCCTCTTTTGATAACGAGCTAGCCCAGAATCTTTGCGCCTGTGCGTGCAGCACGCTGAGAATGTCCATCAGCATTTTATTGCCCGCAATTCTGGCCAACAGCTGGTGAAACTGATTGTCCAGCAGCATCATCTGATCGCGGTCGCGAAGGCCGCTGGCTAATTCGATCTGCTGATTAATGTCTTCGAGTTCGACAATGTCCTGCGGCGCTATACGCTGGCTGGCCAGCTTCATGCACAGGATCTCGTTCGCCAGACGAACTTCAATCAGCTCCAACGCGTCGTCGATCGACAAAGGCGACACCATCACTCCCTTGCGCGGAATGATCTGTAGCAAGCCTTCATTCGACAAACGGTGGATAGCCTGGTTGATTGGCGTGCGCCCCATCGACAGATCATTCATCACCTGCGCGGTATTCAAATATTCGCCCGGCTTATAGCTAAGGGTCACCAGCGCCTGCTTAAAACGGCGGTAAGCCTGCTCGTTTAGTGACAATCCTGCGTCTTCATCCACCGGTCTTTCCTGCGTTTCTGTGACATCGGTCTTCACATCCAGCTCCTGCTGAAAAGATTTTTAGACATTCTACACAAAAACATGGCACGGAAATCGCTTATTTAATGAATAAAGTTATAGTGAAATTTCACTGTGTTTTTAAAAGAAGATGAATAAACGAGGATTTACCCCATGAAACTGACCTTTACTCTGCCCGCTGATTTATCGGTTAAACAGCCTTCCAGCCCAGACGCCGCAACGCTTGAGGTTGATATCGATCAGTTGGTGATCGCCGGTTGGGCTGGGCGCGATCCTGAAGCGATCATGCACCATATCAGTGAGCTTGAAGCTCTGGGCGTGCCCCGTCCGAGTGCAGTCCCGCTGTTTTACCGCGTAGCGGCTAACCAGTTGACACAAAATAAAACCGTAGAAGTCATTGGATCCGCCAGTTCTGGTGAAGCTGAAGTATTTATTTTTACCCATCAGGGAGAGCTGTATGTCTCGCTGGCTTCCGACCACACCGATCGCGAACTGGAATCTCACAGCGTCGCGCTTTCTAAGCAGCTTTGCGTCAAGCCGGTTGCGACAACCGCCTGGCGCATGAGCGAGGTCGCAGAGCATTGGGACCAGCTGATACTCCGCGCATGGATAAAAGAAGAGGGTGAATACCGTCTTTATCAGCAAGGGCCGCTGTCCAGCTTGCGTGAACCCGGCGATTTGCTGAGCCGTTATCTGAATCAGGGAGCTATCCCGGCCAACGGGTTGGGCATGACCTGCGGCACTGTCGCGGCGATAGGTGGCATTCGTCCTGCAACAGAGTTTCGTATGGAACTGGTTGATGAACGTCTGGGGCGCAGCATCAGCCATGCATACCAAAGCCTTGAACTGCCCGTCGTGGCGTAAACACGCGCCAGCGACTCAATACACCTTAAGTTGAAACCAAGGACATTCTGATGACTTCACCTTTGCCTCTAAGCCTGCAACAGGCCATTGAACAACTGGCGCTGGGTAACGTGACCTCTACCGAGCTGACCGAATTGGCGTTAAAAAATATTAAAGCCGCCGAGGGTGAAGGCGCTCTGACCTTTACTCAGGTTTACGCCGACTGGGCGCGCGAACTGGCTGCGGCATCAACGGCCCGTCGAGCAACGAATGCCACGCTTTCACCGATCGATGGCGTGCCGATATCGATTAAAGACCTGTTTGACGTGCAGGGCGAAGTCACCACGGGAGGATCGCGCGTGCTTGCCGATGCACCCGCCGCCGTGGCTCATGCAGAGATCGTGACTCGCCTGCTGGCCGCGGGTGCGGTGATTGTTGGCAAAACCAATATGACCGAATTTGCCTATTCTGGGCTGGGCATTAATCCGCATTACGGCACACCGGCGAATCCCTGGGAGCGTGGGGCACGCCGAATTCCGGGAGGTTCTTCCTCCGGCGCGGCGATTTCCGTCAGTGACGCCATGAGCTTCGGTGCGGTAGGCAGTGATACTGGCGGTTCGGTGCGCATTCCTGCTGCCTTCTGTGGCCTGACCGGTTTTAAACCCACCGCGCGCAGGATTTCTATGGCCGGAGTATTACCTCTTTCTGCTTCGCTTGATTCCGTCGGCAGCATCGCGCACGACGTCGCGAGCTGCGTGGCGCTGGATGCCGTTATCTCGGAGGCCCCGCTCTCATTGACGGTGAAGGATCTGGCGCAAGCTCATTTCGCGGTCCCGCAAACCCTGGTGATGGAAGGTCTGGATCCGCAGGTCAGCGCTGCATTCTCTGCGGCAATTGACTCTCTGAAACAGGCGGGCGCGCAAATCACCGACATTCCTCTGAGCGAAATCTCCGAGTTGGCCAGCATCAACGCAGCCGGTGGATTTACCGCACTGGAGTCCTGGGCATGGCATAAGCCGCTGATAGCTGAACGCGGCGACGGCTACGATCCTCGCGTGGTTTCACGCATTCGCCGCGGCGAGCCTCTGGGCGAAAAAGACCGCGCCCAGCTGGTGCAGCAACGTGCCGACTGGCAGCAGCGAGTCAGCGATAAAGTCCAGCAATATGATGCCCTGTTGATGCCGACGGTGCCTTTTATCGCCCCTACGATTGCCGAGCTTGAAGCGGATGAGGAGACCTATTTCCGCATTAACGGCGCTGCCCTGCGTAATCCGTCGATTATTAATTTCCTCGACGGCTGCGCGGTGTCACTGCCTTGCCAAAAACCGGGCGCAGCACCGGTCGGGCTGATGGTTGCGGCATTACCGATGCAGGACGAAACCCTGATCAGCTGGGCGCTGGAAATCGAGCGCTGCCTGCATCAAGACGCGTAATTCTTAAAACAACACCCAACGACAACTCTGGAACTGACAGGACCGATGATGACTTCTTCTAATCAAGGCATGCTTTTTGTAGCCACCAAGGTGGCCGCTCAGGATGAAGCGGACTTTAACCAATGGTACGACCGTGAACATGTGGAAGAGCGCGTGCGTATCAGTGGATTCCTTTCCGGCACCCGCTATCAGTCCTTACAGGGCGGGCGTAAATATCTCGGCCTGTATAAAACTGAATCGCTGGAAAGCTTTACCTCAGAAGTTTATCACGCCGCCTTTACCCGCCAGACACAGTGGTCGGTGGCGAATCTGCAAAAGATGATTTCGCCGATGCGCCGGGTTTGCGCTATTAGCGCCGTAGTGGGTTTTGGCAGCGGTAGCCATCTGGCGATCGTCACGTTGCCAGCGGGAACGTCAGATAGCCGCATTGCTGCACTGGGTGAAACGCTGTTTGCTCACAGTGGTTTCATCAGTTCAAGCCTGCTGACGCCAGACGTCGCGCTGAGTTCACCTTTACCTAAAGAATCCAGCGAAAATCGTCAGCTTCTGCCCATGATGTTGATTGAAAGCAGCAGAGCCGAGGCTTCACAGCGACTGGCTGCACATGCCTGTCA
>CAWUIY010000182.1:0-9723 GCA_963922555.1 uncultured Serratia sp. | reverse complement strand
CCCAAGGGTAAAGCGACAACAGGATTGCCAGCGAGCCGATATAGAAAATCAAAATACGATAGATAACCTGATTGGTGGCTTTAGGAATGCTTTTTCCTGGTTCATCTGCTTCTGCTGCTGTGATCCCCACCAACTCAAGGCCACCGAACGAGAACATGATCACCGCCATCGCCATGACCAGCCCTTTCACGCCGTTAGGGAAGAAACCGCCCTGCGCCCAAAGATTGGTCACGGTCGCTTCAGGACCGCCGTGGCCGCTAGCCAGTAACCACGCGCCAAAGACGATCATGCCGACAATTGCGACGACTTTCACCAGCGAAAGCCAGAACTCCATCTCGCCGTAGACTTTAACATTCGTCAGATTGATCGCGTTGATGAGCACAAAGAATACCAGTGCCGATACCCAGGTCGGGATTTCAGGCCACCAGTATTGAACGTAGATGCCAACTGCGGTCAGTTCCGCCATCGCCACCAACACGTACAACACCCAATAATTCCAGCCTGAAGCGAAACCGGCAAAGTTGCCCCAGTATTTATAGGCAAAATGGCTAAAGGAACCTGCAACAGGCTCTTCTACTACCATTTCACCCAACTGACGCATGATCAGAAACGCGATCAAACCGCCAATCGCATAGCCTAGCAGGACTGAAGGTCCGGCCATTTTGATAGTTTGGGCTATCCCCAGAAAAAGCCCGGTGCCAATTGCGCCACCTAAGGCAATCAACTGAATGTGGCGATTTTTCAGCCCACGCTTCAGCTCATCGCTGTGTTGCCTGTCATTCATTTCCCGATCCTCTGTCATAAGGGAAAAGCTAAAAATCGGCCTAAAACGTTGGCTGTAAGCCGAATATTACATGCTTTGTATCTAATTATTTACGGCTGCAATGTGACTTAAAATCAGCATTAACTACCGTTCGGCCAAGAATAGTGTTATGCGAAAAAGTTTGCACCTGGTTTATTCATTGGGCGCATAAGAAACGCGCATTTTGATCAAAAAACTGACTAAAAAAGTAAAAGTGTGATCCAGCGCACGTTAAAAAAGGAAATGCTAAATATTTGTTAAAATGTGCGGGATAAGCGGTTTTAAGGGAGGCCCGATATGGACACCGGGTGAATACTTTGTTACTTTACGGCCACGTTTTTTAAATTGGTATTACCAATTTACTCCGAGCTCGTCACGAGACCTATAAGGCAGATAAACGTTCATATGGCCTACAGTAAAATTAGACAGCCGAAGTTATCTGACGCAATCGAGAAACAGCTCGAGTCTCTGATCCTTGAAGGGACGCTGCGGCCCGGTGAGAAACTCTTGCCCGAGCGTGAGCTGGCAAAGCAGTTTGAAGTTTCAAGGCCTTCGCTAAGAGAAGCCATCCAGCGGCTTGAAGCAAAAGGTCTCCTGCTTCGTCGCCAGGGCGGTGGCACATTCGTTCAAAGCAACCTCTGGCAAAGCTTTAGCGACCCTCTTACAGAATTACTTTCTGACCATCCTGAATCACAATTCGATCTCCTTGAAACCCGTCACGCATTAGAAGGTATCGCCGCATACTATGCCGCACTTCGCGGAACGGAAGAGGACCTGCAGCGCATTCGCGACTGTCACGTAGTGATTCAGACGGCACAAGATAGCGGCGATCTCGACGCCGAAGCCGATGCGGTCATGCAGTACCAAGTGGCTGTAACAGAAGCCACGCATAATATGGTTTTGCTGCATTTGGTCCGTTGCATGGGGCCAATGCTTGAGAAAAACGTTCGCCAGAATTTTGAATTGCTTTACTCGCGACGCGAAATGCTGCCGCTGGTGAGCAACCATCGCGCCGGGATTTTTGCGGCGATTGTGGCACGCGAGCCAGAGAAGGCGCGCGAAGCTTCACACCGTCACTTGGCGTTTATTGAGGAAGTTTTGCTGGATATGAGCAGGGAGCACAGCCGTCGTGACCGTTCACTTCGTCGACTCCAGCAACGTAACGAAGAAAATTAAACTCTGGGTAATCCTGGCTGTCCGCATACCCGCTGCCCGTTTTTCGGGCTCTGAGAATAATTTTGGAAGCTTTATGCTCTCTCAGGGGAGCAAAACTAAACTGATGGGCCTGTCTTCGTGCGTTTTTATGCCGAGAGCGCAGGAAGACAGGCTCCAGATAAACCTACGTATTAGAGACAGATAAGGAAAAGCACCATGTCAGAACGTGTAAATAATGACGTGGATCCGATCGAAACTCGCGACTGGCTACAAGCGATCGAATCGGTCATCCGTGAAGAAGGTGTTGAGCGTGCACAGTTCCTGATCGATCAGGTCCTGAGCGAAGCACGTAAAGGCGGCGTGAGCGTTGCAGCTGGTGCTGCAAGCCGTAACTATATCAATACCATCGCTGTTGAAGACGAACCTGAATATCCGGGTAACCTGGAGCTGGAACGCAACATTCGTACGGCAATCCGCTGGAACGCGA
Source organism: uncultured Serratia sp. (assembly GCA_963922555.1). Lineage (GTDB taxonomy): Bacteria > Pseudomonadota > Gammaproteobacteria > Enterobacterales > Enterobacteriaceae > Rouxiella. Next base: position 7,279 of record CAWUIY010000182.1, on the reverse strand, counting down.
TCATGACCGTTCTGCGTGCGTCTAAAAAAGATCTGGATTTGGGTGGCCACATGTCATCATTCCAGTCTTCTGCCGCTATTTACGAAGTGTGCTTCAACCACTTCTTCCGTGCACGTACCGAGCAAGACGGTGGCGATCTGGTTTATTTCCAGGGCCACATCTCTCCAGGCGTGTACGCGCGTGCTTTCCTTGAAGGCCGCCTGACCGAAGACCAGATGAACAATTTCCGTCAGGAAGTTCACGGTAAAGGTCTGTCGTCTTACCCTCACCCTAAATTGATGCCTGAATTCTGGCAGTTCCCGACCGTATCCATGGGTCTGGGTCCAATCGGTGCGATCTATCAAGCCAAGTTCCTGAAATACCTGGATCACCGTGGTTTGAAAGACACCACCAACCAGCGCGTTTATGCGTTCCTGGGTGACGGTGAGATGGATGAGCCAGAATCCAAAGGTGCGATCACCATCGCGACCCGTGAAAAGCTGGACAACCTGTGCTTCATCATTAACTGTAACCTGCAGCGCCTTGATGGCCCGGTTACCGGTAATGGTAAAATCATCAACGAACTGGAAGGCATCTTTGCAGGCGCCGGCTGGAATGTTATCAAAGTGATCTGGGGCGATCGTTGGGATGAACTGCTGCGTAAAGACACCAGCGGCAAGCTTATCCAACTGATGAATGAAACCGTTGACGGCGACTATCAGACCTTCAAATCACGCGACGGTAAATACGTTCGCGAGCACTTCTTCGGTAAGTATCCAGAAACGGCAGCACTGGTCAAAGACATGACCGACGACCAAATCTGGGCCTTGAACCGCGGTGGTCACGATCCTAAGAAAGTCTTTGCTGCACTGAATAAAGCGCAGAACACCAAAGGCCAGCCAACGGTAATCCTTGCTCACACCATCAAAGGTTACGGCATGGGTGAAACCGCTGAAGGCAAGAACATTGCTCACCAGGTCAAGAAAATGAACATGGATGGCGTGCGCTATATCCGTGATCGTTTCAGCGTGCCGGTTAGCGATGAAAACATCGAAAAACTGCCTTACATCACGCTGGAAAAAGACTCGGCAGAGTACAAGTACCTGCACGAACGTCGTCAGGCGCTGAAAGGCTACCTGCCAACGCGTCTGCCAAACTTCACCCAGAAGTTGGAAATGCCGAAACTGGAAGACTTCTCTCAACTGCTGGAAGAGCAGAAGAAAGAGATCTCTACCACTATCGCCTTCGTTCGTGCTCTGAACGTGATGCTGAAAAACGAATCTATCAAAGATCGTCTGGTACCGATTATCGCCGACGAAGCGCGTACTTTCGGTATGGAAGGTCTGTTCCGTCAGATTGGCATCTACAGCCCGAACGGTCAGCAATATACTCCGCAAGACCGTGAGCAGGTTGCTTACTATAAAGAAGACGAGAAAGGCCAGATCCTGCAAGAAGGTATCAACGAACTGGGTGCCGCCTCTTCCTGGCTGGCAGCAGCAACGTCGTACAGCACCAACGACCTGCCGATGATCCCGTTCTATATCTACTATTCAATGTTTGGTTTCCAGCGTATCGGTGACCTGTGCTGGGCAGCGGGCGACCAACAGGCGCGCGGCTTCCTGGTAGGCGGTACCTCCGGTCGTACTACCCTGAACGGTGAAGGTTTGCAGCACGAAGATGGCCACAGCCATATTCAGTCACTGACTATTCCAAACTGTATTTCTTACGATCCAGCTTACGCCTACGAAGTGGCAGTCATCATGCATGACGGTCTGGTGCGTATGTACGGTGAAGCGCAGGAAAACATTTATTACTACATCACTACGCTGAACGAAAACTACCACATGCCAGCCATGCCTGAAGGCGCGGAAGAGGGCATTCGTAAAGGTATCTATAAGTTAGAAACCATCGAAGGTAGCAAAGGTAAAGTGCAGCTGATGGGCTCTGGTTCAATTCTGCGTCACGTCCGTCAGGCTGCCGAAATTCTGGCGAAAGACTACGGTGTTGGCTCTGACGTTTACAGCGTAACCTCGTTCACCGAGCTGGCTCGTGATGGTCAGGACTGTGAGCGTTGGAACATGCTGCACCCGGCTGAAAAACCACGCGTTCCATACGTGGCTCAGATCATGAACGATGCACCGGCTGTAGCGTCAACCGACTATATGAAGCTGTTTGCTGAGCAGATCCGTAACTTCATTCCTGCCAGCGATTTCCGCGTACTGGGCACCGACGGTTACGGCCGTTCTGACAGCCGCGAAAACCTGCGTCACCACTTTGAGATCGATGCATCTTACGTGGTGGTTGCGGCACTGGGCGAATTGGCCAAACGTGGCGAGATCGATGTGAAGGTTGTGGCGGACGCCATCACCAAGTTTGGCATCGATGCTGACAAAGTTAACCCGCGTCTGGCGTAAGAGGTAAAGACAGATGGCTATTGAAATTAATGTACCGGACATTGGTGCCGATGCAGTAGAAGTCACCGAAGTACTGGTGAAGGTGGGCGATAAAGTTGAAGCCGAGCAGTCCCTGATTGTCGTTGAAGGTGACAAGGCGTCAATGGAAGTCCCGTCTCCACAGGCTGGCGTGGTTAAAGAAGTTAAAGTTGCGGTCGGTGATACCGTCGAGACCGGCAAACTGATCTTCGTGTTTGATTCTGCTGACGGTGCTGCGGCACCGGCTAAAGCGGAAGAAAAACCGGCTGCCAAAGAAGAAGCAAAAGCAGAAGCAAAACCTGCGGCTGCGGCTTCCAGCGAAAGCAAAGAAGTTAACGTTCCAGACATCGGTGGTGACGAAGTTGAAGTGACCGAGATCCTGGTAAAAGTTGGCGACAAAGTCGACGCTGAGCAGTCCCTGATCAACGTTGAAGGCGACAAAGCCTCAATGGAAGTTCCGGCTCCGTTCGCGGGCACCGTCAAAGAAATCAAAGTGGCGACCGGCGATAAAGTGAGCACCGGCTCTCTTATTTTCGTATTTGAAGTTGCAGGCTCCGGCTCTGCAGCTCCGGCAGCTCAAGAAGAAGCCAAAGCAGCAGACAAACCTGCTGAGGCAGCTCCTGCGGCTTCCGGCAGCAAAGAAGTCAGCGTGCCGGATATCGGCGGCGACGAAGTTGAAGTCACCGAAATCATGGTTAAGGTTGGCGATAAAGTGGCCGCCGAGCAGTCACTGATCACCGTTGAAGGTGACAAGGCTTCAATGGAAGTCCCTGCGCCATTCGCGGGTATTGTTAAAGAGATCAAAGTTGCTGCGGGCGATAAAGTCAGCACCGGCTCATTGATTTTCGTGTTTGAAGTCGAAGGCGCTGCGCCTGCTGCTGCACCGGCCAAGAAAGAAGAAGCGGCCGCTCCTGCTAAACAGGAACAGAAAGCTGCGACTCCGGCCCCAACGGCTGCTGCCGAGAGCAAAGGCGATTTCTCAGAAAACGACGCTTATGTTCATGCAACCCCGGTTATCCGTCGCCTGGCTCGCGAATTTGGCGTTAACCTGTCGAAAGTGAAAGGCACCGGTCGTAAAGGCCGTATCCTGCGCGAAGACGTTCAGGCTTACGTGAAAGACGCGGTTAAACGTGCTGAAACTGCACCTTCTGCAGCTGCTGCGGGCGGTGGTCTGCCAGGCATGCTGCCATGGCCGAAAGTGGACTACAGCAAATTCGGTGAGATCGAAGAAGTCGAACTGGGCCGTATCCAGAAAATCTCTGGTGCTAACCTGAGTCGTAACTGGGTAATGATCCCGCACGTTACGCAGTTCGACGAAGCGGATATCACTGAAGTTGAAGAGTTCCGCAAACAGCAGAACGTTGAAGCCGAGAAGAAAAAACTCGACGTGAAAATCACGCCGCTGGTCTTCATCATGAAAGCCGTTGCCAAGGCGCTGGAAGAATTCCCACGCTTCAATAGCTCGATTTCTGCCGATGCGCAGAAGCTGACGCTGAAAAAATACATCAATATCGGTGTGGCTGTTGATACGCCAAACGGTCTGGTGGTTCCTGTATTCCGTGACGTCAACAAGAAAGGCATTGTTGAGCTGTCTCGTGAATTGACAGTGATCTCCAAGAAAGCCCGTGATGGCAAACTGACTGCTTCTGATATGCAGGGCGGATGCTTCACTATTTCCAGCCTCGGCGGCATCGGCGGTACGGCGTTCACGCCTATCGTCAATGCTCCGGAAGTGGCGATTTTGGGTGTTTCCAAATCGTCCATCAAGCCGGTCTGGAATGGTAAAGAGTTCGAACCACGTCTGATGTTGCCGCTGTCCCTGTCCTTCGATCACCGCGTAATTGACGGTGCTGCCGGGGCACGTTTCGCTGCATACATTGGTACAATAATGTCAGATATTCGTCGTCTGGTTATGTAATTGTTATGAGGCCGGCCAGTCGCCGGCCTTGTTTTTGACACGGATCTTGCTGTTCATGATGGATAGCAAGGTTGTTGAGACTCAGGTCACCCGAACTTTGTTTGCAGAATTTTAACAATTCTGTAAACTTCTCGCGGTGTATGCGTCCCGGTGGATGAAGGGCGTTGCGTACTGCATTCATAGTTTATGAGTGCGCTTCAAAAGACGTCTGACCCGCCGGACAAACAATTAAGAGGTCATGATGAGTACAGAAATTAAAACTCAGGTCGTGGTACTTGGGGCTGGTCCTGCAGGCTATTCTGCCGCTTTCCGTTGCGCTGATTTAGGTCTTGAAACCATTCTGGTTGAGCGTTACTCCACGCTTGGTGGTGTTTGTCTTAACGTCGGTTGTATCCCTTCTAAAGCTCTGCTGCACGTTGCAAAAGTGATTTCTGAAGCTAAATCTTTGGAAGCACACGGCATTGTTTTCGGTCAGCCACAAACTGACATCGATAAAGTTCGCCTGTGGAAAGAGAAGGTCATCGGCCAATTGACCGGTGGTTTGGCGGGAATGGCAAAAGGCCGTAAAGTTAAAGTCGTTAACGGTCTGGGCAAATTTACCGGTGCAAACACCTTGGTAGTTGAAGGTGAGAATGGTCCAACGACCATCACTTTCGATAATGCGATCATCGCGGCTGGCTCACGTCCAATCACTCTGCCATTCATTCCTCATGATGACCCACGGGTTTGGGATTCAACGGATGCGCTGGAACTGAAAACCATCCCTGAGCGTCTGCTGGTTATGGGCGGCGGGATTATCGGCCTGGAAATGGGTACCGTGTATCACGCGCTGGGTTCACAAATCGACGTAGTCGAAATGTTTGACCAGGTGATCCCGGCTGCCGATAAAGACGTTGTTAAAGTCTTTACCAAAAAAATCAGCAAGCAGTTCAACCTGATGCTGGAAACCAAAGTCACCAACGTCGAAGCTAAAGAAGACGGCATTTATGTGACTATGGAAGGCAAAAAAGCCCCTGCTGAACCACAGCGTTACGACGCAGTGCTGGTGGCGATTGGCCGTGTTCCAAACGGTAAATCTCTGGAAGCTGGCGCGGCTGGCGTTGAAGTTGACGATCGTGGTTTCATTCACGTCGACAAGCAGATGCGTACTAATATTCCTCACATCTACGCTATCGGCGATATCGTGGGCCAGCCAATGCTGGCACACAAAGGTGTGCATGAAGGCCACGTGGCTGCCGAAGTGATCTCTGGCAAGAAACACTATTTCGATCCGAAGGTTATCCCTTCAATCGCCTACACTGAGCCAGAAGTTGCCTGGGTGGGTCTGACCGAAAAAGAAGCTAAAGAGAAAGGTATCAGCTACGAAACCGCAACCTTCCCTTGGGCGGCTTCTGGTCGTGCGATTGCTTCCGATTGCGCAGACGGTATCACCAAGCTTATTTTCGACAAAGAATCTAACCGTATCATCGGTGGGGCAATTGTCGGGACTAACGGTGGCGAGCTGCTGGGTGAAATCGGTCTGGCGATCGAGATGGGTTGTGATGCCGAGGATCTGGCACTGACCATCCACGCGCACCCAACGCTGCACGAATCTGTAGGTCTGGCTGCCGAGCTGTTCGAAGGTAGCATCACCGACCTGCCAAACCCGAAAGCCAAGAAGAAGTAATCTCCGGTTGAAGGTTTTAAAACGGCTCCTGATTAGGGGCCGTTTTTATTTATGAATCGCAGCGTTGAGGAGCTGCTTACAGGCCCGATGACTGGTCGCTAAACCAGCGAAGCAGTTTAGGCTGAATAATACCTTTGCACTGGTTTTATAAACAGCTATTTTTAGTTGTTTTTTTGAGCAATGTGAGGCATGCTTCATTTGCTCTGTGGCACTTGTATCAATGTAGTAGCTTACTGATATTAAGCATTTCATTCAGCTGCGCTAACAGTTGTCTGGAAGCAAAAAAGCCGTGCTTGTGACGGTTTTTTTGTTTCTCCTTAAAAGATAATGTTAAAGCGCTTTAACTTTGCGGGGCGAACACGTTTCCCATGCAAGCTTACTTCGCAAAAACCTCAACAATCTTCTTGAAGCTCTGTTAGGCGTATCCAAACTGGCAGGCCAAAACAAATACAATAGTCGATCCTACTTGCGTACAACGATTCAGCAAATATTTTATGTTGCTTTTTTGTGAACGAATTAACAAGCGCGTCAAACCCTGCTATGCTGCCACAGCGCAACCGGGGACTGTCGTCGCTAAGTGTTCAGGATGGTTCGCTTCGCCTCACAAAAGACATCCCCGCCGTGATCCGGCTATCGACCACATTTAACCCCATTTTCAGGGCGCTTTGACCCATAGGGGTTGAGGCTGATTGATGTCGGAACCCAGGCTCAGCCTGGACATAATAAATGACAATGAGAGCGAGGAGAGAGTCGTGCTAGAAGAATACCGTAAGCACGTAGCCGAGCGTGCTGCACAGGGCATTGTCCCTAAGCCGCTCGATGCTTCACAAATGGCCGCACTGGTTGAATCCCTGAAGAACCCGTCTGAAGGTGAAGAAGAAACTCTGCTGGACCTGCTGATTAACCGCGTACCGCCAGGCGTTGACGAAGCCGCTTATGTTAAAGCCGGATTCCTGGCAGCCGTTGCAAAAGGTGAAACCACATCTCCGCTGGTCACTCCTGAGAAAGCCATTGAACTGTTGGGCACCATGCAAGGTGGTTACAACATTCATCCGCTGATTGAAGCGCTGGACAACGAAAAGCTGGCTCCGATTGCCGCTAAGGCGCTGTCCCATACTCTGCTGATGTTTGACAACTTCTACGATGTCGAAGAGAAAGCCAAAGCGGGTAACAGCCACGCTAAAAAAATTCTGCAGTCCTGGGCCGATGCCGAGTGGTATCTCGCTCGTCCAAAACCGGCTGAAAAAATTACCGTCACCGTGTTCAAAGTCACCGGCGAGACCA
>CAWUIY010000181.1:0-9735 GCA_963922555.1 uncultured Serratia sp. | reverse complement strand
CAATAACCTCACCAAAAACTACGGCCTGCTGTATCTCGGATTCGGCATCGGCAGCGTTCTGGGGTCGTTGATTGCCTCAATCTTTGGTGGATTCATCGTCACCTTCAGCTTGATTACCGTGCTATTAATTATCTCGCTGGCGATTTCTGCCACGATTCGCCTACCGAATAAAGAAATTGAAGAGCAAAATACGCTCCAACATGTGTAGACCCTTGTTCTGACCCTGTTCTGAACGATAAGCGGGAGCCATGGCTCCCGTTTTTTATTGTCAGTCGTATAGCCTCTGCACAACCCAATCCTCAACGCTCTAAATTTCATCGCCCAGATGCAGGTGAAATGGCGTTAACCTGATGATATTCGGACCTATTAAAATGACCAGCAGTAAAGCCATACTCGCGGCTATCGTGCTTTCGAGCACAGTATTTGGTATTCAGGCAGCTGAAATCCCGCTGAGCAGCAACTCACAGCCTTGCGTCGAGCACTCGTCTTTCAACAACGTTGCAGATGCTAGCGATATGATGACTTCGCCACAACGCCCTGACAATCAGTCGTCAACACATTGCCTGACCAGCATCCAAAGCAGCAACAGTAATAAACTGTTCGGCAATAGCGAGCTGTTCAAATAACAACCTGCCTAAAGCTTATCCTGAATCTGTAAATATGTTCTGATTCAGGAGCTTTACCTAAATTAATACCCCTTCGGACATAATTATAATTCCCCTTAAGGCCAAGAGTCTCATTTACTAAAACAGCGTTAAATCAAATTATTCTTCGATTCGCTAATCAATTTTAAGAATTTTAAAAAGCTGATTTAATAAAATTCATCTTAGAATGAAGCTTGGCAATTCAAGCGAAATAAAGATTATGCTACTCTGTTTTCCGAATTTTTGAGCATGAAGCATGGCCTGAGCAATGAATAGTTTCCTGATTAATCTGTATATTTACCAGCTATCAGTAGCTTTATCGTACAATAAAGGAATTAGCCATATATTCAGCCATAGGTGATCCTAATCACGGACATTCATACTCCTCGTGAGTATCATCCCGCTATCCAAATTCTGTCTCAAAGTAATGAGGTCGGTTTTTAATATTGTGACTCTGTCTCTCGCAAGAGAAGATTAAATTTTGTTCACCAGAGGTTTTATGAGTAATTCTCAAGTTGACGTACTTTCCACAGAAAGCGCTGAAGAAACAGGTGCATGGCGCAAAACGGACACAACATGGATGCTGGGATTGTACGGCACAGCAATTGGCGCAGGCGTTCTCTTTCTGCCAATAAACGCTGGGATCGGTGGTCTTATTCCTCTGATTATCATGGTTATTCTTGCATTCCCTATGACGTTTTACGCACACCGCGGACTCACCCGTTTTGTGTTGTCTGGAAAAAATGCCGGGCAAAATATCACTGATGTCGTAGAAGAACATTTTGGTATTACCGCAGGTAAACTAATTACCCTGCTCTACTTCTTCGCTATTTTCCCTATATTATTGGTTTACAGCGTTGCTATTACCAATACTGTTGAAAGTTTCATCACCCATCAAATGCATATGCAAGCGCCACCACGAGCAATATTAGCGCTAGTGCTAATCCTGGCATTAATGACGCTAGTTCACTTTGGTGAACATCTTATTGTTAAAGCAATGAGCATTCTTGTTTATCCATTTGTTGTCGTGTTGATGGCGCTTGCGCTTTACCTTATTCCGCATTGGAATGCTTCTATTTTCGAACCTGCTCATGCAGCAAGCGGTGGTGCCAGTAACGGCATGTTGATGACGCTGTGGCTGGTTATTCCAGTGATGGTATTCTCGTTTAACCACTCGCCGATCATCTCCTCTTTTGCTGTCGCAAAACGCAAAGAGTATGGCGACGATGCAGAGAAAAAATGCTCGAAGATCCTGACTTTCAGCACGCTGATGATGGTCGTGACGGTTATGTTCTTCGTGTTCAGCTGTGTATTGAGCCTGTCTCCGGCCGAACTGATGGAAGCCAAAAATCAGAACATCTCGATTCTGTCTTACCTGGCTAACCACTTCCAGACACCTTTGATTGCCTACATTGCTCCGGTCATCGCCTTTATTGCGATTACCAAGTCGTTCCTGGGGCACTATCTGGGTGCTCGTGAAGGCTTCAACGGTATTGTGACCCAATCGCTGCGCAGTCGCGGCAAGAACATCTCTCTGACAAAGATGAATCGCATCACAGCGGTGTTTATGCTGGTGTCTACCTGGGCAATCTCAACGCTTAACCCAAGTATTCTGGAAATGATTGAAACGCTCGGTGGCCCGATTATCGCCATGCTGTTGTTCCTGATGCCGATGTACGCTATCCGCAAAGTACCTGCGATGAGAAAATACAGTGGCCATATCAGCAACGCGTTCGTGGTTCTCGTTGGTCTGGTTGCCATGTCGGCGATTCTATATAGCCTGTTTGGTTAATCTGTTTTGATTCACACATAACCTGGCTTATAACGAAAGGCTTACCCTGAAAAGTAAGCCTTTTTTCATGACTTTCTAAAATGCCACAGAGTAAAGACGGCGCTTTACACATCGATTCTAAAACTTACCAGACGATGACAAAACCATACATTGGCTTTGGTATCTTAAACCCATCGAGAGAAAGTGATGTCCCTGTGTAAAGCTGTAGAACCCTGTAAGAACCCTGTTGTGTAGAAACCCTGTAGTACCCCTGTTATTTGCCCGCCTCTGAGCGGGCTTTTTTTTGCCTGTGATTTCATGAAGCCGTTAACCGTAATCTCGTCACTCTTATCTGCAAACCGCAGACGGCAAAAAGCCCTGCTGATTAAAGCAGGGCTTTCTGTTTTATCCCCTTTCCCGGCGCTTATCTCCGGCACTCGTTTTAAACGGCGTTAGCTCTGCAAGGCGATGAAGTGATAATACGCCAATACCAGGTTAAAGATTAACAATTATTGCTCTGCTAATAGTAACTTGCATTACTATAACCTCAATCTGCGTAGAATAGCACTTAACGCTTAAGCAATTTCTTTATTGCCAGACCTGCCGCTATAACGGGGTTAATAACGGGTATCGAAGTATAAGGAGCGACCAGCGCGGCAACATCGGTCGTTGCCATTCCTGTGCAAGCCAACGCAATCACTTTGGCGCCGTCTTTTTCACAGGCCAGTACGGCTTCGATAATGGCCGCTTTACCTTGCTCGCTGTGAATATCATGGGTGTTATTTACGCCTAACGGCTGGCGATAAGTACGCAGACGGTCATGCAAAATTTCATAGAATACCGATGGCGCTCGCGGTTCAATACCTATGGCGCCCACGCTGTGGCTGAGGGTTAGCGCCTGCTCACAGCAAGCCTGCCCGGCACCGACAACGGGAATGCTAAGTAACTGTCGCAGCTGTTTTACAGCCGGGTCAGAGGCACAGCTCACCATTAAGATATCGTAGTTTTTTTGCAACTCTAAGCCCAGAGCCACCAGTTTAGGCACAGCCATATCCAGCGTCTTAGCATCGTGTATACCGTCATACTGTTCTGGCAGGCAGTAAGTTGTTATCGCCAGATCGGGCTGATTGGCAAGGATTAGCGCTTGATGAATATCCAGAAAATGTTGATCTGCAGAGGTCACCACGCGAATTAACGCCACGCGCGCCCTGGTTTCTTGTTGGCGTAATTTTTCCGTCATGCTTATTTCCCCGATATAAAACGCGAAAAGGTACAGCATTTGATCGGCAAATCCGCCAACCAAACCCTGTACCTTTATCACACAATTTCTGGGAATATCTTAGCGTTTTAGCGCCGCGCCGTTGCTGCCTATCACTTCTTTATACCAGTAGAAGCTTTTCTTACGCCGACGCTCAAGCGTGCCGTTGCCCTCATCATCGCGATCGACATAAATAAATCCGTAGCGTTTAGAAAATTCGGCTTTTGAGGCACTCACTAAATCGATTGGCCCCCAGCTGGTGTAACCTAATACTTCAACGCCGTCGGCGATAGCTTCACCAATCTGTACCAGATGATCGTTTAGGTAAGCGATACGGTAGTGGTCATTGATTGTGCCGTCGGCCTCCAGTTTATCGAAAGCACCCAGGCCGTTTTCAACCACAAACAGCGGCAGCTGATAGCGATCGTACAGTTCATTCATCAGGATACGAATGCCCTGTGGATCTATCTGCCAGCCCCAGTCAGAACTTGCCAAATGTGGATTCGGTACCATAGAAAGGATATTGCCACGTGCTTTCTGATTGAGTTCTTCATCGGTGGTAACGCAGCCTGTCATGTAATAGCTGAAAGAGATAAAGTCGATGGTCGATTTTAGCGCCGCCTTGTCCTCGCTGGTCACGTTGATTTCGATTCCGCGATCGGCGAAGAAACGTTTCATATACGCCGGATAGCTGCCGCGTACTTGCACATCACCAAAGAACAACCATTCACGGTTTTGTTGCAGGGCCTCCATTACGTCCTGCGGCTTGGTGGTGAGTGGGTACAGCAGACCACCCAGCAACATATTGCCGATTTTGGCATCCGGAATAATCTCGTGGCAGGCTTTAACGGCCTTAGCACTGGCTACCAGCTGATGGTGAATAGCCTGATAGACTTCCTGTTTATTGCTGTTTTCTGGCAGGCCGACGCCCGTTAAAGGCGCATGCAGCGACATATTGATTTCGTTAAATGTCAGCCAATATTTAACCTTATGCTGATAGCGCTGGAACACTGTGCGAGCATAGCGCTCAAAAAACTCGATAGTCTTGCGACTGCCCCAGCCGCCGTGCTTTTTCACCAGCCCGTAAGGCATCTCGTAGTGAGACAGCGTCACGAGAGGCGTAATATTGTATTTCGCCATTTCATCAAACAGGCGATCGTAAAATGCCAGCCCGGCTTCATTAGGTTCCAGCTCATCACCCTGCGGGAAAATACGCGTCCAGGCGATGGAGGTACGCAAACAGCTGAACCCCATTTCGGCGAATAACTGCATATCTTCCGGATAACGATGATAAAAATCTATCGCTACATCTTTGATTCCACGGTCCCCGGCAACGCGCTCTACCACGCCACCAAAAATGCCTTTTGGCTGTACGTCGGAGGTTGATAGTCCTTTTCCATCAGTCAGATATGCCCCTTCCACCTGATTTGCGGCGACCGCGCCACCCCATAAGAAATTTTTTGGAAATTGTATACTCATGGTCTTTCTCCCGAATTAGCGAATCAATGTCAGTAGTGAAGTGTTTTCTAAAATTTCTGTGCTGTCGTTTACCAACACGTCGGAAAACTCGTCGCTGTTGGTAATCAGCACCGGCGTATCGAGACTGTACCCCGCAGCAACTATCGCTTCGGCGTCAAACTCAAGCATTAGCTGGCCACGCACCACGTCGTCGCCTTCACTGACGTGCGGGGTGAAATATTTACCCTCCAGCTTGACAGTATCGATGCCGACATGAATCAGAATCTCGGCTCCTAGCGGTGACTCAAGCCCGATGGCGTGAAAGGTTTTGAATAACGAAGCCACCTTGCCGTTGATTGGGGCAAAAACCTGCCCGGCCGACGGGCGGATAAATGCCCCTTTTCCCAGCAGCCCACCGGCAAAGATCGGGTCACTAATTTGCTCCAGCGGTTTTAATGCTCCGCTAAGCGGGCTGTAAATAATCTCCTGAATCGACGGAGAATTTTCAGGAGCATTGCCAACAGGTATTGTGCTTTCCAATGAACCGTGTTCGGCAGTATTCGCCACTGAATTTGAATTAACGATGGCCGGTTCCATAAGCTCGGCAACCCGAGGGGTGGCGAAGAAATAGGTCAATACGCTGGCAACAATCAGTGCAACCAGCAGTCCAATCACCGCCGCAACTACGGTAAAATCGAAACCGGTCGGCGGGATGAGCTGGGCCAAGGTGAAGATACTGGCGAAACCAAACGAATACACCGCGCTGTGAAAATATCCGACGACACCCGCCCCCATCGCGCCCCCCAGGCAGCCAAAAATAAAGGCGCGACGATTCGGCAAGGTGATGCCATAAACGGCAGGTTCGGTAATTCCACAGACGCCCGCTGCCATAGCCGAAGCAGCAGTACCTTTAAGCTGAGCGTCTTTGCTACGCAGAAAAATCCCCAACGTTGCACCAACCTGGCCGAAAATAGCCGGTACCAGCAGAGGGATAAGCGTGTCGTGACCCACCACGCTAAGGTTATTCATCATGATCGGCACAATGCCCCAGTGAATACCAAACATCACGCAAACCTGCCATAACGCGCCCATCAGCATGCCAGCCAGTACCGAGTTAAAGCTGTAAATCAGCTCATAACCTTGTGCTAACAGATTACTCATCCAGGTTGCGGCCGGGCCAATAATCAGGAAGGTTAAAGGAACAACGATCACCAATGAAACTAGCGGAGTCATAAAACTTCGAACCGCACTCGGCAGACGAAGATGGATAGCCCGTTCTATTTTTGCAGACAACCAGCAGGCAAAAATGATCGGGATCACAGAGGATCCGTAATTGATCATCACAACCGGGATCCCGAGAAAATGGTGTGGGTGTGCGCCCGGCAGCTGGGAGGCGGTGAATGCTGCCAGCATGAGTGGATGCGTCAACGCGCCGCCAATTGCCATGCCGACAAACGGATTGCCGCGAAACTTTTTACAGGCGGAATATCCCAGGAAAATCGGCAAAAAATGGAACATTGCGTCGCTGGCCGAAAATAAAATCTGATAAGTCCCGCTTTGCAGAGTGGTCCAGCGTGCAGCCAGCGCAATAGAAAGCAGGCCTTTGAGTACGCCGCCGGCTATCAGGATGCCGATAAACGGCGTGAAAATAGCGGAAATCATATCTATCAGCCGAGCGACCAACCCAATCCTGGCTTCAGGTTCATCATTCTGAGCCAGCCCTTCGAGCTGCGAGGCAATAGGTTGGTAAACGCGATCGACTTCATTGCCGATCACTACCTGATACTGTCCACCGCTCTCCACTACCATGATCACACCAGGCGTTTTTTTCAATTCATCTGTGCGGGCTTTTTTGCTGTCGCGAAGTTTAAAACGCAGGCGTGTCGCACAATGCACTACGCTGCTGACGTTTTTAACGCCACCGATCTTGTCTAAAATTGTATCGGCTAATTCATTGAAATTCATAATATTGACCCTCTATACCCGGTGCTGCGAAAACGTTAACGGGAGCAAAATCCAGAATTCAGGCCAAAAAAAAACCTAAACCGATATTCTGTTAACGGCCCCAAAGTGCCATAACAAAAAATCGGTTTAGGTTTTGCCTGCTTTCCAGTAACAATCCTAAGCTGTGGATTGCAGCATGCCTTGCAACAGGCCTTTACTCAAGTCTGGGTTCAATCACCTTTGAGAATTTGTGAGCAATATCTCGAATTATTCGGATTGTCGCGACGAGAAGTTAAGCGTCTCTTTACGCACGCGCTCAATGTGGATAGCCAGAAACATCTTCTCTTCTTTGGTCAGCGCATAACCATACGTTTGCTGAATATGATGCTCGACTTTTTGCACACACTTCCAGGCCTGAGGATAAGAACTTTTCACTTCGTCATGCAGCGATTCGTCCTCGTTACGCACCAGATTACTGCTCAACATTCGCTGGGCAAAAAACTTTAAATGCGTGATAAAACGATGATAACTTAGAGTATCTTCACGATAGTCCAGACGCAGCTGATATTTTACGATGTGCATGATCTGCTGAATAATCCTCGTGACCTGCACCACTTCCGACATCTCTCCCTTTAGCTGCCCCTTAACCAGATGCTGGGCGATATATCCGGCCTCATCCTCCGGCAAACGTATGCCAAGACGCTGTTCTATGATATCCAGGGCCTCAAGGCTGACGGCAAATTCCCGATGATAGACCCGTTTGATATCCCACAGCAGCGCGTTGGGCAACGCGATCCCTTGTTTAAACCGCTCTATCGCAAAATGGCAGTGGTCGGTCAGAGCAATATACAAATTATTGCTAAGTCGTTCACCAAGACGAGTTTCGGCAAGATCGAGGATTTTTTCAGTCGTCGTCAACACATCAAGGGGGATTTCTGCCAACAGCTCGCTAAGGCGGTCATTGAGCGCATTATTTTTTAACGAGAAGACTTTCTCAACGCGTTCCACATCCAGTTGTTCACCGACTCTTTTCTGAAAAGCCAGCCCTTTTCCCATCATGACCTGCTCGTGCAATGAATCATCGACGGCAATCACAGCATTATTATTTAAGATTTTTATAATTTTCATCGTGTTCCCTGAATGAAAAAGGACAAAATTGCGGTGCGCTTCCCTGAACTGCCAGTCAACTCATGTGAAAAATCTGCTACTAATAGCCGCTATTATTTGGATAAAGCACAGGAAAAAGCGAGGACTCGTTTCTTATTGTCTGAAATTGGGGTAGGGTTTGCCTGTTTTAAACAGGAGGCTGAAATGAGCGAAGAAAATTTATCCCAAAGAATTGATCAACTGGAACGCGTTAACCGCGAGCTATTGGTTCAGGTGTCGGCAATGCGCATTTTGTTTGGTAGCGTAGGCAATACCATGAACGCAAAGTTTGAAAATAGCTTCACTTCGGGGGTTAAAACCTTCGTCGAACGCGAAAAGGAAGCGCTGAACGCCAGCGAAATAGAAGATGCATCGAAGAAATTCCGTACCGATGTGCTGAATTGCGTTTCTTCTTTGCTGCCAACCGTGCTGTAAGCGCGCTTTGGTGAGACTATCCTGCATAGTGGATTATGCAGGATAGTTGCTTAAGCCAAGAAGATTATCGCGACATGCAGCGCTCGCGGCGCTGATCGACTCGCTGAGCAAACCACGCGGTGGTGAGATTACGGGTAATTTTTGGACTATTAAGCTCAATTCCCGGCAGCATTTCCCTGGGTACTGGCCGCCCCGCCGTTTTGTCCGCTAAAGCAAAGACCCGTTTCCAGGTCGGCGTTTGTTCGAAGTCAATCGACTCCCCCTGCTTCAAATCACGCGAAATATTGCCATCACTGAGGTCCAGTTTTTTACCCAGTTTACGCACCGCCATTTCTGTTTTTCCTGGCGTATCGCTGTAACTGATAACATCGCCATCTAACGCCAAAGGTACGCCCGTCAACAGATGCACCTGTTGCTGGAAAGCCGCATTGCGGCTGGCATAGAATCCGGCGTTGTAATCTACAAAGCGATAAAGTGGCTCACTATAATGGGTTGGATAACCAAGCAGATGGGCAATACCGAAGTACACACCGCCGCGACGAGTGAATACCTCCTGACGAACGGTTCCTTCCATTTTGTAAGGATAGCCGCGGGCCTTGCTCTCGGCAAAGGCAATACTGACCTGCATCGGCCCTCCGGTATGTACCGGATTCAGGTTACCAAACAGCTGCTGCCCCATCGGCACCATGCCAATGAAGTCATCAAAAATCGCACTGAGCTCCTTTTCGCTACGCACGTTATCCAGGCGCTCGCTGTATGACTTTCCGTTCGGGGAATTAATCTTTAAAGCGGTGTGCACCAGGAAGGCGGGAATATGGACCTCTTCAGCGCGGCGGTCTATCTCCTTCCAGGCAATTTTTCCGAGTCCAGGGATCGGGGCATTAACATTGAAATTAGATTCCTGCTCGGTCACAGCCAGAACAGCGCAGATATTTTCTTTAGAAGGAACAATATCCTGAGCATTGAAAGCCGTGCTGATATCTTTAGCCAAGACCTGTTTATCAGAAACGTAAGGCGGCATCAGACTGAAGATATCAGCGAGAACTTCCTGCGGAATTTTATTAGTGACCGGATTTTTT
>CAWUIY010000180.1:0-9743 GCA_963922555.1 uncultured Serratia sp. | reverse complement strand
ATCGACAATAAAAGGAGAAGGATAGAGCAAGATTTCGTGGAATCCGTCGAGCCATTCAACTCCCAGCTCCATCACCGGTAAGGCAAATAGCAGGGCGATTCTGGCTTGCATGGTTTCATCGAGAGAAACCCCCTGAAGTTGCAACAGTCTTTTTTGCTGCAAGAGCTGGCTGGCGACGCGAATAAGCCGCTGTTGTTCATGGGGGGTTAAATCTGATAGCAGCGGTATGTCAAAAGCCTGTTGCCAGACGTCGCTTTTATCGATTTTTAGCTCATTATTTTTCCATGGCCACTTGATCATCTTTTTGCTCGCAAAGTGTGAACATTCAAAAGGTTAAAATTAACGTATGTCCAAAACCCGACGAATGGTACCAGCAACCACAGCTTATGCCACTTGGGTGTTCATCTTATCAAACGTAGCTCACGTAAATGTGACTGTCTTGAGGAATTCAAACAATTTTGTTGTTTTTGGTTTGAGCAGTAAATAATTTGTCACTGTTTCTGCTTCAATCCTGAAAACAAACCCCTTACTATTCTTATTTTGTGCCGTATTTTGGCTATTTATCAGGGAAAATCCGATGCTCTTTTCAGTAAAAAAGCTTCTTTCTGTTTCACTTCTTGCCGTTGCAATGACTTCCGGAGTCGCGATGGCTGCCGATACGCCAAGCTATGGACCTCAGCTACAGGGCTTTGATTATCCTTATCCTTTGCAGCATTTTTCCTTTGACTCCCAGGGTGCACCTCTGCAAATGGGCTATATGGATGTGCAGCCTCAAGGGAGAAAAAATGGTCAAACCGTGGTCTTGATGCACGGTAAAAATTTCTGTGGAGCGACCTGGGGCGAGACCATAAAAGCGCTACTTGGGCAGGGTTATCGCGTCGTCGCACCAGACCAGATTGGCTTTTGTTCCTCTACAAAACCTGAACATTACCAGTACACTTTCCAGCAGTTAGCCACAAATACCCATGACTTGCTGAAAAGTCTGAAAATTAATAAAGCAGTGATCGTCGGGCATTCAACCGGCGGGATGCTGGCGACGCGCTATGCGTTGATGTATCCACAGCAGGTGTCGAAACTGGTGCTGGTTAACCCGATTGGTCTTGAAGACTGGAAAGCCAAGGGCGTGCCTTATCGCACCGTCGATCAGTGGTACGACCGCGAGCTTAAACTTTCTGCTAAAAGCATTCATGATTACGAGCTGAAGACCTATTACGTCGGCAAATGGAAGCCAGAATACGATCGCTGGGTGGATATGCTGGCGGGACTGAATGAAGGACCGGGGCACAAACTGGTAGCCTGGAACTCGGCATTGATTTACGACATGATTTTCACGCAGCCGGTGTTCTATGAGTTGAAAGACCTGCGCGTGCCCACCACGTTGATGATTGGTACATCAGACACCACCGCCATCGGCAGCGATATTGCCTCTCCGGCGGTCAAGGCGCGTTTAGGGCATTACAACGTGCTGGGCAAGCAGGCCGCGAAAATGATCCCACACGCTAAACTGATTGAATTCAAGGGACTGGGACATGCACCGCAAATGGAAGAGCCGGAAAAGTTTAATCAGTCGCTGATTAAAGTCCTGCGCTAGTTTTTTTAATCCAGCAAACGGACTTTACGTTGAGCAGCGGGCTTTTTTTCCTGCTCAACGTGCCTGAAACGGATACCCAGCCGGGTTAGTGAGGCTACGCATTTTCGTGGTGACATTCGCAATCTCCTGGCCGTTTTATTATAACTGGGTATCGTAAAATGTTTTAAGGTCGAGATTTGCAACATTGACACTTCAATCTTCTGAATGGTTTAGCCGCAATGGTATTGAGTGCTCGCGTATTAACGCGAGGAATTCTGGCTTTCCAAAACATATGCACGATGAATATGTTCTGAGCGCCAATTTGTCGGGGATCGAAAAAATTTGGCTGTCAGGAAAAGTTGCTGATGTCAAAGCGGGGCAGGTAACTTTATACAATCCTGGTACGATACAAGCTTCCTGTTTCGGGCATGAAAATGTTGAATTTATCAGTGTTCATCTTTCTCAATCGCTGCTTAAAACGGTGGTTCAAGAGAGTCATCTTTTTAGTCGGCATGACGCACCGGCATTGCAGGAAGGCGTGATTGATAATCCCCGAATATTCGAAGCAATATGCCGCTATGCCGCGTCGGCCCGTTATGATGACGATGCAACTCAAGATCAGCAATTAATCAAGCTCTGCGCTGAGTTAATTGATACCCCGGTTGTGATTGAGGGTGATGAAGAAAAGTGTTTAGGTCACGTCATCGAATATTTGCGTGAACATCTGCAAGTCAGACCGCAACTTGACGTATTAGCGGCAATCTCTGGCTTGAGCAAATATCATTTTGTTCGTCGATTCACTAAATATACGGGTATGCCGCCCCTGCAATATCATATGCAACTGCGATTACATCAGGCACGAGATCTCCTAAGAAACAACGTTCATCCCCTTGATGCCGCTATTAGCCTGGGTTTTTACGATCAGAGCCATTTCATCAACTTTTTTAGAAAAATGATGGGGACGACGCCCCAACATTATTTTAAGCAGGTCAGTGCAGGCCGTTGAGCGCGGCAAGTCGCGATTCAGGCAGCGATAAATTCTCGATAGCCTGAGGCAATCACATAAATGGCAAAGTAACTAAAAATCATTGCCGAGGCGATATAGGAATATTTAATTAAGCGATTGCCGAGCAGCCTGCCTCCAAAACTGCCCACCAGACACAACACACAGGTCCAGAAAATGCCGGCAATAAAGAAGCCGGCTAAAAACATTGAGGATGTGGAAATGCTGTGTTGCCCCATGCGTGAAATCAAGGCTCCTCCGACGGTGGCAAACCATAATATTGCCGTCGGTGAAGACATCGCTAGCAGCATGCCGCGACCAAATTCACGAAATAGTGAACGTTGCGGATGCGTTGCATCGACCTCGAATTGAATAGCCTGTCGCACGGCGGCGGCTATCATTTTCACGGCGAATCCTAGCAGCAGCACCCCGCCGGCAATCCACAATATCCAGCGCACGGCTTCAAACTGAAGCACTACGGCCATCCCCGCCAAAGCCAGTAACGCGTAAATCAGATCCCCGACGCAGGTGCCGATCCCTAACCAGAATCCATGTAAATAACCACGCTGCATCGCCAGCGTAATCATGGCGATATTGGCAAGGCCGATATCAAGGCATAATGAAAGGCTGAGTAGAAAACCGTTGGAAAACTGCATCATTTTGAAGAAAAACCTGTTTTAGTCACCAAGGCTTCTACTTAAGCAGTTTGAAATGGAAAGGTATTGGAAAAAATTGCGCCATGATAACGAGGCCTGTGATCAGACCTCGTTGCTGGGGTAAAAGCTCTGTCATGCTTGAGAAACTAGATTTCTTTATCGCAGGTTTTCGGGAAAGTTTTTTGGCAACTCACTGGCTGCGCAATTGATCACTTCCTCATTGTTCGTCCCGCAGTCACGCACAAAGGTGATGGTAGCGAATTCATCGATGACCTCAGTTGGATAAGCCGGGCCAGCATCACGATAGGCTTTCATTTTCTCAATGTGGTCGTTTTGGAAACACACGGTTTTTTCAGGATTGTTGATCACCCAACGCGGGAAGAAAATGGTGCCGTGGAACACTTTATCACCCAGATTCACCGTCAGGCTAACGTCAGTGCCGGTGGGTTCGGTCCACGAAATCTTATAGACCTGCTGTGCAACGCGAACGATGTAAGCGTGTTGATCTTTTACCCAACGATTGCCAACGATGCCGCTATGTATACGGTAATCTATGGTCTCGCCATTTTTGACATATAGCTCGTAGTTCCAGCCGTTATCGTAGGTATAGACCACATGTTTGCCGACAAACCCACTTAAATCTGATTTATCAAAACTGCTCATCTCTAGCTCCTTAAGGATGGAAAACACCGTAATCTGGTGCGATGTCCTCACGTTACTCCTTGCAAAATCGATTGAATAACGCTGATATACGATAATATCAATCTAATAATTCGATGGGTTAAGCAATGGAATTACCGCACACCACACTGGAGCAATGGATTGTATTGCAGACAGTGGTGAATGAGGGGAGCTACGCTCAGGCAGCCGAAGTGCTTTACCGCAGCCAGTCATCGGTTAGCTATGCGCTGGCCAGCCTGCAACAGCGTTTGGGATTGCCGCTACTGCAAATTGTCGGGCGAAAGGCCGAGCTGACCGAGCAGGGCCGGGCGCTGCTTTCCCAGGCTCAGCCGCTGATAACCGCGTTTGCTCAGCTTGAGGCTCGCGCCGTAGGACTGCAACAGGGAGCAAAAACGCAAATCAGCCTGGTGGTCGATGCCGTTTTTCCGAAAGAGAATCTGTTTTTATCGCTACAGGCCTTTCAACAACTGTTTCCGGATACTCAGCTGCAGCTTACAGAGATTCTGCGTAATGAAACCGACCGGCAATTACAGGAGCGGGCAGCGGATCTGTATATTACGACTCAACCTGCCGAATACACCCCTGATAGCCGATGGTTGATGGATGTCGAGTTTGTGCCGGTGGCGGCGCGCGAGCATCCGCTGATATCAACGGTCGGCCCTCTTACCTCTACCGAGTTGGCCCGTTATCCGCTGATTACGCTGGTGGACCGCGATTCGCAGCGCGATGAAAAGCGCAAAGCTTATCAGATGGTTAACTGGAGTTTTACTACCATTGAGACCGCTATTGAGGCGATAGTCCACGGTGTAGGATATGGTTGGGTACCGCGTCACGTGGTACAAGAACGATTAAGGGCGGGAGAGTTGGGGTGCCTGCCAATGGGAGAAAACGCGGTCAGGAAAACCGCGCTTTATTTAACCTACAACAGCGAGCAACACAGTTTCGATCCGACGCTCAATGCTTTGGTTGCAGAACTTGAGCGTCGGAGAGAGTAGAACGTTTACTGCGCCGTTTTACAGGACTTGAAGATATCCAGCGTGGGATCAATGGCAGAAGTTTTCACGTCCATCGCGTCAAGCACGGTATGGAATAGATTGTCCTGCGAATAATCATTCTTCGCGGCTTCAGATTGCAGGCAGCTCATGGAAAGACCCTGCGCAGCAGCATACTGTGGTGAAAGCCAGAACATCATGGGTACGTGTGTTTGCTGAGGCGGAGCAACGCGGTAAGGCGTACCGTGCAGGTAGAGGCCGTCTTCACCCAGAGATTCACCGTGGTCGGAAAGGTAAATCATCGCCACGTTGTATTTATCCTGATACTGCTTAGCCTTGGCAATAACCTGCGTCAGCACATAGTCAGTGTAACGTACGGTATTATCGTAAGTATTCACCAACTGTTCGTGCGTACAGTTCTGAATATCACTTCGTTCACAGTCTGGAGTGAAGAAACGGAAATTATCCGGATAGCGGCGGTAATAAGCCGGACCGTGGCTGCCAATCAGGTGCAGGCCAATCAGCTTGTTTTTACCATCATCAACGATTTTACCGTCTAGTCCTTCCAGCAGGGCCGCGTCGTAGCAGGTATCGCCATCGCAGAACTTACCGTCTTTGGTGGTTGGAATCGTGATATTTGGCACGCGGTCACACACGCCTTTACAGCCTTCATCATTGTCTTTCCAGAAAACAGACACCCCGGCGCGTTGCAGAATATCCAGGAAGCTGTCTTCGTTGTGCGCGCGATCATTGTCAAAATCGACACGTTTCATATTCGAGAACATGCAAGGAACGGAAACAGCGGTCGCAGTACCACAGGAGCTAACATGGTTAAAGAACACCACGTCTGGGGTTTTTTGCATAAAGCTGTTGGTAGGGCGATCGTAACCATTATATGACTGGTTCTGCGCGCGTCCGGTTTCACCAATGACCAGGAACATCAGCGTCGGTTTCTGTCCGCTTTTCTGAACTAATGTTGCATCGGTGCCCACTTTTTCATACTTCAGCGGTTTAACCAGATATTTGTGGTACAGGTATTGTCCGGTGCTGTAGAGATAGTTGGTCGGTAAAATCTCGACATTCAGGGTGCGGTTATTACGGCCTACCGAGGCGTAATCTTGATAATACTGGCTTGCCACACCGGCAATAATCGCTAAAGAAACAATCATCGACAGAATGCGAACACCCAGCCGTTTGAGGATGGTCTGATTATATTTAACCGGAACCAGGAATAATAGTATGGCGGGAAGTACCCCAGTGATCACAAACCACGAGATCACCGAAGCGTTTAAATAGGATGAAGCTTCACTTTGTTGTGTTTCGAAAATGTTTTCGATCATGCCGCGGTCAAACACCACGTGGAAGGTCAATTCCGAATATGACGCTAACCCGCTCATCAGCAGCAGGATAATAAAGAAAGGCTTTAATATCGGCTTGAAGGTGAATGGGGTGAAAACGAAATTCAGGGCGGCAAACAGCACCAGCGGGATTGAAAGTGCAAAGCCAATTTTGTACGCCGACAGGGCATGCAGAATGTTATAGAAATGCAGCAGTACCGGGAAGTTAACGACAAAAGTGAAGTACAAACTGATCAATAGTGTCAGCCAGAAGTAGCTGATTTTAGGGATAAAGTTGCGCAATATAAGCTCCAAAAAAACGCAAATTGGCAACATGTGCCACAAGATAAAACATGAAGAGATCCCTTAAGGATCCCTTAAGGCATTATTAGGCGAGACATCGTGACCCCCAAACCTTAAGAAAGCCTTAATTTCTCATCTTATCATCAGTCTTGTAGCTGAATCACATAGATTCTTATTACTTTAAGATAAATTTGTTTCGGATTATGAGTTAAAACAATGGGCAAGGCAGCAGAGCGTAAATTACGGTGAATAAAATAAGCGCCGTGCGTTGAAGGTTCAAAAAATAAATAAATTAAATGATGCTGGGTGCAGGCTCATTTCTCTCTATCCTGCGATCACTGATACCGTATTCTCACTAAGGTTTATTATTTGATCCACACTTCGGCTGATATTGCACGAAACAGCATTATCGAGACAGGTGCCATTATTGGCCCCCACGTGCGCATTGGCCCTTTTTGCTATATTCAGGCAAATGTAGAAATAGGTGAGGGGACCGTAGTCCTGTCTCATTCTGTACTTAATGGGCATACTCGTATTGGCCGCGACAACGTTATCGACAGCTATTGTTCATTAGGTGAGATTAATCAGGACTTAAAGTATTGCGGAGAAGCAACCCGGCTCGAGATTGGTCATCGTAACCATATTGGACAAAAAGCCACTCTTCATCGAGGGACAACACAGGGAAGCGGGACCACGATAATCGGCGACGATAATATTTTAATGGGGCAGGTTCACGTTGGGCATGACTGCCTGATTGGCAATTTTGTTCATCTTGGCTTTGGCGCTGTTCTAGCCGGACACGTCGAAGTCGATGATTATGTTCATCTCGGGAATCAATCTGCCGTACATCAATACTGTATCTTGGGCAAAGCGGCAAAAATATTGGCTCTCTCCTGCGTAGTTCAGGATATTCCGCCTTTTTTTTGCGTTGCCGGTAATCGATGCCGCCCTGTAGGAATTAACGAACAGGCGTTGGCTATGCTGGTTCAATCTCCTGATTTGCAGCAAATCATTATTAATCTTTATCAGCGGCTCTATCACTGTGGCGAATCATTAGAAACCGTACGCGAAGAAATACTCCCACTTCGGCACGATTATCCTTTATTACAGTGTTTTGAGAGTTTCTTTAGCCGTTCCACACGCGGGATAAGCCGCTGACGGGAAAAGTTCTCTGCGAAAATAATGCTATTTCTTCCGCAGAGAGCTAGGAGGCTTACGCTTCTAATGCCAATAGGGCAAAGGTGGCCAGCCAGTGTTCACCGGCGTAATCGCTATCAAGATGATCCAACGCGCTGGCGAGATGTTGATTGGCAGCGCTTGCGAGCAGGGCAATACGCGCATCGCCTGCGGGCAATGCAGCCGCGAGCGAGCGCTGACACCAGGCACGGCTCAGATTCAAACCATCGAGATGACCAATCTTGCCATCGCTACGATCGGTAACTGTCGCCGGTATAAACAACGTCTCGGGCTTGCCCTGTGCCAGCTGCGGCAAGAATCTGCCAAACCAGGTAATAAAGGCCTGAGGTGCCAGCACGCGCCGCATCAGTTCGGCTTCCATTAATGACGGCGATAAAAATTCGTCACCTCCCGGCTCCCATGCCTGACAGTTAACGTCTTCCAGATGCCAGCGCAGGGCAGTTTCTTCAATCATTGACGCCAGTCTCCTGCGCGATGCGCTGCGTGCATAATCCAGCGTAAGCGATAGAGCAAAAGCGGTATTGAAATGGCTGCCAACGCGCAGCGGATAGGTCGCCTTGGGCAGGAAATCACAGAAGCTTTTGACGAAAAACTCGGTCATTGGCGCAAGGTTTTTTGCCCAAACTTTGGCTTGCGGTAATGACATGCTCTCGAGCTGCTGCGTTAACGCCAGAAACCATGCCCATCCGTAAGGGCGTTCAAAACCGCTGTGCTGTTTCTGTTGCAGGTAATCCATCTCACCGGCTACGTTTTGCGCGGTAAAATGTTCTGTCACCACTGCAACGATTTTTTCAGCCTCGGGAAGTTGCGGATAACGATCCAACAGGCGTAACAGTAGCCAGTAACCATGTACGCAGGAGTGCCAATCGTAGCTGCCATAAAAAATAGGATGCAAGGCGCGAGGCCCCTGAATATCGGCAGGGCTTGCCAGCGCATGGGTCAACTTATTGGGATATTCACGGGTGAGATGGTTTAACGCCAGTGAAGCAAAGCGTGACGCCATTGCTGGCGTCAGTTGCAGAGTTGGTTGCGCAATCAATTTACAGTCCCCATCGGTGTCCGGTTATCAGAAACGGAACACAAAGAAATACATAAACGCAGTATTGACCAGCAGCAGCAAAACACCGGTCAGCGCCTGGGCCTTGATGACCCCGTGCTTATCTTGTAACTCCAGCAATGCCGCTGGAACGATATTGAAATTGGCGGCCATCGGGGTCATTAGCGTGCCGCAAAAACCTGACAACATGCCAATTGCGCCCATGATTGCCGGATTGCCACCCAACTGATGCACAATCAGCGGCAAACCGATACCCGCGGTCATCACCGGGAAGGCAGCAAAACCGTTACCCATAATCATAGTAAATAATGCCATGCCGAAAGTGTAGGCAATCACAATAGCTAAGGGGGAACCCATCGGGATGACGTCTTTCACCAGATTGGCGACCACGCCACCTACGCCTGCGAGGGCAAAAAGTCCACCCAGCGCTGCCAGCATTTGTGGCAAAATCGCCGCCCATCCTACGGTATCCATAATCTGACCACCGGCCTTAATTGCCTTCAGCGGTGAGTCACGCAACATCAGAAGCGCCACGATGAAAGCCACAATGGTCGCCAGTACCAGCGAGATCAGCGTAACGTTTTTGGTTTCAACTAACGGGGTATATTTAAGCGTTAATGTGCCAATCAGAGTCAAAACGGGAATTATCAGTGCAGGAATAAACAGTTTATTGCCAAAACGTTTGGCATTGGCCACGCGTTTCACCGCCACTTCAGGCCGATCGGCATCCGTTTTTCCCTTGCCTAATTGACCGGTTCCGGCAATAACCGCCAGTAGAATCGCCATACAGCCGGTGACGAAGTGCGGCAATTCGGTGCCGACCAGGAATGTGGCCGCATAAATTCCCCAGAACAGCGCATTCACAAAGCGTTTCGGTTTGGTACTATCGCGCAGATTAAAAATGGCAAAAGCGGCAAACAGCAGGCCGGCGATAAAATAAACGGTAT
>CAWUIY010000179.1:0-9758 GCA_963922555.1 uncultured Serratia sp. | reverse complement strand
CGCATGAACTTGAAGTTGAATTTGAAGTTAAGCCGTGCGCAGCACAAAAGCCATGCGCAGCATCTAGCCGTGCGCAGCACAAAACCGCCCGCTGATCGGACTATCAGCCCTCAACCCATAAGGTCTGTGGATTAGTAAATTCCCGGATCCCGAAGTGTGACAGCTCGCGACCAAAACCACTTTTTTTCACACCACCAATCGGTACTCGCGGATCGGAGAAGCTTGGCGAGTTGATGAACATTCCGCCGGTATAAACCTGCTTCGCCAGCGTTTTTGCAACCTCAATATCACGGCTCCACAGGCTACCACCCAAACCAAACTCTGAATCGTTCGCCATGCGCACGGCATCCGCTGCGTCTTTGGCAGTAATCAAAGAGGCGACCGGGCCAAACAGTTCCTGGGTAAAGCCGGTCATGCCGGGTTTAACATTGCCTAACACCGTTGGCGCATAGTAGTTACCTGCCCCCGCGATCGGCTCGCCGCCCAGCAACAAAGTAGCGCCTTCGGCCAGCGTCGCCTTAACCTGACCATCCAGCTCATCACGCAGGTCGAAACGCGCCATCGGTCCAAGATAGGTTGATTCGTCGCGCGGATCGCCGATTTTCAGCGTTTTGATAGCAGCCAGGAACTTCTCGGTAAATTCACCGATCACCGACTCTTCAACAATGATTCGTTTGGCAGAAATACAGATCTGGCCATTGTTCATAAAGCGTCCGGCAATCGCGCCTTTAACCGCTGCGTCGATATCTGCATCGGCCAGTACGATAAAGGCATCTGAACCGCCCAGCTCCATGACGCATTTTTTCAGCGCAGCGCCCGCCATGGCCGCCACTGCGGCACCCGCACGTACGCTTCCTGTCAGAGTAATCGCCGCAATGCGCGGATCTTTAATGCTGTCAGCAACGGCATCATTATCGGCGTTGTAAACCTCGAACAATCCTGCTGGCGAACCTGCTTGTGTGACAACGTCACGCAGGAGATACGCGCTGCCCATGACGTTTGGCGCAGGTTTCAACAAGTAACTGTTACCCGCCAGAATGATTGGCACTGCGCCACGCAATACCTGCCAAATCGGGAAATTCCAGGGCATTACAGACAATACTGGGCCAAGTGGCAGATAGTTCACCCAGGCTTTGTCGTTTTCAACCAGCGTCGGCTCAGGGGCCAGCATAGCCGGACCATTCTCGCCATACCATTCACACAGTCTGGCACTCTTCTCGACTTCGGCCAGACCCTGAGTCACAGGTTTGCCCATCTCCAGCGCCATCATATCGGCCAGAGCGGCAGCGTTTTTGCGCAGGCCTTGTGCGATACGCTGCAATAGTGCGACACGTTCGGCCATCGCGCTGTCTTTCCACGAGTTAAAAGCCTCTTGAGTACTTTGCAGTGCTGAGTCAACTTCAACGGCAGTCGCGAATGGATACTGTTTAAACACTTCACCGTTGGTTGGATTACGAGAAAAAGCCCCGGCCAGCGCTGAGGTTTGATTTGCTTGAGAATTTGTCATTTAAGCCACCTGTTTGTTTAGGATTAACGCTATCTAAGGTTCATCCTAAACTTGAGAAAGATTTTTGAAAAATGAATAATAATGAAAATAATCGTCTCATTTAGAGAATGAATTCACGAGGTTGCTATGGATCTGACTCAGTTAGAAGTGTTCGCCACCGTGGCAGAAGAAGGTAGCGTCACGGCTGCCGCCGATAAACTGCATCGTGTTCCCTCCAATATTTCTACTCGCATCAAGCAGTTGGAAGAAGAACTTGGCACGCCGTTGTTTCATCGCGAGAAACTTCGCCTGTATATTTCCGACCCCGGTAAAACATTCCTTAGTTACGCTAAACGCATTTTGGCGCTGGCGGAGGAAGCTAAACAGAGCGTTTCCGGGCTTAAACCCAACGGAATATTTACCCTTGGCGCGATTGAAAGCTGTGCCGCCGTGCATATTCCGCCCGTGCTGGCGCGATACCATCAGGCCTATCCGGATGTCGAACTGGATCTCTCAACCGGCCCCTCGGGAGACATGATTGATGGCATGCTTGCCGGTCAGTTCAGCGCAGCCTTTGTAGACGGACCGCCAAAACATCCCGAGATTGAAGGCGTTCCCGCATTTAACGAGGAGATGGTACTCATTTCAGCCCTTAACCACCCTCCTGTCAGTCGCGCTCGGGATATTTCTGGCTCTACTATTTACGCCTTTCGCGCTAACTGCTCGTATCGACGTCTGTTTGAAAACTGGTTCGCGCAAGACGACGCCGCTCCCGGAAAAATCTACGAGATGGAGTCCTATCACGGCATCGTCGCTTGCGTAACAGCAGGTGCGGGTCTGGCATTGGTGCCTGCCAGCATGCTTGAAACCATGCCGGGAAAAAGCGGTGTGAAGGTTTATCCGCTTGGCGACGAGATGGGGAAAATTAAAATCTGGCTGATGTGGCGTAAAGGAACCGCTTCGGCCAATCAAAAGGCGATGATCGCCCTGCTGGAAGCCATGCGCGCCTGATAGATACATTCTCAAACAACCTGAAACGTCTGGTAGCTTGTGAAATCACCCCGATCAATATAAGTTATGTTATAACATAACATAACAAATAATGATGATTGCTCGATATGTCTAATAATAAGCTTATTATTAAGGGGTTAGAATGAAAGGTAAGTTAAGCGTGGTAGCGGTAATGGTTATATCGTCAGTTTTCGCAGCAGAAGCCAACGCCGCGCCGCTGCTGCACGCTATCGGCGTCGAGAACCAGTATGCTGATGTCATTGCTCAAATCGGTGGTAAATATGTCGCAGTGACGGCAATTGAAACAGATCCGAATACCGATCCTCATACTTTTGAGGCCAGTCCGAAAATCGCGGCAGAAATCGCTCACGCTGATCTGGTGGTAAAGAATGGCCTCGGCTATGACGCCTGGGCCGATAAGTTTATCGCCGCCGCGCCCAGCGCTTCACGCAAAGTAATCGATGTCCAGCATCTTCTTAAGCTGCCTGACAACACCCCTAACCCACACTTGTGGTACAAGCCTGACGTGATGCCGATCGTCGCACAACAAATTGCTGCCGATCTCAGCGCCGCTCTTCCCGCTGAAAAGGATTATTTTGCAGCTAACGCCAAAAAGTTTGAACAATCGCTGACTCCATGGCGAACCGCGCTAGCGAAACTGAGCAGCCAATATCCTGCCAGCGAAGTCGCGGTCACTGAACCGGTTGGCGACTATCTGTTACAGGCCGCAGGGTTAAAGATTGCGACTCCATTTAATCTCGAAGCAGCAATTATGAATGGGACCGATCCGGCCCCACAGGACGTAACCGCTCAGAATGCGCTGTTTGCCGACGGTAAACTTAAAGTATTCGTTTATAACCAGCAGGTTACCGATCCACTCACTGCTTCTTTCCTTAGCCAGGCCAAAGACCATCACATTCCGGTCGTGGGCGTTTATGAAACGATGCCCACGCCGGGTTATCACTACCAGAGTTGGATGTTGGCAGAAACCAATGCGCTTATTGCGGCGCTGGCGGATAAAACGTCTACCGAAAGCCTGATGGCTAAGCACTAAGATGGGCTTCGATAACGGCGGCGTTTTGGCCGTCAATAACTTGTGCGTCTCATTTTCTGGCAAACCAGTGCTGGATCAGGTGAGTTTTCGTCTCAAAGCCGGTGAATTCTGTGGATTGATTGGCTCAAACGGATGTGGAAAAACCACCCTATTGCGCTCACTGCTGGGTTTTCAATCTTTGGACCACGGGCAGGTGCTGATTGATGGCAAAACAGGCAAAGCCGGTTTGAGTTCAGTGGGTTATGTGCCGCAAAAAATCATGCTTGATGCTGAAATTCCGTTGCGTGCCAGAGATGTTGTTGCGCTCGGGTTAACCGGAAAACGACTGGGCCTTGGCTTGGGTTCGCGCAAAATTAGGCAACAGGTTGATGCCATGCTGCACGAAGTCGGTGCCGAAGGGTTTGCCGATAGGCGCATTGGAAATCTCTCGGGTGGTCAGCAACAACGGGTGTTGATTGCTCATGCGCTGATCCGCCGTCCACGCCTTTTGCTGCTTGATGAACCCCTGGCGAATCTTGATTTACGCAGCGTTTCTGAAATTGTGGCGCTCTTGCGCCATCTTTCACGTGCTCATCAGGTCACGATTTTACTCTCTGCTCATGATATGAACCCGCTGCTGACATCCATGGACAGCATCGTCTATCTGGCCAACGGTCATGCCGCCAGTGGCAGCACTGACGAAGTGGTATGTAGCGAGGTGCTAAGCACGTTGTATGGGCATCCTATCGAAGTATTACGGGTGATGGATCGGGTATTGGTTATTGCCGGGAATGCAGAAAGCAACCTTTGCGCCCTTAATTTACCCGCTGAAAACCTGATAAAAGTCTGATTTTTTCATGAAAACCCTGATGAATATGTTAATAGAACCCGGTTTCTTCACCAGTGCGCCGGTACAAACGGCGCTAATCATTGGTGGCGGAACCGCAATCGTCTCCGGCGTGGTGGGCGTTTTTACTGTGATCCGCGGGCAGTCCTTTGCCGGGCATGCTCTGGCTGATGTCAGCAGCGCGGGTGGTGCACTGTCTTTTTTGCTCGGCATCAATCCTTTAATTGGGCTTCTGGGGATGGCACTTGTGGCCGCAATTGGCATGGAAATGGTCGATATTCTCCGTGCTCGGGAGCGCGATTTAATGACGGGTATTGTCCTGGGCGCCGGTCTGGGATTGGCCGCCCTGTTACTTTATTTTGATGTCACGACGCACAGCACCACCGGCGCGGCCATCACCGTGATGTTTGGTTCGATGTTTGCCATTTCGCCCACCATGATCCCCCTCGCTTTAACGATGGGTGGCGGTGCGTTGCTGGCGATGTTCGTCATTTATCGTCCTTTGCTGCTCAGTTCACTGGATAAAGAGCTGGCAGAGGTGATGGGCATCAATACCCGGCTTATCGCGATGTTTTACCTGACGCTGTTATCGCTGGCGGTCACACTTTCGGCAATGACAGTAGGTGCAGTGCTATCAACCGCACTGCTGATCGGTCCGGCGGCCACGGCTTTGCGCCTCACTAAACGCCCGCTAAATGCGATGCTGACGGCGGTGGTGATTGGTCTGATGGCAACCTGGGGTGGGATTTTGCTGGCTTACAACAGCTTTTACTGGACACCGGGTCACGGCTGGCCGGTAAGTTTTTTCATCGTCGCACTGATTTTTACCGCCTATCTTGCGGCGACACATCTTATTCGCAACAGGGAGCGCTGAGATGTTTTCCAGTTTCATGATTAATACCTGGATTGTGGTGACATTAGTGGCCATTGTCGCCGGACTGGTCGGTTTTTTTATCGTGTTGCGCGGCGCATCGTTTGCCGCTCACGCCCTGCCATTAGGCACCTTTCCGGGTGCAGCGCTGGCCGGTTTGCTGGGTATCAACAGCTTTATTGGCCTGATAGTTTTCGCGGGAATTGGCGTTTTGGGCATCAATCAGTTGTCGAGAAATGGCCGTCACGAGGTTGCCACAGCACTGATGCTGGTGATGCTGTTAAGTCTGGGAACGGTATTTCTCAGCATGAGCAGCCAGTACTCGCAGCAGGTTTATGCTCTGCTGTTCGGCGAAGTGCTGGGCGTCAGCCGCGCCGAACTGCTTCCGGTTGGTTTGATTAGCCTGCTGGCAATTGGGCTGACGGTGCGGCTGTTTTATCCGCTGATTCTGAGTTCGGTATCCGCAGAATTGGCCGAGGTGCAAGGGATAGCTGCGAAAACAATGGAGCTATGGTTTCTGGCAATTCTGGCACTGGCAACCGCGATGGCGCTGCCGGTGGTCGGTGCTTTGCTGGTTTTCAGCCTGATGGTCGGCCCGGCAGCAGTAGCACGCATCCTGGTTTCCCGACCTGTTCCGGCAGTGCTGCTATCTATCGGGATTGCCTTAAGCACCGTTTGGCTGGCGATCGCCCTCTCCTACCAGACTAACTGGCCGGTGGGATTTTTTGTCGGCGGATTCGGCGCACTGTTTTATGGGTTAGCCCAGGCCTGGCGAGCCTTGGTTGGCAGCAGATAAGCTTGCCCGACGCCTTCTCAAACCCTTTGAGAGGCGTCGGCTATAACCCGTTACTGAACTTCTTCGTGGAATGCAGCAGTGCGTTTTTTCCAGTAGGCCGAAGTACGAATCGCATTGATATCATGACCCTTTTCTTCGACGAAGATATTGCGCAATGCCTTGATAATCGACGCTTCTGCCGCACACCAGACAAACCCTTCCCCTGCAGCAAGCTGATGCTGTTTCGCCCAATCAATCAACTGTTCATCACTGTCGACCCAAACGATCTGCGCATCGGCCTGGGTCGGGAATTCGCGACGATCGCGAGCATCCTGAGCCAAAGCGACTACGGTAACGCGAGCGCCAGCAGGCAGTTCTTCAAGGCGGCGCGAGATAGCCGGAAATGCCGTTTCATCACCAAACATCAGTTGCCACTGATAGTCCATTGGGATAACGCGCGAACCACGCGGACCGGCGATTAACGCCTGATCGCCCGGTTTAACCTTCTCCGCCCACGCATTGGCCGGTCCTTCACCGTGCATTGCAAATTCGATGACCAGTTCTTGCTTCGCGTTATCATAAAAACGCGGCGTGTAATCGCGCATAGCCGGTTCAGCAGCTTCAGGATTAACAATAAATTTTACATGGTCATCGAAAGAAGCGCTGATAAAATCTGCCAACGATTCACCCTTCAGGGTAACGCGTTTGAATCCAGGGCTGATTTGTTCCACATTTACCACGTCGAGCGTGCGTCGTTTGATTTCATGGCGCAGTACTTGCACGCGGCTGGTAGAGGTGTTGTCGGTCATGGTAAAGTGTTCCACTTGGTTGATAATATCAACAATCTAAATGAGAATAGGAGACATTGTCAACTAATGAGTCATTCGCATAACGACGATGTACTTTGGTTCATGCATATGATTATGCATCGCTACCGGGCGAAACAGTTTGAGATGTTGCGCGACGGCAATTACGACATCACCCACATGGAAGCGAAAGTGCTGAGTTACGTTGGTCGCCATCCCGACGCCGCACAGGGAGATCTACAACGTTTTATGGAACGCGATAAATCGCAGATGGCGAGATTGATTAAAGGGCTGCGGGACAAAGGTATGCTAACCAGCCACATCGACCCAGACGATCGCCGCAGCATGCGTTTAACGTTGACAGATGAAGGCCTTACTTTACGTAAAATCATGCAACAGCAGGGTCAGAGCCTGACGCAATTAGGCATTAGCGGGATGAGCGACGAGGAACAACGGCAATTATTGAGTCTGGTGCGCCGTGTTTACGATAACTTCGAACAACAATAAGCGGCTGCTTAGAATCAAGACGATAAAAAAACCTATGACTGGAGAGTCATAGGTTCCACAAAGTGGGATTAAAAATCACATTCGACAAGACCGGGGAGATCTCAATTTTACTGCTCTTACTTCAGGAGAAAATCATCATACCGTTGTGAATCGCTTCACATCGAACCGTTAGCACAGTTCATTCCAATAGCTGCGACGTAATAATCGCTGATATTGACTATTTCTGGCGATACCAGGAAGGGTCAATATTTCCGAGTTCGATGCCATATAACGATCCTGTGACAAGAAGCGATTCAACCAGGCGTGTACTATCCGCAGTGGTCTGCGAAAAGAAAGTCGCAGAACATCGACGCTTAATTCCTTGCCATAAAGATTTGGCAGATAAATATTGGGTCATCGTTCACTCCTTATCAGGTTATCGTTTGGGGAACGTTCCCCGTCGAGTGATGTCAGTTAATCAAGAAATCCCAGGCAAGAGAAATACGCATTTTATCTTTGCTTATCAACAAAAACGCATTTGCTGTTTCTTGTCAGACATGCGAACTTATTCAGTGAGATAAGAATCAAGCAATCTAATTTTTAAAATAATCAATTTCTCTTCAAAAACCATCCTAATTAAATTATTTAAATTAACCGTTTCATTACTCTCGCATAAAAAGGATATTTATGTTCCCTCTGGTATCTCAAGCCTCTAATATTATAAATAATGTAATAGACGTGACATTTAGGGCCGTTGGAAACTCCTTGACGGATAATTTGTCATCCGTCAGCAATACAGCATTAACACTTTTTGATCCAAGACTGCGACACTGTTATGAGAATGAAGCCCCTCTGGATGAAACAGCAATGTCAACCTATGTTATACCTTCTAAAAGTTCTTCTTTTTATGATTATGTTTACATGGGGATTTTTGCAGAATACAGCCTCACGGCACTCTATCTGACATTAAGATATTTTTCATCAAAAAGGCGCGAACAAAACTCTCATGATTCTACTGCGGTTAACATGCCCACAGAGACTGCATTTGTTATTATCACCCCGGAGATTAACGAACTCTACCGCCTTATTTCACCGGAGCATCAGATCTTATTAGGTGCCAAGTATTTTGCTCCAGGACTTCTGCCACAGGATAACGCGGTAAACCGTCTAACCAGGAGGATCCTCAAGTTATTCGATTTAATAAGCATCAAACAAGATGATGATTCATTTTATACACTTAGCAAGCTATTTACAGAGCACCCAGATTATATGCTTACCTATAACAGTGCTTTTACTCAACTGATATCAATGGGGGCTTTCTCAGAAAAAACAGCATGGGAAAATATTACCCATAGGCTGTATGAAAAATATTTAGCCGTGGAAAAAATAAGCCAATTTACTTTAAAAGATGAGTTTGGTGGTTATGGCACTCATGCCGTGGACTGGGAAGATAAACACGCTGCAAATTACATTTTCCTCTCACCTACAACAGCTAATGGACCTGTGATGATATTGTCCCAACACACCTTACAAGGTATACGAACCCCTGATTCCTATGAACCGGTTTGGAATAACTTTTATCTGTATGATGCATCGGGAACAGCCCTTCAACCCGCTCATTACCCTCCAGAAATTCTATTTTATAAATACTTCCCCCTATTCATTGCTCCCTTTAAAACCGCGACAGCGGCACTTCGGCTTACAAAGCTGATGTCGTGCATTATGCCTCAACACGAGGATATGCAAAAACTATTTGTTTCAGCGAGTCGTGAAATAAGTGTCCAAACAAAGCTAATAAATAGTGAGAGTGAAAATATATTAAAAAATATTTTCAGCCCCTTTCTGACCCACTCTCCAGATAGGGAAACCTATAGTCTTACGGCAAAGCACTGCAATGATATTTTAGAAGTATTTAACCTCTCTGATGAAAGCGATACAGTTAAAGCAAAGAAACTGCTTATTTTATCATTAATATTTACTAAGTTTTCGTCAAGTGCAATATTTGGTACTGAATCTGATTCCCCGCTAATGGTTAGATTTTATGCTTACGCATTAATGGAGAAATCCTATGATTCAGATCCCAGCATTTTTGAGCACGAAAATCAGAATAAATTTAGTGACTGGAGGAACTCTCAGCTCGGGCTTAATGATGCTTATAGCTGTAGTGCTATAGTAGTTTTTGAAATGGTTAGGCATCTCAGAAAATATCATCCTAAAGTATTTAGTGATGGTATGCCCCCAGCGTGGTGTTAAATATAACCAGGCCAATTATTTACTAAAGTCAAAAACTAATAATTGGCCAAATTATTCTTTATGTCATGAGACTACAATATCTGCATAATACCGTTTAGCAACGTCTGGATGTGAACGCAGACGACCTTTAAGATAATTAAAGCCGACATCGCGCAGTAAAGGATTCTGCGGATCACTTTCCGGCCCCATG
>CAWUIY010000178.1:0-9782 GCA_963922555.1 uncultured Serratia sp. | reverse complement strand
AAGGCGCAGTGGTGCAGGCTGATTGTACCGTCGGCCCGTTTGCCCGTCTGCGCCCAGGCGCTGAGCTGGGTCAGGCCGCGCACGTTGGCAATTTTGTTGAAATCAAGAAAGCACGCCTCGGTGCGGGCACCAAAGCTGGACATCTGAGCTATCTTGGCGATGCGGTGATCGGTGATAACGTCAATATTGGCGCAGGCACGATCACCTGTAACTATGATGGCGTGAACAAATGGCAAACAACCATTGGTGATAACGTCTTCGTTGGGTCAGACACTCAACTGGTGGCGCCAGTTACCGTGGGTAATGATGTCAGTATTGCTGCTGGAACTACGGTAGTGAATGATGTCCCTGACGGTGGGCTGGTGCTTAGCCGCGTGACGCAAATCCACAAACCGCACTGGAAACATCCGTCTAAACGATAGAGTAAGCAACGGGTGCAGCTTTCTGCACCCGCGTTATTTGGCGTCATTGTGTTTTGCTCTGCCCGTCACCACCTTATGGTCAGCGCAAAACATAATAATCCCCTTTTCTACAGGCTCGGGGAACCCGCACGGCATGGCAGCATGACCGGAGCGGATATCAATCAGGTTAAGGCATCAAAAAAGGCCTGCGAACAGGCCTTCTATAGGAATAAAAACGATGTGTGGAATTGTTGGCGCAGTAGCGCAACGCGATATAGCTGAAATTCTGTTGGAAGGATTACGCCGTCTGGAATACCGCGGCTATGACTCTGCCGGTCTGGCAGTCGTCGATAACGAAGGCCACATGGGCCGTCTGCGCCGTGTTGGCAAAGTGCAGAAGCTGGCCGAGGCTTTGGAAGCTCATCCCCTGCATGGCGGTACCGGTATTGCTCACACCCGCTGGGCGACACACGGTGAACCTTCGGAAGTGAATGCCCATCCGCACGTGTCTGATTATATTGCGGTTGTGCATAACGGCATCATCGAGAACTTTGAACCGCTGCGCGTTCTGCTGATCGAACGTGGTTATCGTTTCGAATCTCAGACCGATACCGAAGTCATTGCGCATCTGGTGCACTGGGAGCTGCTGCAAGGAGGGACTCTCCTAGAAGCCGTGCTTCGCGTTATCCCACAACTGCGTGGCGCCTATGGCACTGTCGTGATGGATAAACGCGACCCTTCTGTGCTGGTGGCCGCTCGCTCAGGCAGCCCATTGGTCATTGGCCGTGGCGTGGGTGAAAACTTTATTGCTTCCGACCAGCTGGCACTGCTGCCTGTGACTCGTCGTTTCATGTTCCTTGAAGAAGGCGACGTGGCGGAAATCAAACGTCGTGAAGTTAACGTGTTTGACAAGACCGGCAAGCCGGTTGAACGCCCGGAAATCGAATCTCAGGTGCAGTATGACGCGGGTGACAAGGGCGCATACCGTCACTACATGCAAAAAGAGATCTACGAACAGCCGCAGGCGATCAAAAACACGCTGGAAGGTCGTTTCAGCCATGGCAAAATCGATCTCAGCGAACTGGGTGCCGAAGCCGATGCCATGCTGGCAAAAGTGCAGCACGTGCAGATCATTGCCTGTGGTACCTCTTATCATTCTGGGATGGTGGCACGCTACTGGTTCGAAGCACTGGCTGGCGTGCCGTGCGACGTAGAAATCGCCTCTGAATTCCGCTATCGCAAATCCGCAGTTCGCCCAGGTAGCTTGATCATTACCCTGTCTCAGTCTGGCGAAACGGCGGATACGCTAGCCGCTCTGCGTCTTTCCAAAGAACTTGGCTATTTAGGCTCGCTTGCCGTCTGCAACGTGGCTGGCTCGTCACTGGTTCGTGAATCCGATCTCGCGCTGATGACCAAAGCCGGAACCGAGATTGGCGTAGCGTCTACCAAGGCGTTTACCACTCAGCTGACGGTGCTGTTGATGCTGGTGGCTCGCGTTGGCCGCCTTAAAGGCATGAGCGAGCAGCTGGAACATGAAATCGTTCATGGCCTGCAAGCGCTGCCTGCGCGCATTGAGCAGATGCTGTCGCTGGATAAAACTATCGAAGCGCTGGCAGAAGGTTTCTCCGACAAGCATCACGCACTGTTCCTGGGTCGCGGCGATCAGTATCCGATCGCGATGGAAGGGGCATTGAAGCTGAAAGAGATCTCCTATATTCATGCTGAAGCCTATGCCGCTGGTGAGTTGAAACATGGCCCATTAGCGCTGATCGACGCCGATATGCCGGTTATCGTTGTGGCTCCGAACAACGAGCTGCTGGAAAAACTGAAATCCAATATCGAAGAAGTGCGTGCGCGCGGCGGTCAGCTGTACGTCTTCGCCGATCAGGATGCCGGTTTTACCGACAGCGACGGCATGAAGGTAATTCAGCTGCCACACGTTGAAGAAATCGTCGCGCCAATCTTTTACACCGTTCCGCTTCAGCTGTTGTCATACCACGTTGCGCTGATCAAAGGCACTGACGTTGACCAGCCGCGTAACCTGGCGAAGTCGGTTACTGTAGAGTAACGGTCTAAATATCTGCCACTGGCAGCTATCACTATGCCAGTTATAAACCTCCTGCTGCTTTTGCACAGGAGGTTTTTTTATTTCTCCAGCAGTGGTCGCGGATTTATATAGAAAAGTGTTTTTTTGATGTTTATCTAGCTGCAGATTGAATTATGATGCGCACATTGCGGTGACTCTGTGGGATAAAATCCGCATAAGTATTATGTTAAATTGACGGATTTGTTATCTGGTGGGACTCACCAAAATTATTTCTCAAAACAAGCTATTTAAAGCAGATTTAGCTTCCAAAAATCGATCGCCTGCGGCGATGCTCCGCTGAGCTCGGGGATGCATGAGGCAAATTTTTAACCAGAACGGCTATTATTTGCTCCCTGTCACAAAACTGTCATATAACCTACATTTTACTGTCACCAAACTGTCCTATTTTGCTCCTGTGCTAAACACTTTACTAAGCTTCGACATGAGTCGAATCAATAATTACCCAGTGTTATTAAAGTAAAAACTGCGATTTCACAGGGTATATAACCACCAGGAGTGGAATATGAAACTGATGCGTACAACCGTCGCCGGTATTGTGGCAGCGACTTTTTCCTTAACAGCAATGTCTGCATTTTCAGCAACCAACTTAACTGGCGCAGGCGGAACATTCCCGGCACCGGTTTATGCCAAGTGGGCTGATGCTTACAACAAAGCCACCGGTGTCCAGGTTAACTATCAGGGCATTGGTTCTTCCGGCGGCATTAAACAGATTATTGCTAAAACCGTAGACTTCGGTGCATCTGATGCGCCTATGAGCGACGCTGACCTCGAGAAGAACGGCCTGTTCCAGTTCCCTACCGTTATCGGTGGTGTCGTTCTGGCAGTAAACATCCCTGGTGTGAAATCCGGTGAGTTGACGCTGGACGGCAAAGCGCTGGGTGATATCTACCTGGGCAAAATCAAAAAATGGAACGACGCAGAGATCACCAAGTTGAACCCAGGCGTGAAACTGCCTGATACCAATATTGCCGTGGTTCGTCGTGCTGACGGTTCTGGTACTTCTTTCGTGTTCACCAGCTACCTGTCTAAAGCTAACGCTGACTGGAAAAAAGAGATCGGCGCGGGCACTACCGTTAACTGGCCAGTGGGTCTGGGCGGCAAGGGTAACGACGGCGTGGCAGCATTCGTTCAGCGTCTGCCAGGTTCAATCGGCTATGTTGAATATGCTTATGCCAAGCAAAACAATCTGACTTACACCAAACTGGTTGATGCCAGCGGTAAAGCCATCTCTCCTTCAGAAGAGTCTTTCAGCGCAGCAGCTAAAGGCGCAGACTGGAGCAAGACCTTTGCTCAAGACCTGACCTTCCAGAAAGGTGACAATGCGTGGCCAATCTCTTCCACCACCTTTATCCTGGTCTACAAGCAGCAGCAAGACGCAACTAAAGGCGCAGAAGTGCTGAAGTTCTTCGACTGGGCTTATAAAAACGGTGACAAGCTGACCACTGGTCTGGATTACGCGTCTCTGCCACAGTCTGTGGTTTCGCAAATCCAGACAGCCTGGAAAAGTAACGTTAAAGACAGCAGCGGCAAGGCAATCTACTAAGCCTTTGGTTTAAGATTGCTGGTGTTATAAAGTACGAGCCTTCTGTCTCATTCTCTCCCGATAACCCCTTATCGGGAGAGAAATAAATCTGAATAAGAAGAGAGTGTTATGGCTGAAAAAACGCCGTCCATCAAAGCACCAAGCAAAAACGGTGACATTATCTTCGGCGCAATAGTTAAACTAGCTGCGCTGATTGTGCTATTACTGCTCGGCGGCATTATCGTTTCGCTGTTTATTTCCTCCCTGCCTAGCATGGAGAAGTTTGGTTTTTCTTTCCTGTGGAATAAAACCTGGGATGTTCCCAACGAGCAATTTGGTGCACTGGTTCCAATTTACGGAACGATAGTTACCTCTATCATTGCTCTGCTGATTGCAGTGCCAGTCAGCTTTGGTATCTCACTATTTCTGACTGAACTGGCGCCAAACTGGCTGAAACGTCCTCTGGGTATCGCCATCGAACTGCTGGCAGCAATCCCGAGTATCGTTTACGGCATGTGGGGCCTGTTTGTCTTTGCACCTTTGTTTGCGACTTACTTCCAGACTCCGGTCGGCGATGTCCTTTCTGGCATTCCGATTATCGGCGCACTGTTTGCTGGCCCAGGTTTTGGGATCGGTATTCTGGCCGCGGGCGTTATTTTGGCGATCATGATTATCCCTTATATCGCCTCGGTGATGCGTGACGTGTTCGAGCAGACCCCGGTAATGATGAAAGAATCGGCCTACGGCATCGGCTGTACGACCTGGGAAGTCATTTGGCGCATCGTGTTACCTTTCACCAAGAACGGCGTTATTGGCGGCATCATGCTGGGCCTGGGACGCGCGTTGGGTGAAACAATGGCAGTGACCTTTATCATCGGTAACACCTACCAGCTCGACAGTGCTTCGCTTTACATGCCGGGCAACAGTATTACCTCGGCGCTGGCCAACGAATTTGCCGAAGCGGCATCGGGCCTGCACACCTCTGCCCTGATGGAGCTTGGTCTGATCCTGTTCGTGATCACCTTTATTGTGTTGGCGCTATCGAAGCTGATGATTTTGCGTCTGGCCAAGAGCGAGGGGCGTTAAGATGGCGACTCTAGAAATGCAAAGCAACGACGCACTGTTTGAATCTCGTCGCAAACGTCAGGCATGGCGCCGCCAGAAAAACCGCATCGCGCTGCTGTTGTCGATGGCAACGATGGCTTTCGGTCTGTTCTGGCTGGTGTGGATCCTGTTTACCACGGTCACCAAAGGCATCGACGGCATGTCACTGGCGCTGTTTACCCAAAACACGCCGCCACCGAACACCGCGGGTGGTGGTCTGGCAAACGCCATTGCAGGCAGCGGCCTGTTGATCCTCTGGTCTACGGTAATTGGTACTCCGCTGGGGATCCTGGCGGGGGTTTATCTGGCGGAATATGGCCGTAAATCGTGGCTCGCGGAGGTGATTCGTTTTATTAACGATATCCTGCTGTCTGCTCCATCTATCGTGGTTGGACTGTTCGTTTACACTATCGTGGTGGCGAAAATGGGGCACTTCTCCGGCTGGGCGGGCATTGTCGCACTGGCGCTGTTGCAGGTTCCTATCGTCATTCGTACTACTGAGAACATGCTGAAACTGGTGCCGGACAGCCTGCGCGAAGCAGCTTACGCGCTGGGAACGCCAAAGTGGAAGATGATTTCAGCGATTACGCTGAAGGCTTCGGTATCCGGGATCATCACCGGCGTGCTGTTGGCTATCGCGCGTATTGCCGGTGAAACCGCGCCGCTGCTGTTTACTTCGCTCTCCAACCAGTTCTGGAGCACCGATTTAATGCAGCCTATCGCCAACCTCCCGGTCACCATATTTAAATTTGCCATGAGCCCGTTTGCGGAATGGCAGGGCTTAGCCTGGGCTGGCGTCCTGCTGATTACTGTGTGCGTACTGCTGCTGAACATCATTGCTCGCGTGATTTTCGCCCAGAAAAAGCAGTGATTACAAAAATTTTGATTAAAGAGAGATGTCTTAATGAGTCGAATGACCGATGCATCCAACAGTAAAATCCAGGTCCGCGATCTGAATTTCTTTTACGGCAAATTCCATGCGTTGAAAAACATCTCCCTGGATATTGCTAAAAATGAAGTCACCGCATTTATCGGCCCGTCAGGCTGCGGTAAATCGACACTTCTGCGTACCTTAAATAAGATGTATCAGCTTTATCCAGACCAAAGAGCCGAGGGAGAAATCCTGCTTGATGGTGAAAATATTCTGGTCGATAAGCAAGATATTGCGCTGCTGCGCGCCAAAGTCGGCATGGTTTTCCAGAAGCCGACCCCGTTCCCGATGTCGATTTACGACAATATCGCTTTCGGCGTACGTCTGTTTGAAAAGCTGTCACGCACTGACATGGATGAGCGCGTGCAGTGGGCTTTGACTAAAGCAGCGCTGTGGAACGAGTCGAAAGACAAGCTTCATCAGAGCGGTTATAGCCTGTCAGGCGGCCAGCAACAGCGTTTGTGCATCGCGC
Organism: uncultured Serratia sp.; assembly: GCA_963922555.1. Lineage (GTDB taxonomy): Bacteria > Pseudomonadota > Gammaproteobacteria > Enterobacterales > Enterobacteriaceae > Rouxiella. The sequence continues at coordinate 3,245 of CAWUIY010000178.1, read as the reverse complement.
GTGGTATTGCTATTCGCCCTGATGTTTTACTGCTTGATGAGCCTTGCTCGGCGCTCGACCCTATCTCCACCGGTCGCATCGAAGAGCTGATTACCGAGTTGAAGTCCGACTATACGGTGGTGATCGTAACCCACAACATGCAGCAGGCGGCTCGTTGCTCGGATCGTACGGCATTTATGTATCTCGGCGAACTGATTGAATACAGCGATACCGACTCATTATTCACCTCACCTGCTCAAAAGCAGACCGAGGACTATATTACTGGCCGCTACGGTTGATGCCTTCCAGGTAGAGAGGAAATAAGATGGACAATCTGAATCTCAATAAACATATTTCAGCCCAGTTCAATGCCGAACTTGAACACATCCGAACTCAGGTTCTGGCGATGGGCGGCCTGGTTGAACAGCAGCTTACTGATGCCATCACCGCGATGCACAATCAGGATGCCGAGCTGGCAGAACGTGTCATCAAGGGCGATGACAAGGTTAATATGATGGAAGTGGCGATTGATGAAGCCTGCGTGCGCATTATCGCTAAACGTCAGCCAACGGCCAGCGACTTGCGCATGGTGATGGCGATCATCAAAACCATTTCCGAGCTGGAACGCATTGGTGACGTGGCCGATAAAATTTGTCGCACCGCGCTGGAGAAATTCTCTCACCTGCATCAGCCGCTGCTGGTTAGCCTGGAATCGCTGGGCCGTCATACCGTGCAAATGCTGCATGACGTGCTGGATGCCTTTGCACGTATGGATCTCGATGAAGCGATCCGCGTTTACCGCGAAGACAAAAAAGTCGATCAGGAGTATGAGGGCATCGTGCGCCAGCTGATGACCTATATGATGGAAGATCCGCGCACCATCCCAAGCATTTTAACGGCACTGTTCTGCGCACGTTCAATCGAGCGTATCGGCGATCGTTGTCAGAATATCAGCGAGATCATTTTCTATTTCGTGAAGGGGCAAGATTTCCGTCACGTGGGGGGGGATGCGCTGGAAAAACTGCTGGTTGACGGTAAAAATAGCAAAGAGAATAAAGCCGAATAATCTTCTCGCGCTCTCATAACCCAAATGCAAACGCCCGATAAGTCGATTATCGGGCGTTTTATTTTGCGTGTCTGTAGGGCCCTTAGGCGCTAGATCATGAGATAGCGTAGTGCGACCATCACCGCCAACTGGCGATAGTGGGCATTTTGCGTGTCGAACTCATCAGGATTCTCAAACAACGCACCAAAGGTGTACTGGTTAGCAACCTGGTGAACGCAAAGGCTACTGATCAGGCGGTGAACATCGCGAGCCTGTGCATCTTCTTTAAACAGATGGCCTTTTTTACCGCGTTCCAGAATATCGTCCAGCAAGGTCAGTGCCGTCTGGTTCAGTGCGCGAATGCTGGTGGACTGGCGAATGAAGCGGCCACGCAGCATGTTTTCGGTTGAAACAATACGAATAAATTCCGGGTGCGAAACGTGAAAATCAAAACTGGCTTCAACCAGTTTAACAATGGCCTCGGCAGGCGGATAAGCCGATAAATCCAGCTCAAGCTCATGTTTACGCAGGCAGCGATAAACATGCTCCAATACCTGCATATACAGCGCTTCTTTCGATTTATAGTGATAAACCACCATTCGTTTGGTGGTATCAGCGTTCGAGGCGATATTTTCCATCCGTGCGCCCATTAATCCGGACTCGGCGAACTCGATTAGCGCGCTGTCAAAAATGCGCTGCTTGAGGCCTACTGGATCGTTCTTTCGCCCCGTTGTCTGGGGACTTTGGCTAGTCAGCGTCTTCTCCTTAACGGAACCGGTGTCGTCTTTCAAAATAATCACTCTTGTGAAATTCAGTAACTAATCAAATTCCAGCGCATTATTTGACGATATTGTAGCCTTTCTCGCGCCAGATAGCGGCAAGCTGGTGCATATCTGTGAAAGCAGTAACTAATGGGTGATCGATAATCGGATTATGAATATCGGCACAATAATAATAGACCGGGATGTTGGCCGCGATACCCGCTTGTACGCCCGCGACAGAATCCTCGACTAAAATGCAGGATTCAACAGGAACCTGCATAGCCTCTGCTGCGTGATACATCAAGGCCGGGTCGGGCTTCCAACGCTGCAAATCATAGCCGCTGTACAAACGATCACCCATAAAGGGTAACAGACCGGTGAGTCCCAGAGAATGCTGCATTTTAGTTACTGGCCCATTGGATACCACACACATCGGCACCGTTATGCTTTCCAGCAACTCTTTTGCACCTTCGATGGGTTCCAGTTTTTCATCAAACAGGCGTGCGACGTGCTGACGAAAAACAACTTCCATTTCTTCCTTTTCAGCTGTCAGCCCGTGCTGCTTATTAATGATGTCGATAATTTCGTACAGCTTGACGCCTTTGTACTTTTTAAACATCTCGTCATAAGAGACGGTAACGCCAAAATGGGCAAACATTAGGACGTAAGCCTCGCAGCAGAGCCGCTCACTGTCGACCAATGTGCCATCACAGTCAAAGAAAACGCATTCTATCCGGGGCATATTTCATCCTTTTTCTGAATTAACCGCTTAGATCATGACATGGCGCCAGAGGGTATCTTACAGAAAATGTGCCTCCGTTCCGACCACCTTCTCAAGGGGACTGTGCGATAAAAGAGAAAATAATGAGCACTAAAAAGCAGCAGTTGCTCTTAAAAGCCGTCTAAAAAGTGTAAACATGCAATAAAAAGCAGCGGAATCATCTCAATCGGCAGCCTATTTGAGTTAGGATAGCGGCCGAATGAATTTCCCCTCTTTGGAACTCACTAATGAGCACACCACAAAACAATGCTGGCGCCGGTCAAGGGATGTTAGAGCGCCTGTTTAAACTGAGTCTGCATGGCACGACGCTGAAAACGGAAACGGTAGCCGGGTTCACGACTTTTCTGACCATGGTGTATATCGTTTTTGTAAACCCGCAGATCCTTGGCGTAGCCGGGATGGATAAGCAGGCAGTATTTGTAACGACCTGCCTGATTGCGGCCTTCGGCAGTATTCTCATGGGGCTTATCGCTAACCTGCCGGTTGCGCTGGCTCCGGCAATGGGCCTGAATGCGTTCTTCGCCTTTGTGGTGGTTGGGGCGATGGGCATTTCCTGGCAAACCGGGATGGGCGCCATTTTCTGGGGCGCAGTTGGCCTGTTCCTGTTAACTATTTTTCGCGTCCGTTACTGGATGATTGCCAACATTCCGATGAGCTTACGTGTCGGGATCACCAGCGG
>CAWUIY010000177.1:0-9825 GCA_963922555.1 uncultured Serratia sp. | reverse complement strand
TCTGCTTGTTCAATCCGGCATTCACTTTCGACAAATACGTGTTCCATTCATAGGTCTGAATCGAAACGTTAAGCCCCACGGCCTTGAGATCTGCCTGAATTGCGGTGGCCATCGGGATCGGATCCAACATTCCCGAACCGCCTTCGGTCACATAAAAGGTCAGCTTCGCTCCTTCAGCTCCTGCCGCTTTAATCAACTCACGCGCTTTCTGCGGATCGTAAGGATAGGGTTTGACTGCATCGTCATGCGCCCAGCCAAACGCCGACGGGATTGGCCCATCGGCCACCGCCGCCGATCCCTGCAAGATATTGGTGACCATCGACTCTTTGTTCACCGCGTAGTTCACCGCCTGACGGACGCGTACGTCGTTAAACGGCGGCACCTGCGTATTGAGCATCACATACCAGACGTGTGGGCCCGTGGCCTGGTGCAACTGGAATTTAGGATTGTTGGCGAACAGTTTTACGCTGTCTGGTGGCACTTCGAGCAGGGTGTCAATGCCGCCTGACAGCATTTCTGCCACGCGCGTGTTGCCATCGGTAATCGGTCTAAACACCAGCGTGTTCAGGTCTGGCTTGCCTTCCCAATAGTTCACGTTGGCGTTCAGCACCACTCTCTGATTCGACTGCCACTCAACAAAACTGAATGCGCCACTGCCAACAGGGTGATGGCCAAAGTCTTTGCCATACTTCTTCACGGCTTCGGGCGAAACGATTAATCCGGTTGGGGTGGCCAGATTGGACAGGAAAGGGGCGTAAGGCTCTTTAAGACTAAAGACAATTGTTGCGGCGTCTGGTGTCGTTATATGGTCGATAGAAGAGAAGAAAAATGACAGCGGGAACGGACCCGTTGAGTAGTAAGGATTTTTCTTGTCGAGCATGCGCTCAAAGGTGAATTTAACCGCATTGGCATCGACCGGCGATCCGTCCTGAAACCTGACGTTTGGGCGCAGGTGGAAGGTGTAGGTCAGGCCATCCGGGCTGATTTCCCAACGTTCGGCCAGCGAGGGTTCAATATCAAGTTTACCGGGACCGTTACGCACCAGTCCGTCATAAATATTGACCAGAATGCGTGAGTCATTGGCTGCCGTCGCGACCTGGGGGTCCAGCGATTGTGGTTCGGCAACCTGACCAATCAGCAGCACGTTGGCGGGGGATTCGGCAAAAGCCAAAGACGGAGCTGTGAGGCTACTGGCGCAGATCCACAGTAGAAGTAACCCTTTTTGCAGCGCAAATTTCATATCAACCTCATCAGAGATATCGGCGGTGGATAAAAGTTGTTCTTTTTCTATTTATGAGTATAAATTGATCTGATTGCAATAATTTATGCGTATAAATTAATCCTTAATTCATTTCTTCGGTTTTACCGATTTAAAAAACAGGAGCGCAATGATGACGTTCTCACTCGTCGCTCGCGACCCGAAAACCGGCATGTTCGGGGCAATTACCGCCACCGCTGGACCGGCTGTGGGTGCATTGGTTATCCACGGCGGCAGCCATACCGGCGCTATCGCCACGCAGGCCATGACGAATCCGCTGTACGGCATTGAAGGCCTTTCGCTGTTGAAACGCGGTCTTGATGCCCAGCAAACGCTGAATAATCTGCTTGCCAATGATCCTGATCGGCAACGGAGGCAATTGATTATAGTGGATAAATCAGGAAATACAGCCCACTCGAACGGCGTAGAGTGTCAGGGGTGGGTAGGGAGTCGAAGCCAGCAAGGCGTCGCGGTGGCTGGTAATTTTTTGACCGGACCAGAAACACTGGAAAATCTGCTCGACAGCTTTATGCAGCTTGGGTCGCTTTCATTTGCCGAGCGTTTGCTGGCGGCAATGCAGTCCGCTGCGCAACGAGGCGGGGACCGGCGTGGCTTAAAATCGGCGGCCCTGAAGGTGTGGCATGACCGAGATTATGCCGATATTGACGTGCGTGTTGACTGGTCTGAACGACCGCTGGAAGCACTGAGCGAGGTGTTAAACGAGGTACAGGCGGCGAGTTATGCCGACTTCTTTGAACAACTTCCGCGAGGCCACGGTCGCGAATAGCCGCCGCAACCGCACGAAAATTCAGGCTTTTTGACAGCCAGTGCGAATGTCTTCACAAAGCAGTCTGGCACAGCCGATGCTCAGCTCTCTGCGCGTTTGCGCATCACCCGGTATACGCGCCATCTGATCCAGCATGCCGACAAAGCACTGGCCCATCTGCACGGCGCTGATATCCTGACGGTAAAGGCCATTGCGCTGTTCTTTGGCAATATTTTGACCAATCCAGTGCGCAAGCCCGGCCTTGGTTTCGGTACAGCCCGGCGGCTGGAAAAAGCCTATCTGTGTGAGGTCTGGGTCTTCGGCCAAAAAGTCGAGCAGCATCTGAAAACTCAACGCCACGCGATCAAATACCTGATCGGCATGGGCTTCACCTTCGATTAAAAAAGTCTGAGTCAAAGCTTCAAGACGAGCACGAAACTCGACCATCAGGCAGTCGTAGGCCATCTCTTTGCTTTCGAAATAGCAGTAGAAGGTCGGCTGTGAGACCCCAGTCGCTTTGACGATATCGCTGACTTTAGTGTTGTGATAACCCAGTCGGGCAAACTCCGCCGCCGCGTGGCGACGAAGATTGGCGTGGGTGCGTTCGCCTTTACTAAGCGCGGCGCCGTTGTCTGGCACCGCTGGATTAGCAATGGAAGACGTTTTGTTGTGCATAACGACTTTCACAGATCCTGTATTCAAACATTATGAGCAAACTATGCGCTTTCGCCTGCCAACTCCCGATTCGCGCCACGGCTGGCGACAACCAGAACCAGTCCCAGCAATGCCAGTACCGCTCCGGCCGAGGGGATCCAGGCATAGGTCAGGCCAGAGCTGATCACTCCGCCGCCCAGCGCAGCACCCAGGGCGTTACCGAGGTTAAATGCCCCGATATTGACCGATGATGCCATGCCCGGCGCTTCGTGCGCGGCATCCATCACGCGCATTTGCAATGGCGAAATCAGTCCGAATGACATCATTCCCCAGAGTACCATAGAGACTGCCGCCCCGATGTGACTTGTCGCAGAGAAAGGCATGACGAACATTGATACGGCCAACAGGCTGAAAAACAATACTAAAGTGCCATCGACCGAGCGGTCAACCAGCTTGCCGCTGATAAAGTTACCGAGTGTAAATCCGACGCCAATCAGCATCAGCATCGTGGTAACGAACTCACCGGAAGCGTGGACCAGCTGTTCCAGAATTGGGGCAATATAAGTATACAGCGTGAACATTGCGCCAGCGCCCAATACCGTGGTTGCCAGTGAGCGCAGCACCACCGGACGCACCAGCACCGACAGCTCTTTCCTGACCTGTGGCATTTTGCCCACCTCGCCTTTGGGAAGCGTGCGAGACAGAGCTATCAGCGCGGCCACGCCGAGCAGGGCGGTGGCAGCAAAGGTCGTGCGCCAGCCAATGGTTTGGCCTATCCAGGTAGCGACAGGGACGCCGCCGATATTGGCGATCGTCAGACCCATAAACATCAACGAGACGGCACTGCCACGTTTGTCGGCGGGTACCAGACTCATTGCAACCAGAGCACCGAATCCGAAGAACGCGCCGTGTGCCAGACTGGTGACCAGACGTGAAAGTAACAACATGTTGTAGTCAGGGGCGATAGCCGAAAGCAGATTGCCAACGATGAAAATCACCATCAGCATCAGCAGGCTGGTTTTACGACGAAAACGCCCGAGCAGCAGCGTCATCAGTGGCGCACCGACCATCACGCCAATCGCGTAGGCGCTGATAAGCAATCCGGCAGTCGGAATAGAAACGTCAACACCCTGTGCAATTGTCGGCAATAAGCCCATCGGTGCGAATTCGGTGGTACCGATTCCGAACGCGCTGAGTGCCAATGCCAAAAGTGGCCATTTGGACGACATAATCTCAACCCTCAAATAGTTATTAGATGTCTTCATGCAGCAAGCTGAAAAATGTGATCGCTCGCTCATTCTTGGAAAAATCTTACTAATTAGTAAACTTACTTGCAAGTAAGTTTTTGGGTTGAGACGGTTCAATTAGTGCTAAAAGGCAATCTTGGTGGGTGACGTTGTCACTTATTGCTGTGAAGTCACGATTTCCTGATTCACCCACTGCATCAGCTGTTTCACCGCTTTCGACAGGATCTGATTCTGCCGCAAGATATAACCAAGGCGCGAAGGCGGGAATTCTGGCAGGGGAGTGATGCGAGTCGTCAGATGTTTCTTGGTGCGTAGTGAAAACTCAGGGACGATGGCTACGCCAAAACCGGCTTCTGCCCAGTCAATCTGTGCATCCACGCTGCCGACTTCCATGACCCGATAGCGCGGCAAATTCAGCAGCGGCAGCGCCTGATCCAGCAGATCGCGGGTTCGCGTGTCGTGGCCTAAAAGAATCAGCGTGGGCTGATCGGCATGGATGGCCTCTTCAGACTGCTGCTGCCAGGTCTGCAAGTTATTGCCCAGCGCGCACCATTTAATCTGCTGCAATTCGGTGAAATACAGCGGCTGACTCTCTTTCTGTTCGATCACAAAACCCAGATCGGCCTTGGCGTTTTTCACCAGTTCCGAAGCCTGCGAGGAGGTCGTATTAAGGAGGGTGAAATCGATACCGGGAAATTCTTTCTTAAATAACTGAAAGGGCTTGATCAATAGCAGGCGAGAAATGATATCGCTGGCGGCAATGGTCAAGGTGCCACGACTCTGATCATTAATCGCGTTTAAATCCGCCTGGCAAACCTGCAACTCCATCAGTGTACGTTGACTGGTTTCCAGCAACCGATAGCCTGCCTGGGTCAATCTGAAAGGGTTACGTTCAATAAGTTTTACCCGCGTGGTCTGCTCAAGCTGCTTGATTTGCAGGCTGACATTGGGCTGCGTCATGTGCAGTGCCGCGGCGGCTTTTCCAAAATGTTGTAACTCCGCCAGCGTGACGAATGTCTTTAACCAGTTGATATCCAGCATTTATTCAGGTTTTCCGGTTGAGAAATCCAGCATCTTTTGACCTAGAAAACGCCAAATTTTTCTCGCTGGATACATATGGAATACTTATTGGGATGATAATTATAATTAATTTCTCATATTTAAACTACCGCCGTAGCATAGCTTCTTAACCAATGAGGAGAGTTGAATATGCCGTCGATTGTGGTTGTAGGTGCAAACTGGGGCGATGAAGGCAAAGGCCGCATCGTAGATTTACTGGCAGCAGATGCCGCAGCAAGTATCCGTTTCCAAGGCGGAAATAACGCGGGTCACACTGTTGTTAATGAGTTCGGTACCTTCAAATTACACCAATTACCGAGCGGCATTTTCAATAAAGGTTGTGTAGCCGTTCTCGGCCCAGGCATGGTTATCAGCCCTGCAGCCCTGACTCAGGAAATTGCAGAAGTTAAAGCCGCGGGTGTGGATGTTAAGCTGTGCATCTCTGACCGCGCTACCCTGTGCCTGCCACTGCATGCACTGGAAGATACCCTTGAAGAACAACGTCTTGGCGATGCAGCTTACGGCTCTACTCGTCAGGGCATCGCGCCAGCCTACGGCGACCGCGTAATGAAAAAAGGCATCCTGATTGGTTGGTTGAACCAGCCAGAAGTGCTGCAGGATCGTATCCAGTTCATGCTTGACTGGAAACTGCCACAGCTTAAAGCGCTGTATCCAAGCTTTGATTTCTCACAAACTGCAGCTGAAATGACCGCATGGCTGCTGGACGTGACTGCACCATGGCGCGAATTCATCTGCAACGTGACTGAGCCACTAAAAGCGCTGCAAAAACAAGATGCTAACCTGCTGTTCGAAGCGCAGCTCGGCGCGGGCCGCGACCTGGTTTACGGCGAATATCCTTGGACCACGTCTTCTAACGTCACCGCAGCTTATGCCGGTATCGGAAGTGGCTTGCCAGCCCTGCGCCCTGAGCGCGTGATTGCTGTCGCTAAAGCGTTCAGCTCTTCTGTAGGGACCGGCACGCTGGTAACCGCAATGGAAGAGCAGGATAACTTCCGTGAAAACGCTAACGAGTTTGGCGCAACCACCGGTCGTCCACGTGACATGGGTTACTTCGATGCGGTTGCAACTCGCAACGGCGTTGAATTGCAGGCTGCGACTGAAATCGCTTTGACCAAAATCGACTGCCTGTCTGGTTTGGCCGACTTGAAAATCTGTGTCGCTTACGCAGGTGAGCACACCGAGAACCCAATCTGGCCGCAAACGGCTGCCCTGGCTCCGGTTTACGAGAAGATGGAATCGTGGCAGGAAGATATTACCGGTTGCCGCACTTTCGAAAGCCTGCCGGTTGCTGCCCAGCGTTACGTTGAGCGCATCGAAGAACTGATGGGCGTTCGCGTTAGCATGGTTTCTGTAGGTCCAGAACGCGACCAGATGATCAATCGCTAATTCTCGATAAGACCATTGAAAAGCCCCGCCACCTTGAGTGAGCGGGGCTTTTTTTATGCGCGAATTACAGGAACAAATCAGGTTGGGTCATCTCAGAACGGCGTTTCCAAATAATCAACGCCTGATCGGCAGAGTGAAATGATTAATCAGAACCCAGGACATAAGACAGTTCTTTCACGGCATCTATCAGCAATTGCCTGGTGGCGGCTTCTTCGGGATTAAATCGGCTTACCGGCCCTGAAATACTCAATGCGCCCGCCAGTTGGCTATTGTGTTTGAAGACAGGAGCCGAAATCGATGCTGTCATCAGGCCGGTAGGCTGATGCCGATTAAGTCCGGTGCCCGTTGAAGTGAACACCCCATTCTGGTAGTTCCATTTTGCTGGCAACCCAGATTCGAAAGTGCGAAGCACGCACGCCGAGGAGGTGTCATCCAGCGGCAGCAGGGTGCCGACCGGGACGCTGGATTTTATATGATGTGGTGAGTCTTTGCGCAGTAAACACATCCGGTGTTCGCCGTCTAATACGTAAAATGTGCTGCTTTCGAGCGTCGCCGCGGTGAGCTTTTCCAGCACCGGCAAAACATGCTCTTGCAGATTGAAGGTTCGCTCATAAGCAATCCCTAACTGAAAGGCTCGAGATCCTAATTCGTACAGCCCATCCGGGCGTTTAAAGACGTACCGCTCGGCTTCGAAAGTCAGCATATATCTTAGGATCACGCTCTTGAATAACCCGGTAGCGGTTTCAAGTTCGCCGAGGGTAATCCCACCGGGATGAGGAATAAATGCATCAAGGATCGACAGCGTACGCTTAACGGCTTTTACGGAGCGATCGATGTCACTTAATTTTTCTCTTGCCATGATGTCTCGTTATTTAGCCTTAAAATGTCCTGAAATTTAAACAGGACTGATCAACCCGAAAGCACTTTCAGTCCCGTTTAAAAGTAACATATCTTACAAACTGCTTCACAATCTAAAGCCCCTGATACATGACCTCAACACAATAATGCTACGCCGTTACAACGCTTTCTTGCTCTGGTCAGTTCAGGCCACGTCACGCTTATCGTTCCGGTATGTTATCTCATTCAGATGAAAAGTATCATTTGAGGCTCTGGCAAAAACGCTGGATGCGTTTGCATGATTCTTCTAACTCCGTCATTGAGGCTGCATAGGAAAGTCGGAAATGTTGGGCGACGCCAAAGGCATTGCCGTGCACTAAGGCAATCCCCTCGCTAATTAATAGCTGATCGGTAAAATCCTTATCACTCAGAATAACTTTACCCTCTGGGGTGGTTTTATTCAGCACGCCAGCGCAGGAGGGATAAACGTAAAAGGCTCCTTGAGGAACCTGGCAGTGCAGGCCGGGGGCATCATTGAGTGCGGCGACGATATAATTGCGGCGCTTGACGAAGCTGGCCCGCCAATCAGCAAGAAAATCTTGCGGTCCGTTAAGAGCGGCCACCGCAGCCCATTGAGAAATTGCAGAAACGCCGGAGGTAGTTTGGCCCTGAATGGTTTCCATTCCCTTTATTAATGTGGCAGGTCCGGCGCCGTAGCCGACTCGCCATCCGGTCATTGCGTAGGCTTTCGAAACACCGTTAATCACCAGAGCGCGTTCTGCCAGGAGCGGTTCAATCTGTGGAAGCGTAAAAAATTCGCTGTCGTCGTATACCAGTTTTTCATAGATATCATCGGTCATCACCCAAACGTGAGGGTAACGCAGCAGAACGTCAGCCAGGGCGCGGAGTTCCTGACGACTGTAAACCGCACCTGATGGATTCGAGGGCGAATTAAACATTAGCCATTTGGTTTTTGGTGTAATGGCCTGTTCGAGTGTTTCAGGAGTAAGTTTGAAGCCCTGCTCGGCGCTGGAAGGAAGTATCACGGCGGTGCCGCCACACAGAGCGACCATTTCCGGGTAGGAGACCCAATATGGCGCAGGGATCATCACTTCATCGTCTGGGTTTAGGGTTGCCATCAGTGCATTGGCGATAACTTGCTTGGCACCGTTTGAAACAATGATTTGTTTAGGTGAATACTCCAGTTGATTGTCTCTGCGCAACTTGTTGATTACAGCCTCTTTTAGAGCGGGAATTCCACTGACTGGCGGATATTTGGTTTCTCCGCGCCGCATGGCCTCCAAAGCGGCCAGTTTGATATGCTCCGGCGTGTCAAAATCAGGCTCGCCTGCGCTTAACGCAATCACATCTTTGCCCTGAGCCTTCAGTTCACGGGCCAATTGACTTGCCTGATTACTGGCAGAAGGTTTAATACGGTTAAGTGTTTCAGAAAGAATATGCATGTCAGGTCCTGTTAGTGGCGAATATCGGCAACAAATTTTTGCGCGCGAGGATGTTGAGGCTGCTTGAAAAATTGCTCAGGGGTGGCACGTTCGATTATTTTTCCCTGATCCATAAAGATCACGCGGTCGGCCACTTCCCTGGCAAATCCCATCTCATGGGTGACGCAGACCATGGTCATTCCTTCTTTTCCGAGCTGTTTCATAACCTGCAAAACCTCGCCGACCATTTCCGGGTCCAGTGCGCTGGTTGGCTCATCAAAAAGCATCACCGGGGGTTTCATCGCTAAAGCCCGCGCAATGGCGACGCGCTGTTGCTGACCGCCGGAAAGTTGGTGTGGAAAAGCATGGAATTTTGCGGCTAACCCGACTTTTTCCAGCAAAGCGGCAGATAATTCGTCCGCCTCGGCTTTACGGATTTTCCTGACCCTGCGCTGCGCCAGAGTGACATTTTGTAAAACGGTCAAATTGGCAAACAGGTTGAACTGCTGAAATACAAAACCAATGTTGCTACGAAACTGATTCAAATCGACATTCGCAGCGCGACTGTCGATTCCGTTTACCAAAATTCGGCCTTGTTGAATCTCTTCGAGACGATTAATCGTGCGTATCAGCGTCGACTTGCCCGATCCTGATGGACCACACACCACAACCACTTCGCCCTGGGCAATTTCTTCACTCACGCTCGAGAGCACCTGATGAGGCCCGTACCATTTATCAACATTTTCAAGTTTTAACATGACAGTTTCCTATACCCTGATTTGCCTTTTATGGTGAATAACTTTTTCCAGCTTTCTGACAAGTTGAGATAGTGAAAAACAAATAATGAAATAGATGATTGCCAATACACCAAATACCTGTAGCGGTTTAGTCAGTTCAATCGTATTAATTTGATAAATAGAATAAGTGAGTTCCGCAACGCCAATGACGTATCCCAGGGAAGTGTTCTTAACCAGATTAATAAACTGATTTAAAATACTGGGGATCATAGTAAATAGCGCCTGAGGGAGAATAATTTCAAACATCGTTCTTGAGTAACTTATTCCCAACGTTCTGGCTGCTTCTACCTGCCCGCGAGGGATCGATAATATTCCCGCCCTGACTACCTCACCAAGAAATGCCATTTCATAAATGACC
>CAWUIY010000176.1:0-10023 GCA_963922555.1 uncultured Serratia sp. | reverse complement strand
GAGTTCACCGGGAGGCACCCGGCACCGCGACAACCACATAATCAAAAATTGATTTATTTTCGCCTAGGGTTACATCGCATTTTTTATCACCCAGATTGGCACGATAATTGTTAATTTATTGTTGCTACGGCGAATCCCCCTAAGCGGAGGGGCTTAATCAATCTAAAGTTCAGTTCTCAGTAAGCAAATCATGGTTGGTTGGCCAAAGGTTTACCGGGAGGCACTCGGCGTCGTAGCAAAATTGAAAAGCCCTGATCTACACCGATCAGGGCTTTTTAATTATGCATTAACCCCGTCAACTCTGCGTTAAGTAGCTCCACATATAAGTAACCCTATTTTCTAAGGCTGCCCATGGGGGGCCTTTTTTCGTTTCGACTACAGCACACAGCCAACAACTGTTGGAGGTGAAGGATGATCAAACTTATGCCCGACAAAATCGCATCTGGGGCGACCTATTGCATGTCAGGTGGCCTTGTCTGTAACGGACTTCTTAACTGGTACGAATGGATATATCACCTGGACTGGAACTTCATTGGCTTAGTTAGCGGTGTACTCCTCGGCATTGCTACCTTTGCTGTTAACTATTACTACAAGCGAAGAGACAACATTCGCCGTGAAACCAGCAGCCAAGGTGAGGCTGAGGAACAGCGGATCAGAACGGCATTGATTAAGGATTTTCTCGAACGCTCTCCGAGCCATGACCCGGAAAAAGCACCAGAGATAATGGAAACTGTAAATAAGGCGCTGTCAATCGCGGAGAAATAACCATGGCCTTGTCACCTGCTCTGCGTAAAAGTTTGATTGCAGCAGCCGGAGGCGGCGCGATTGCAATCGCTGGAGCGCTAATCCCAAATCTTGAGGGTGCGAAATTCAAACCTTACCTTGATGTTGGTGGGGTGCTTACTGTTTGTTACGGCCATACCGGGCCGGACATTATCCGCACCAAGACTTACACCGAAACAGAATGCAAAGCGATGCTGGATAAAGACCTGCAACCCTTTGCGCGTTCTGTTAATCGTTCAGTAAAGGTTCCAGTCACTGAATACCAGAAAGCGGCGCTTATCTCTTTCAGCTACAACGTCGGTATCTACGGATTCGAACATTCCTCGGTATTGAGCAATCTCAACGCAGGCCATTATCAGCAGGCATGTGATGGATTGCGCCAGTGGAAATATGTAGACCGCAAGGTTATTCCTGGCCTGATGAAGCGCCGAGAGATAGAGCGGGAGATTTGTACGTGGGGTAATCATGATTAACAAAATTGCCGTGACTGTCACGTTCATGATACTGGCGATTATTGGCTTGTTGATGTGGATGGCTTTCCACTTCTACGGTAAGACGGTTACTCAAATGGACGCGATTTCAAACCTAACTCAGCAGAAGAATGAGGCCGAATTCGTCACCCAGACCCAAGCACTCAGCGTGGGAATATTCAACCAGCTTGCCGGAGCCACGCTGAATGCGCAAAAAGCCAATGTTTCATCCAGCCAGGATAGGCAGGTCATTATCCAGACCGTGCTTAAAACTGACGCCTGCGCGCTACAGCCTGTTCCTGCTGCCGCTAATAGTAGCGTGCTCCAGCACTACAACGCAGTACGTCAAGGTTCCGGAAACGCCAATACCAGCAAGCCTACTTCAACAATGCCAGCCATCGCCTCCGCCAAGTGACCCACTCACGTATGGCGCTAGCGTGCTTTGGAATGAGTTGCTGTTGACCGACTTGCAGAATTGTAACAGCCAGATTGACGGCATTCGACAAATAGAGGTCTCTCGCAATGAAGAAAGTTCCAATGCAAAAGCCTCTGGCAAATAGTGTCGATGAGGTGATTGCTCGTGAGGCTTACAAAGAGTATGCCGCTCAAGGTCACGGCAGCCAGTCATTTGAAAGGTTGCTCGAGCGTGGCGGCTTCTGCGCTATGGAAATTATCACGCTTCTCTATCAGCGCATCAAACGAATCGAAGAGGCCAGACAGAAATGATTAAGTGCTTTTTAGCCTGGTTTAAAAGTCTTTATTACACACCAGCCACCACGGCTGAAACCCAAACATCAGGAGACACCATGTCAGAACCATTACTAGACGCATCTGCACAAGCTCAGCCCGCAGCAGTAGAAGCTCAACCAGCTCAACCAGCAGCACCACTAGCTGCAGCAGATACCACCCAGCAACCGGCAGCGCCAGTCGAAGCATCAACTTCAGCACTGGAAAAAGCCAAAGCCGACTTTGAAGCATTCGTTGCCTTCGTTGAGCACGGCATTGCAGTCCTTGGCAAAGAAGCAGAGTCAACGCTGGTCGCATTGAAAGACGAATTCTTGTAAGTCAACACAGGACCCATTCAATGAGTTTGTTCGATAATGATAATCAATCTCATTCAATAGGATGCTCAGAGTTCTGACGCTAAAATCAACGTAAATGATAACTATTATCAATTGTGGGTGAAATTGGACCGCAAACAACTTAAATGATAATCATTATCACGTGGGTCCTTCCTGAGGGGGGGTCTGCCACGGGGCGGCGAACTCGCGGAAAACGGCTAGTTTTCATTATCTAGGGTCATCATCATCATCCGCGCAGGTTATTGATTTTACTATTGCCTGTTTTAGCAAGATGTCGAATTGGTTAAAAAGCGTTCACCATCATGGACCAAGAAATCGCCTCTCTCAAACTCAACATTAACCAGCTTGCAGGGATAACGGGCGTGCACAGGCAAACGGTCGCCGTGCGCCTTAAAAATGTTGAGCCAGCCCCAGGAAGCAATGCAAAGCTGAAGCTCTTTGCAGTGATAGATGTGTTGACCGAACTAATGATCCCCACCGTTTCGGGTGATGTAAACGAAATGACCCCGTCCGATCGGCTTTCTCACTGGAAGGCGGAAAATGAACGCATCGAGTTTGAGAGAACAGTAGGCCAGCTTATCCCTGCTGAAGATGTCGCTCGAGAATTTTCGATGATGGCAAAGGCCGTTGTTCAGGTACTCGAGACCCTGCCGGACATATTGGAGCGCGATTGTGCGCTGGCGCCGGCGGCGGTCATGCGGGTGCAAAACATCATTGACGATCTGCGGGACCAAATTGCGCAAAAGGTCATTGACGCAGAACAGGAGGAGGAAACGACTGAGGAGGATTGATGGCAAAGCGGGCGACTGCCAGGGACATCCGAAAAGATGTGGCTGGCATACTTAGAGCACCGCGCCGCATGCAGGTTGCCGATGCGGTTAGCCAGTTTATGCGTGTGCCGATGGGGGCGGGCAACTCGGTCCCCTGGGATCCAAATCTGGCACCCTACGTTATTGAGCCAATGAACTGCCTGGCTTCGCGAGAGTACGATGCTGTCGTTTTCATCGGACCGTCGCGAACCGGTAAAACCATCGGTCTCATTGATGGCTGGATTGTCTATAACGTGGTCTGCGATCCTTCAGATATGTTGCTTGTCCAGATGACCGAGGAAAAAGCGCGTGAGCACAGCAAGAAGCGTCTGGATCGCACGTTCCGTAATAGCCCAGAGGTCGCCAAAAAGCTAAGTCCACGACGCAATGACAACAATGTCTATGACCGAACCTTTCGTGCCGGGAACTACCTAAAAATCGGCTGGCCATCGATAAATATCATGTCCTCGTCTGACTATAAATGCGTAGCGCTAACTGACTATGATCGCTTCCCAGAAGATATCGACGGCGAGGGCGATGGCTTTACCCTGGGTTCAAAGCGTACTACGACGTTTATGTCCTCGGGTATGACGCTGGTGGAGACTTCACCTGGCCGAGATATCAAAGACACTAAATGGAAACGCAGTTCTCCGCATGAGGCTCCGCCGACTACCGGAGGGTTATCTTTATACAATCGAGGTGACCGTCGCCGGTGGTATTGGCCATGTCCTCATTGCGGAGAATATTTCCAACCCTCAAGGGACGTGGTTCAGGGGTATCAAGGCATTAATGACCCGGTTATCGCCAGTGAGTCGGCATACATTGAGTGCCCGCATTGCCAGGCAAAAATCATGCCCAGCGAAAAACGTGCATTGAATATAAAGGGAGTCTGGCTACGGGAAGGGGAGCGAATTAATACTGCGGGGATTAAGACCGAGGTAGCGCGTCGTTCGCGCATCGCCTCATTCTGGATGGAGGGCCCAGCCGCCGCCTATCAAACACTTTCTCAACTGGTTTATAAGTTGCTGTCTGCCCAGCAGGATTACGCTATGAACGGCAGCGAGGAAACGCTGAAGGCCGTAACCAACACTGACTGGGGTCTGCCGTATTCTCCTCAATCCAGCCTTGAACAACGTAAATCAGAAACCCTGATGGCACGTGCGGAAGGCGTGGCTAAGCGCAGCGTGCCAGATGGCGTACGCTTCCTGGTTGCCACGGTTGACGTACAGGCAGGGAAAAATCGCCGCTTTGTCGTGCAGATCACTGGGTATGGCACCCATGGCGAGCGCTGGATAGTGGACCGCTATAACATACGCCAGTCAATGCGCACCGATCACAACGGCGTGAGTCTGCCTATTGACCCTGCGGGATATCTGGAGGACTGGGATTTGCTCAGAACCGATGTCCTCGACAAAGTCTGGCCAATGGACAGCAACCCTGAGGTGGGGATGTCCCTGCTGGCAATGGGCGTTGACTCAGGCGGTGAAGACGGAGTGACGGGAAATGCTTACGATTTCTGGCGCAGATGTCGCCGCGATGGCGTGCATAAACGCGTATATCTGTTTAAAGGAGACAGTATCACGCGCAGTAAATTGATTACTAAAACCCTGCCAGACAACACCGACAGGCCGAACCGCCGTGCAGAGGCGCGAGGCGATGTGCCTTTATATCTTCTGCAAACCAATTCGCTTAAAGACCGGATCAGCAACGCGCTCGACCGTGAAACGCCGGGCGCTAACTATGTGCATTTTCCTGACTGGTTAGGGGAATGGTTCTATGACGAATTGACCTACGAAGAGCGCGACATGCATGGCAAGTGGGAGAGGCCGGGGAAAGGCGCTAACGAGGCGTTCGACTTGATGGTGTATGCCCACGCATTGGTTATTTTGCGAGGCTATGAACGGATCAACTGGGATAAACCGCCTGACTGGGCTAAACCGGTTGAAGTGTTAAGTCAACCTGCCGCTGTAGAAAAACCTGCCGCTATCCCGCAGACCAAAACACCGAAACCTAAAAAACAGAAAACCCTTAAAGAGGATAAATCCTCCGCATGGGCACCATCGACAAAAGGAGGCTGGGTATGAATCAGGCCGATATTGAAGACATGATCCAGCAATACCTGAGCGCTGAAAAAGCGGTTTTGCAGGGGAAGTCTATTACGTTTAATGGGCAAGCGATGACCATGGAAAATCTCAGCGATATCACCAAGGGACGCGAAGCCTGGGAGCGTCGCTTAAGCCGTTTTTTGTCGGCTAAAAGTGGCAGGCCGCAATACAAATTGGCGAGGTTTCCACGATGAGCCTTTTAGATGATGCGATCGGCATTTTCTCGCCTGGCTGGAAAGCCGCCCGTCTACGCTCCCAGCTGGAAATCCGAGCTTATGAGGCGGCATTGCCAACGCGAACTCACCGGGCAAAGCGTGAAAGCCGCAGTGCCAACCAAATGAATCAATTTGGCGGTCGTTCGTTACGGGAGCAGGCAAGGTGGCTCGACAGTAACCATGATCTCGTCATCGGATTGCTTGATAAGTTGGAAGAGCGGGTGGTGGGCTCGAGAGGTATCGTCGTCGATCCTCAACCACTGCTCAAAACAGGGCTTTTAGCCGATGAGCTTTCAAAGCAAATCAGGGCCGCATGGGCCGAGTGGTCGGTATCCCCAGAGGTGACCGGGCAATTTACCCGGCCTGTCCTGGAAAGGCTCATGGCTCGTAGCTGGTTACGCGATGGCGAGGTATTCGGCCAGATAGTCAGTGGCAATGCGATGGGGCTTACCCCTTCGGCCAGGATACCTTTCTGGATTGAAGCGCTGGAATCAGATTATGTCCCCCTCGAAGCCAATGATACCGGCGTGGGAATGTGCCAGGGCGTTTTTATGAATGCCTGGGGATGTCCCACTAAGTATCTGGTGTATAAAAACCTGGTCACGTCAGGTATTGCACTGGGAAATACCAAAGAAATCCCTGCTGAAAATATGCTGCATCTTAAGTTCTCTCGCCGCTTGCATCAGGTCCGGGGGAATAGCCTGCTTTCCGGCATCTTAATTCGTCTCAGTGCCCTGAAAGAATATGAGGATTCAGAGCTTACTGCCGCAAGGATTGCTGCCGCGCTAGGCATGTATATCAAAAAGGGGGACGGACAATCATTTGATGAACAAAATAATACGAAAGACCGGGACATGAATATCGAGCCGGGCATGTTGTTTGATGAGCTACTGCCCGGTGAAGATATTGGCATGATCAAGTCAGACCGCCCAAATGCGAACTTGGAGAACTTCCGTAATGGACAGCTCAGGGCAGTGGCAGCAGGCAGTCGCAGCAGCTTCTCCAGTATTTCTCGTAACTATAACGGTTCCTACAGCTCGCAGCGTCAGGAGCTGGTGGAGTCGTTTGAGGGGTATAGCATTCTTCAAGATGCATTTATCGCTGCAATCACACGGCCAATGTATCGAAACTGGCTGAAAATGGCGATCGCCACTGGCGTTATCAACGTGCCTGTCGATGTCGATAAAGACACGTTGTTCAACGCAGTGTACAGCGGGCCGGTAATGCCATGGATTGATCCTCTCAAAGAGGCTAACTCATGGCGCGTACTCCTGCGTGGGGGGGCGGCTACTGAAGGTGACTGGATCCGAGCGCGAGGGGCGAATCCAGGGGATGTTAAACGTCGCCGCAAGGCGGAAATCGATGAAAATAAAGAGCTGGGTTTAGTTTTTGACACCGACCCGGCTAACGACAAAGGGGCGGACAGTGCGCAAGAGCTTCAGCAAGACAAGAAAGAATAACCTGTTTATGTCACCGCGTGCTTCTGCCGCCGACAAAAGCTGGTTCAGAATGAAAGCCAGCGGTGAAAAGACGGCTGATATTTTCATTTACGACGAAATCGGTTACTGGGGCGTTACCGCCAGAATGTTTGCCAGCAGCTTGAAGTCCCTTGGGGATCTGGATCATATCAACCTGCATATTCACTCACCGGGTGGGGATGTCTTTGACGGGATAGCCATTTATAACCTGTTGAACAGCCATGCTGCGTCGAAAACGGTATATATCGATGGCCTGGCCGCATCCATGGCTTCAGTCATTGCGATGGTGGGGGATCCCATCATCATGCCGGAGAATGCGATGATGATGATCCACAAACCCTGGGGAATAACCGGCGGCGACGCCAATGATATGCGCGATTATGCTGACCTGCTGGACAAAGTCGAAGACGTGCTCATCCCTTCCTATGCCAAAAAGACGGGCAAAAGCACCGACGAGCTGGCTGCCATGCTGGGAGAAGAAACCTGGCTGACGGCACAAGAGTGTCTGGAACACGGTTTTGCCGATCAATTATCAACTGCGGTTCAGGCAATGGCCCGCATCAACTCAAAACGTATCGAGGAATTCGACGCTATGCCAAACTCACTCAAAAACATGATCACCAAGCCACGGGGATCAGCTCAGCAGCCAGTCCCGGTATCTGATCCGGCTCCGCAGGGTAATCAACCACCCGTGGCGATTGATGAGAATGCAATTCGTAATCAGGTCATTACGGCGCAGAAACAGCGTGTGTCAGGAATTAAGGACCTGTTTGCCATGTTTGGTGGAAAGCATCAGGAGCTGCAAGCCGAATGCATCGAGGATATTGACTGTTCTGTTGAGCAGGCAAAAGACAAGCTGCTGACCCTGTTGGGTAAAGACTCCACGCCGTCGAATAAAAATGGTAAAACCCACATTCATGCAGGCAACGGCAATTTTACCGGTGACGGTATCCGCCAGGCACTTATGGCACGTGCAGGTTACGAAGACCGCCAAAGCGATAACGTTTATAACGGCATGACGCTACGCGAATATGCGCGCATGTCTTTGACAGAGCGTGGCGTGGGCATAGCGGCTTTTAACCCGATGCAAATGGTGGGGCTGGCTATGACCCACAGTACGTCTGATTTCGGCAATATTTTGCTTGATGTGGCAAATAAATCCCTGCTGCAGGGCTGGGAGGAAGCCGACGAAACGTTTGAGGAGTGGACCAAGAAAGGCCAGCTCTCAGACTTCAAAACCGCTCATCGCGTGGGTCTCGGTGGTTTCCCGTCGCTGCGCAAGGTGCGCGAGGGGGCGGAATATAAGTATGTGACCACTTCGGATCGTGGTGAGACGATTGCACTGGCGACTTACGGCGAAATTTTCTCTATCACGCGTCAGGCGATCATCAACGATGATTTGAACCAGATGACCGATATTCCCCTGAAAATGGGCCGCGCGGCCAAAGCGACAATCGGTGACCTGGTCTATACCGTCCTGACAGCTAATCCAAAATTATCAGACGGCAAAAATCTGTTCAGCACCGATCACAAGAATCTTGCATCAGGCGGTGTTGACGTAAGCAGTTTAGATGCTGCGCGTCAGTTAATGCGCACTCAAAAAGATGTGGGTTCTAATCGCCCGTTGAACATTCGACCTGCCTTCATGCTGGTACCGACCGCACTGGAAACCGCGGCTAACCAGACCATCAAATCGGCCAGCGTCAAAGGGGCAGATGTTAACGCCGGGATTATTAACCCAATCCAAAATTTTGCCACGGTAATTGCCGAGCCGAGGTTGGATGATAACAGTGCCAAGGCCTGGTATCTGGCCGCTGCACAGGGCATGGACACCATCGAGGTGGCTTATTTGAATGGCGTGGACTTGCCATACATCGATCAGCAGGAAGGTTTCAACTCAGACGGCATCGCAACCAAAGTGCGTATTGACGCCGGTGTTGCGGCACTTGATTACCGCGGTCTGGTTAAATCCTCCGGTCAGTAACGCTGAATTACCAAGCTCCGCCAATGCCCGTCAGGGCTTTTTTTATGTCTAAAATTCGGCCCTCAGGGGCCGTTTGGAGAAATTTCAATGGCTACGAATTTTGTTCAGAACGGTAACACGCTCACCATCATCAACGGCGGCTCAGTGGAAATCCTGAGTGGCGACATTGTGCCTGTCGGTGACATTGTGGCCGTGGCCATTGCCAATATTCCTGTCTCGGGTACGGGTGAAGGCCTTGCCGCCGGCGTTTTTCAGCTTCCAAAGCTTGCCACAGATGCGATCCCCGCAGGAACAAAAGTGTATCTGAAGGCTGATGCCATCCAACTGGATGCTACCGATGCCATATTTGCGGGTTATGCCTGGGAGAGCGTCGTAGCGGGGGATACCCTGATCGACGTAAAAATCAATGGCTAATCTGTTCGACGCTCTTTCTGCGCGGATGGACAGTGTCACGTTGCAGAGATTAGGGAAGCCCGTCGTGATCGAGGGTAACCAACTGGTTGCCGTCGAGGCCCATTTCCTTCCTGAAATGGGGCCTCTCATCGGCGATGGGCTCTCTCTGGTGCTATTTTCAGGCGACTACACGCCGCGAAAAAACGACACCGTTTCCTATCTGGGGCAGGAATACGTCATCACGCGCACCCAGTTATTTAATGGAAAACCTCATATCTGGATTGAATAAGGGGGAGGTATGTCTATCACAGGGCTTGAGCAGGCGCTGAGTAATTTGAACCGCATAAGTGAGACAGCCGTGCCCAAGGCTTCAGCGCAGGCGGTTAACCGGGTCGCAGGGCGGGCAGTGAGTCGGAGCAGCTCACGAGTTTCCAGGGAAACCAACGTGCCCCGAAAGTTGGTCAAGCAGCGTGCGCGCCTAAAAAAAGCCACGCCAAAACGCCCGGTTGCCACGTTAAAAATTAACCGGGGCAATCTCCCTGCTATCAAGCTCGGCGCTGCACGCATGCAAATTTCTCGCAAGAAAGGGAACGTGAAGGGGAAGGGCAGCGTGCTGAAGATCGGAAAATTCACGTTTCGCAATGCGTTCATCCAGCAACTGGCAAACGGTCGATGGCAGGTGATGCAGCGAAGTGGCAAGACAC
>CAWUIY010000175.1:0-10033 GCA_963922555.1 uncultured Serratia sp. | reverse complement strand
AAATTAGCAAAATTAGTCGTGAGGCGAGTATTTCCCGAGGGGTTATAGTTTTCATCGAAAGAAATGCTTTTAATATTAAATGTAAATTCTTTATTCATTTTGTTCTGCTACCCTAATTTCTGATATAAAAAACCTGAATTTAGTTATTGCTTTTCAGGGTTTCCCAATTTATTTTCTGGTTTTTTATCCAGAAGCTTCGTGATGTATGTAGTTAATAATAATGTGTATTTTATGCCAGACTCGCTCGTTGAGTAAAAGTGATTTTATTTCATTGATGCATGAGCCATCTTCATGATCTACCGCTCAGGTAAATCATCATAGATTGCCAACCCTGTTTTTTACATAAATTACAATGGGTTAATGACATTATTCCCCTTGAAGCCAGATGGGGTATAGCCTATCTGGCACGGGTAAAGTCACACAGCGGCTACTGGATCATCTTGCTCATAAAAACAGTCGTCCCACCTAGAAACGCTTCACTTTCATTCGCACGACGGAACGAAAGGGCAGTGTTTAACGATTTGCTCATATAAAACCTTTAAGCTCGATAGGCAGTCACTAAATTTTAGCCTGGTTGACCCGTGCTGAAAGTTCCTGATGATTTTCCTTACGTTCACTATAGCGGTCTGCGAGATATTCCGTCTGCCCTTTGAGCAGCAAGGTCACTTTGAACAACTCTTCCGCAACATCGACGATGCGATCGTACCAGGATGACGGTTTCATGCGACCATCTTCATCGAACTCTTGCCAGGCTTTTGCTATGGATGACTGATTGGGGATAGTGAACATTCGCATCCAACGTCCCAAAATTCTCATTTGGTTGACAGCATTGAATGACTGAGAGCCGCCGCACACCTGCATCACCGCGAGTGTTTTCCCTTGTGATGGACGCACAGCTCCCTCGCTAAGCGGGATCCAGTCGATCTGAGCCTTTATTATGGCACTCATCGCCCCGTGTCTTTCCGGTGAGCTCCAGACCATTCCCTCGCACCACCTGACCAGCTCACGCAATTCGACAACTTTAGGATGAGTATCCGGGGCGTCGTCAGGTAAAGGCAGTCCTGAAGGGTTGAAAGTTTTAACCTCGGCGCCCATTGCCTCGAGTAACCGGCCCGTTTCCTCCGCAGCAAGACGGCTGTAGGAGCGTTCCCGCACGGAACCGTAAAGGATCAGAATACGGGGCGATACCGGTTGTTTCAGCCGTTGTGCGATGTGTTGATCAAAACATTCTGCTTTCAGGGATGGGAAATTCTGCACTATTTATTCCTCCTGTGACATTTGGGGTTTAAAACTAAACATATATGTTTTAGCATATGTATAGTTTAAACAGATCGAGGCCAAAAATGCTACAGCCTGTTCAGCTTTTTAAAATCCTTTCCGATGACACGCGCCTGTCCATCATCCTTCTGCTTAAAGAGGCGGGAGAACTGTGTGTCTGTGATATCTGTGCTGTGACCTCAGAATCTCAGCCTAAGATTTCGCGACATATGGCTATCTTGCGCGATTCTGGTTTGGTTCTTGACCGACGTGAAGGCAAATGGATCCATTATCGACTGTCTCCTCACATGCCAGCGTGGGCGGCTGAAACCATTGGAACTGCATGGCAATGTATGCGTGAAGAGGTGCGCATATGGCTGGAAAAATCAGCCAATACATCGTGCTGAAACTAAAAATACATTCGATTATTCATATGTAATGAGGCTTCAAATGTTATTGGCAGGGATAATTTTTCTACTGGCGCTCATTCTTGTTATCTGGCAACCCAGAGGGTTGAGTATCGGAACGAGTGCGACACTTGGTGCAGTATTAGCGCTGATTACCGGGGTCATACATGTAAGCGATATTCAGATCGTCTGGGACATTGTTTGCTAATGATGGTGCGGCACTTATTTTGACCCCGATTGTAATTGCCATTCTACTGGCGCAGGGGTTCAGCAAGGCAACAACTCTGGCATTTGTGATGGCCGCAGGATTTATTGCCGATACGGCCAGCCTTCCGCTCATTGTATCTAACCTGGTGAATATCGTTTCGGCAGATTATTTTGGCATTAGCTTTACTCAATATGCCTCGGTTATGGTTCCAGTAGATATTGCGTCTATTATTGCGACACTCATCACGCTGCATCTGTTCTTTCGTAAAGATATTCCCAAAGCTTACGATGTTGCGCTTTTGAAAGCGCCAGCCACTGCAATTAAAGACTTGCCGACATTTAGAATGGGGTGGGCAGTGCTTATTCTCTTGCTGGCCGGTTTTTTTGTCCTTGAACCTATGGGGATACCGGTCAGTGTTATTGCGGCAGTTGGCGCATTTATTTTGTATATCGTGGCTAAAAAAGGACATGTTATAAACACCGGCAAAGTATTGCGCAATGCACCTTGGCAAATAGTGATTTTTTCACTGGGTATGTATCTGGTTGTATATGGATTACACAATGCAGGATTGACACAATACCTCGCCAGAATTTTAGATATTTTTGCTAAAAACGGCCTTTGGGTGAGCATATTTGGGAGCGGATTTCTCAGCGCTTTTCTTTCTTCCATTATGAATAATATGCCCACTGTGCTGATTGGTGCTTTGTCCATCGACCTCAACACGGCGACTGGCTTAATCCATAACGCGATGATTTATGCCAACGTAATTGGTAGCGATCTTGGCCCTAAAATTACGCCTATGGGCAGTCTGGCAACCTTACTTTGGCTGCACGTGTTATCTCAGAAAAACATGACGATCACCTGGGGATATTATTTCCGCACCGGGATCATCATGACTTTGCCTGTGCTGGCTGTCACCTTGGCCGCCCTAGCGATTCGACTTTCTTTCCCACTTTAATGAGCGACTGAAATGAGCAACATCAGCATTTATCACAATCCGGCCTGCGGGACTTCGCGCAATACGCTAGAGATGATCCGAAACAGCGGCGCAGAGCCAACCATTATTTATTATCTCGATACTCCACCAGCCCGTGAAGAGTTAATAAAACTCATTGCCGAGATGGGGATTTCCGTGCGTGAGCTATTGCGCAAAAACGTTGAACCTTATGAATTGCTAGGTCTTGCAGACACACGATTCGCAGACGAGCAGCTTATTGATTTTATGCTGCAGTATCCGATCCTGATTAATCGCCCGATTGTCGTTACTCCACTGGGAACGCGTTTATGTCGGCCTTCCGAACGCGTGCTGGATATTCTTCCTGAACCACAGCAAGGGGAGTTCACAAAAGAAGATGGCGAAAAGGTGATTGATAAATTAGGGAAAAAAATTAATCCCTAGACGTTTAAGCCAAGGGGTTTTATCTCTTGATGCCGCTTCTTTCATTACCCATTGGCGTAAAAGAGGCGCTCACCGTGGGTGCGCAAAAGTTCGGCCAGCCTCTGCGTCGCGGGGGAAAAAGCCCTTTCTTTGCTGTACGTCAGGCCGAATCCACGACGTAATTGCAGCTCCTTGACGGGGATTTCGCGTAATTTACCCGCCGTTTCAGCCAGGGTGCGCTGTGAAATAAAGGTAACAAGATCAGTATTAGCCACAATTTCCGCCATTGACCGCGTAGAGCTGGTTTGTACCTGAACCAGGGGCAGGGGCAAGCCGGCGCGGGCAAAAGAATTATCTAGCCACTGTCGGCTGGCTACCGAGCTATTGGGCAATACCCAGCGGCATTGGCTGAGCTTTTCCAAATCTATCGCGGCATGCGATAACAGAGCATGTTCCTGCCGTGCAGCGATTACCACAACATCATCAAACAGTCGCTCACATTGAAACTCGTGTTCTTTCTCCGGTACCAATCCGATTACCAGGTCCAGCGTGCCTGCGCGCAGGCCTTCACGTAATTCATAATTCATACGCTCCGTCATTTCCAGCCAGATATCTGGCGCCTGTTCGAACAGCAAACGAGTAATCGATCCCATCAGATACTGGCCGCCCAATGATCCCGTACCGAGACGGATATGCCCCGATGTTCCACGACCAAATGCCGCCACCTCATTACTTAGGGTGTTGGCCGCATCCAGCAGGGGGATAGCACGGGCCAATAGCGCGTAGCCTGCCGGTGTCAGCCGCTGGCCTCGCCCATCACGTTCAAATAATTGAGTCTCCAGACTGGCCTCAAGACGTTCTATGGCTTTGATCAATGCTGGCTGGCTACGATGAATATGCTCAGCGGCGCGTCGAGTATTGCCAATATTAGCCAGAGCGACAAAAAAGCGAAGGTCGCGAAGATCCATTAAATAGTTTCTCCGGTGAATTGATTACCAAAAGCATTCAGTTGCTCAATATATTCAAGCAGACCTAAGCAATAACGAGAACCATAATTTGAAAATAAAACAAATAGACCGAAAACCCTACAAACGAGAACACTATGAAACCTACGATTTTTATCACTGCCCCCCGCCTGTCGGCATCGGGTGTAAGGTTACTCGAGCAGTCAGGTGCACGCCTTATTTACCTTCCTGAAGCCAGTGGCATCGACGTTGAGAATATCCTAGCCCGGGAGCCTGTCGATGCCATTATTTCTCGCACCGTAGAGCTAAGTGCTCGGGCGATAAATTCCTGTTCAACGCTTAAAGTCATTAGTAAACATGGTGTTGGCGTCAGCAATATTGCTGTTGAGGCTGCTACTGCCAGAGGCATACCTGTGTACGTTACCCCCGCCGCTAATGCCCAGTCTGTGACCGAACTGGCTCTTGGCCTGATGCTGGCCGCTTCACGACGTATTGCCTGGATGGACAGTGAGCTGCGTGCCGGACGCTGGAGCCGTAATCAGGATGGCCTTGAATTGAATGGCCGCACGCTGGGGCTGGTGGGTTTGGGGCAGATAGGCCAGCGGTTGGGTATTGCCTGTCTCAGCCTGGGGATGCGGGTACTGGCTTTTGATCCGGCTTTAGAGGGCAAACCCACCCCTATTGCTGGCATTGAGCTGTGCCGTTCGCTGGATGACATGCTGCCAAATAGCGATGTGCTGAGCCTGCATGTTCCGCTGAATTCTCATACCCGGCACCTGATTGACGCGCGTCGTCTCGCACTCTTGCCTGACAACGCCATCGTGATTAATACGGCGCGTGGTGAAGTGATCCAGCAAGATGATCTGATCAATGCTCTGCGTTCCGGGCATCTCTATGCCGCGGGGCTGGACACGATGCGCGAGGAACCTCTGCCCGAAAACAGTCCTTTATTGCAATTATCTAACGTCGTCCTCACTCCGCATGTCGGCGGTTCCACGCCGGCGGCATTGGATCGTATGGCGCAGCTCGCGGCGCAAAATGTATTAGGGTATCTCGGCGGGAGTCCTCCCGCACCCGGCTGGTGCATCAATCCGGATGTCCTGAAGATCTAGTCTTCTGGAATTTTATTCTTTGGTCATGTGGCCAAAAGAAAACAAGGAACTGAGCCGATGCTAACCCTGATTGCGTTTGCCATGCTGGCTACCTTCGTCATTTTGTTAATGACCAAGCGTCTGTCGGCACTCACCGCGTTAATTCTCGTACCCAGCGCTTTTGCTTTGTTGACCGGCCATGCCAGTGATCTTGGCAAGATGGTCGCCGACGGGACTAAAACCGTTGCACCAACCGGGTTAATGCTGATTTTTGCCATGCTGTACTTTCTCACCATGACCGAAGCCAAAATGTTTGATCCCCTGGTGTCGTTTATCGTTCGCCTGGTCAAGGGGGATCCGGTCAGAGTGCTGATTGGCACCGTGGCTCTGGCCTTTATGGTTGCCCTCGACGGTGATGGCGCTACCGTTTACATGATAGTACTTTCGGCGATGCTGCCGCTTTATCGACGAATGGGGCTGAGCATATCCCGAGTCGCAACGCTGCTTTTATTGTGTACGGGGCTTGGGAATATGTTGCCGTGGGGTGGGCCTACCGCCCGGGCGGCTGCGTCAATGCAGGTGCCGATGGAGGAAGTTTTTACTCCAATGATCGTACCGATGGTCGTACCGATGGTCGTTAGCATCGTTTTTGTATTTATTCTTGCCTGGCAGTTTGGTCGTCGCGAGCGCGCTCGCGTTGGCGTGCTGGAATTACCCGTAGTCTCAGCAGAACAAGATACTTCATCACGGTGGCAGGGAGCCAGACTCGTCTTTGACTGGCTGCTGACCGTGGTACTGATAGTCGCATTAATCCTGGGCATCATGCCGTTGACTTACCTGTTTATGCTGGCAACCGCGCTCGCCCTGGTCGTCAATTTTCCGGGCCTTGCACTACAGCGCAAAGTGGTGGGCAAATACGGCGCAGAAATTCTCTCAGTGGCCACGCTGATTTTTGCTGCTTCCGTTTTTACCGGCGTACTTTCAGGTACCGGTATGGCAACCGCGCTGTCCAACAGCGTGGTGCACGCCATCCCAGAATCGTTTGGGCCTTATCTGGCGGTCGTTACCGCGCTGCTAAGCGTGCCTTTGACCTGGCTGTTATCGAACGATGCGTTCTATTTTGGCGTACTGCCGGTGTTGCAACAAGCCGCGTCCCACTACGGGATTACTGCCGCAGAAATGGCTCGCGCATCCCTGATCGGTCAACCAGTCCATATTCTTAGCCCATTTGTCGCGTCAACCTATCTGCTGGTAGGCATGCTCGATCTCGACTATGCCTCCACTCAACGAACCGTACTCAAATGGGCCTTGGTCAGCTGCCTGATGTTGCTGATCGCTGCTGTAGTCACCGGTGTGGTACCCCTGCATGGGTAACCGCTCTTTTTACAGGATGGAGAAATGACGATGAACAATGTCGGATTTAGAGTTTTCAAAAAAGTTAACCGCGCCCCGCGTGATATTGTTGAGAGATTTCGTGGCATACCGGTCGCTAACGTTGGCGATGTCATGAATCGTGTGGCCTGTATGAACAGCCGCCTGCGCCCGCTTAATCATCTGCCGCTCATCGGTACGGCCGTCACGGTTAAAGCAAGAATGGGCGACAACATGATGATGCACCACGCGTTGGATCTGGCGCAGCCCGGTGATGTTATCGTGGTGGATGGTCAAGGTGATTTGGTGAATGCGCTGGCCGGCGAGAACATGGGCAACTGGTCTCAACGCCGTGGTCATGCAGGATGGGTGGTGGATGCCGCACTGCGCGACGTTGACGCATTGGCCCGCCTGAATATGCCGTTTTATGCCGCGGGTGTGCAGCCCAATGGCCCTTATAAACAGGGGCCGGGCGAAGTCAATGTTCCTGCAGCCTGTGGCGGTATCGTCGTGCATCCGGGGGACATCATTTTGGGCGATGCAGATGGCATCATTGTTATCCGCCCGGAAGAAGCCGCCGAAATACTTGAAAAAGCCAATAAGAAACAGCTTCAGGAAGCCAGCACGGCGGCCGCTATTCAGGACGGCACCTGGGATCGCTCTTCATACACGGAAGAGAAAATGTCTCAGCGCGGCTGTGTTTTTATCGACGATTATTATTGC
This sequence comes from uncultured Serratia sp., assembly GCA_963922555.1. Taxonomy (GTDB): domain Bacteria; phylum Pseudomonadota; class Gammaproteobacteria; order Enterobacterales; family Enterobacteriaceae; genus Rouxiella. Next base: position 2,633 of record CAWUIY010000175.1, on the reverse strand, counting down.
TAAGCGGGGGAAGCATCATGACAAAGACATCTTCTTCTGCCCGTTATTCAGCTGCCGAGTTGCAGCACTGGATAACCCATCTGTATATCCATGCTGGGGCGCGTCAGGTTGATGCCGAACAGACGGCAAGGGTTCTGGTTCGCACCAGCCTGCGCGGCATCGATACTCATGGAGTCGCGCGAGTGCTGACCTATCTGGAAAAAATGCGCCAAGGTGAAATCAACTCAAAACCGGTATTCACCAGCGATATTCGTGACGGCGTGGTGTATTTTGACGGCGACGGTGGTCTTGGTCAGTCCGTCGCCTGCGCGGCCATAGAAGCCGCAATTCAGTTGGCGAACACTCAGCCAGTGGTGACATTACTGTTGCGCCGCAGCGGTCATTTAGCGGCATTAGGGCAGTTTGTTCTCGAAGCTGCTGAAAAAGGCATGGTGGCCGTGATTTGTCAGGAAACGCCACCACTTATGGCACTTGAAGGTGGCGGCAAACCGGCAATCGGCAATAACCCTATCGCGTTTGCAGCGCCGGTGGCAGGTAGTGAACCTCTGGTGTTTGACATGGCAACCAGCGTGGTTGCACGCGGTAACGTATTGCAAGCGATCAAGGATGGCGAGACAACCATCCCAAACCACTGGGCCACTGGGCCAGATGGGAAAATCACCGACGATCCGCAACAGGCGTTGAAAGGTGCCATGCTGGCGATTGCGGGACATAAAGGAATTGGGCTGGCGATGCTGGTTCAGGTTCTTGCAGGAAGCCTGACGGGTTCAACCACGGCGGCAAGTGCAGCACAACATGGCGCGACGAGCAGCGCGGGCAATGTCAGCGCCTTTGCTCTAATAGTAAACCCCGATTTGCTTGTGGGTCATGCTGCCTTTGACGGGCATATGCGCGCCTGGCTAGAGACTTATCTTACCGCATCCGGCTCCGCTTCACGCTATCCCGGCCAGCGTGCAGCCGAGTGCGAAAGCGAACGTTTCGAGACCGGGATCCCTGTCGCTGAAAGCATTATCAACGAGTTAAAGAAAGCCGGTGAAATGGTCAATTTTAGCTTTGACCTCCAGCCTTTGTCCGGACATACGAAATAAAAGGCATTCTACCCGCATTTGAAATGGTGTTACGGTAAGCTCCGATGCGGCATAGAACCGCTGGGATGCTAAGTTAAGGTGCGTACAAACTCTCAGGCAGAGGTGATGAGTGAGAGACACGCACCTTTAGTTTTACTTAAACAGTGGGCATTTTCTAGCGTGGACGCTGGTTAGATTAGAAATTGTCCGGTAACTCACAGCGGATTTCCGAACCATATTCGTAAAGATTAAAGACCTTACTCGTAGCGCCTACCTGAACCTGAAGCTTGTCGCCAGGTTTGCGGCTGCCGGTTAGCACATAGTCAACCGGGGTTTTTTTGCATACCTCAGTCTTATCGGACCACGACTCGCTCTGAGAGCCATAACATAATTTCGCGTACTGCGGCGTCATTGCGCCTGGTCCTTCGTAGGCATCAAGGGTGCCTTCCATAACGTACCCGTCCGGGCCGTCTGCGCGCGCACGACCGTTAAAACGGACGTCATATTTTATCTCACCGTAGCTGTCTTTAAGGAGATACGATGCAGCAATTTCTTGCCAAGGGCCGCCAGGGGTGACATTTTTCCTGAAACTCAGGGAGCGATCATGGAACTGGCCTTCGGTCCCCTCGTTAAAACCGATTCTAAAGTCGACGGTATCGTTAGGTTCTCGGGTGCCGCTGCCCTTTACCTCAAACTTGTTATTCCCACCGCCTACCAACGTGAATTCTATGTCGTTGTAGCTACTGGCCGACCCGCCATGCTGGAAACGCACGATGTTATCGAAATTAAATGAAGACCTATCCAGCTTGCAACAAGCGGTGAGCGTGCCGGAAAATTTGTATCCCGTGCTTCCGTCCGGCTCGATCACGCCATCAAACCATAGCTCGGATTGGGCGTCGGTTTTGTAATGTATCTGGAATTTAGGCATAGCATGAAACTCCTTATATCGATTTTAAGTTAGCACTACAGGTGATACTTAAGGTAAATTAACTAAACATTAGTCGATATATTTCTGCCTGCCAAATTTCATGTCGGATATCACACCTGTGTCGAAGGCATCTTCAACGGTGATGAACGCTACCGCAACGGGTTGCAAAGTTTTAGAACTGCGCTTGGGGATACGCCATTAGCATGGGATTCAATATTGTGAGCGGTATGCACCAGGCGTAGCGCCGGTATAACGTTTGAAGGCCAGGGTAAATGAGGGCACAGATTGATAACCCACTGATGCTGCTATCTCTGTAATACTTTTATAACGCTTCCTGAGTTCAGCGCATGCGAGTTCCATACGCCATGAGGTAAGGTAGCTACCCGGCGTTAAACCTGTAAGTTGACGGAATCGAGTGGAAAAGGCACTACGAGACATGGCTGACTCTGTAGCCAATTTCGGCAACGTCCAGTTGATTGCCGGTGATGAATGCATCAACGAAATCGCACGACCGATTTTTTTATCACTGAGTGCGTTTAACCAGGACGTTTCTTTCTTATTAGCCAGTAGCCATTCTCGTAGCATGTGGACCAGGGCAAGCGTTGCCATGCTGCTGGCAGCAATATCATAACCTGGGC
>CAWUIY010000174.1:0-10070 GCA_963922555.1 uncultured Serratia sp. | reverse complement strand
GCCGAGGTTATTGGTCGCACTGCCGATTCGCCCCGCTTCCAACATACCGCCAAAGGCATAAAACACCCCGGACAATGCGTAGATCATAATCAGGTTTAACGGTACGTTGACGCCAGAAACTTTCGCTGCTTCAGGATTGCCGCCGATAGCAAAAATGTTTTTGCCAAAGCGAGTTTTATTCCACAGTACCCAGACAAAGGCGATAGCAATAATCGCGTAGAAGGTAATGTAAGACAGCTTCAGGCCACCGAGATTGATAAAGCCTTGCGCAAAGGTTGAGAAATGGGAATCAAAACCCGCAATCGGTGAAGCGCCCACGAAATCGTAATACAGCGAGTTAATGCCGTAGACGATAATCATGGTGCCCAACGTGGTAATAAACGGTGTTACGTTCAGATAGGCGATAATAATCCCGTTGACCAGACCGATGACGGCACCAATCAGGCACACGGCCAGAATAACTAATGGAATTGGCACTACGTCAAGGTGCGGGAAAACCTTGTTGACGTTGTCCATTCCTTGCAGCATGGTCGCTGCGACAACTGCTGACAGCCCAACCTGTCGCCCTGCGGACAGGTCTGTGCCTTGGGTAACAATCAACCCCGCCACGCCAAGCGCAATGATTACACGCACAGAAGATTGGGTAAGAATGTTGCCCAGGTTAATCAGACTCAGGAATGTTGGATCCTGAAAAATAATAATTGCCAACAATACAAACAGTACAACATAAATCCCGCCCTCTTTAAGATAAGTGAGCATGCTTTTCTTATTTAATGCATTCATAATAAGAACCCTTAGAAATTAGAGGTGCAAGGATGCAAGGCGTAATATTTCATTCTGCGATGTATTTTTTGTTTCAACAATACCCGCAACCTGTCCATTGCTCATTACCAAAATTCGGTCAGTAATACCTAATAGCTCCGGCATTTCAGAAGAGATAATAATAATGCCTTTATCTTTCTTGGCCAGCTCAGTCATTAATTGATAGATTTCAAATTTAGCCCCTACGTCAATGCCGCGAGTGGGTTCATCCAACATCAATATTTCTGGCTGTGTTAACAACCAGCGACCAATAATAACTTTTTGCTGATTACCGCCGGAAAGCGATCCTATGCTGGTCTTGTGCCCCGGAGTTTTAACGCGCATAGAGTCAATCACCCACTGGGTATCGCTCTTCATACGGTTATTATCCAACAGACCGACTTTATTTTTATAACTGCGAATATTCGAAATCAGCGAGTTAAAGCCAATATCCAAATAAGCATAGATACCGGTTGAACGACGCTCTTCGGTCACCAGCGCAAAACCGTGGTTAATGGCTTCATTGGCGCTGTGGTTATTTATTTTTTTACCGTGCAGCTTAATCGTACCTTGTAGCTTTTCACGGATCCCAAACAGCGTTTCGACGATATCGGTTCGCTTGGCACCCACCAGCCCGGCAATACCGAGAATCTCCCCTTTGTGCAGATCAAAAGAGATATCGCGAATCGACGGCTGGCGCAAAGACGTCAGGCCACGTACCTCGAGAATGACCTCTCCCGGCTTGTTTAAACGGTCTGGGAAACGCTGACTCAGGGAACGCCCAACCATCATCGAAATAATCTTGTCCATGTCCAGGCCTTCGAGAGGCTGGGTAACAATCCACTGACCATCACGCAGAATAGTAATTTCGTCGCACAGCTGGAAAATCTCTTCCATCTTGTGGGAAATATAAACAATCCCACAGCCACGCTCTTTTAATTTACGAATAATGGTGAACAGATGATTCACCTCTTTCTCGGTCAGAGAAGAAGTTGGCTCATCCATAATCACAATTTTGGCGTTATAAGAAAAAGCCTTCGCGATTTCAATCATCTGCATTTGAGAAACAGAGAGTTTGCCGACTTTTTCACGCGGATCGATATCTATATCAAGTTCATCAAAAATGGCTTTGGTGTCTTGATACATTTTGTCCTGATCGACAAAAAAACCTTTGGTTGGATAACGGCCGAGCCACATGTTATCCATGACTGTACGCTGTAACACCAGGTTTAGCTCCTGGTGAACCATTGATACGCCCTGTTCTAATGCTTCTTTCGAGCTTTTAAAATTAACTTCCTTGCCCTGAAAAAGAATGGTCCCTGAGTCTTTACTATAAATACCAAACAGGCATTTTAATAATGTGGATTTACCGGCACCGTTTTCTCCCATCAATGCGTGGATTGAATGCGGGCGCACTTTTAAATTCACATTGTCTAACGCCTTTACGCCTGGAAATGACTTATTAATACCACTCATTTCCAGCAGCCACTCGCGGGGCTGTTCCGTATTAATATCGGCCATAGCGCTACCTAATTAAATGAAACCGGGCTAAGGATTAAAATCGCCGGTCAGAAACTTCCTGACCGGCTGACCTAAGCGACATAACGCAAAGTATATTTACTTAACCAGCTGGTAAGTCTTGCTTAAAACATGCCACTGCTTTTAGCTTCTTAGCCGACTAACTTTCCCACTTCTTTTTATATCCGTACTTCAGGTCAAAATAGTGTTGGCAGCAATTTTCGCTTGAAACATGAAATTCTAAGTCATTGTCGCTGTAGCAAGGCAGCCATTGAATAAGTCCTGATAGGATGACTCAAGTGCATTATTCGGGCGCATGATCGAGACCTTTACTGCTACAGCGACAGTTAAAACGAATTATTTTACGAATTGGCTCAGATTATCTTTATCAACCGGCTTATAGGCGACGCGGACGACTTTATCGACCACTTTCCACTGGGTACCATCGGCCGCTGGTTTGCCTTCGGCAAGATTTTTAGCCAAATCAAAGGTCGCTTTCGCCTGGTTTTCTGCGTCGTTCAGCACGGTACCGGCCATTGCACCGGATTTCACCAGCGCCAGAGCTTCTGGCAAGGCATCGATACCGAACACCGGAATATTGGTTTTGTTGTGCGCTTTCAGCGCTTCTACTGCACCCATCGCCATCGCGTCATTGTTAGCGATAACGACTTCAATTTTGTTGGCGTTAGGGCCAGAGAACCATGCGTCGGTTTTGTCTTTCGCCTGAGCGGTGTCCCACATTGCCGTATCGAGCTGCAGCTGCTGGGTTTTAATGCCGTCATCGTTCAGCGTTTTGATAACATAAGTAGTACGCGCTTCAGCATCCGGATGGCCCGGTTCGCCTTTGAGCAACACGTATTGAATCACGCCGTCTTTATTGAGATCCCAGGCTGGGTTGGCTTTCCAGTGCTTGGCAATCAGTTGACCCTGGATAACGCCTGATTCTTTGGAGTCGGTACCGACATAATAAACTTTGTCGTAGCTATCCAGATCTTTACGAGAAGGCTCTTTATTGAAGAACACCACCGGGATACCGGCACCGCGAGCTTTTTCAATAATGACCGGCGCCGCCGCGGGGTCCACCAGGTTGATGGCCAGCGCTTTCACGCCCTTGGCAATCAACACGTCTACCTGATCGTTTTGCTTGGACTGGTCGTTCTGCGAGTCATTCATCAGCAGTTGCACGTCCGGCGCCGCTTTGGCATCTTTTTCTAGATCCTTGCGCAGGCCAGACATGAAGTTGTCGTCGTATTTGTAGATAGTGACACCGATACGGGTATCAGCGGCATGAGCGGCAGTGCCAAACATCATGCAGGCAGCCAGAGTAGCCAGGGTGAAAGCCTTCTTATTCATTTGTATCTCCGGTTTTGTGTAGGGGGGTACAGAATTTGGTGTCTGCCAATATCTTGTTAACTGCCTTGAAATCGATATTGTTCCCAGATACCCGCCTTCCTTGACGAAGATCCTCCTGAACTGCTAATCATCACTTTTTGTTATTTATTTGTGCCCTGCGTCAGTCAAAATGAAACAGATAGAATCATCTTGAAAACGCCTGAATCATAATAGGTGCTATGTTAATAAACTGTGAAAGTACTCACAGATTGAAAACGGTTACATCGGATTAATTTCTCAGGGAGTGACGGGTGCCACACTTTGCCACGGAGCCACAGAATGACGCCTGACCAGCGTCGGCATAAAGCAGTGTGAAACCCCGGCTGATAGCGGGTTTGCCGCCCCCTGAAGCGCCAGCTCGGTTGCCAGCGTCGCCATCGAAATAATCGGATAGCGTACCGTAGTTAATTTCGGGCTGGTGTAACGAGCAATCGGAATGTCATCGAAACCAATTAATGAAAAGTCGCTGGGAATACGAATACCGTTTTCTTTCAACACCGCCAGAGCGCCAGCAGCCATCGAATCGTTATAGGCAAATACTGCACTGAGACTCAGATTGCGCCCCAGAAGTTCTACCATCGCCGCCTCTCCACCCTGTAAATCCGGGGAGCCTTCGGCACGCCAGCTATCAGGTGGAAAAGTGTGGTCGTGACGTGCCTGCTTCATGGCCGTCGCGTAACCTGCAAAACGCTGTGTTTCATCGGCGATACCGTGGCTGGAACCAATATAGCCGATCCGCTGATGCCCTTGTGTTATCAGCAGTTTAGTTGCAATCTCGGCACCCACGACGTTGTCGAGTGACACGCAACGGTGTTCGTAACCGCTTACTACCCGATTAATCAGTACCATGCCGGGAACCTGATCCATAAAGAGCGCAAGTTCTGCGTCACCCAACGCTTTTGCATGAACTATCAGCGCGTTGCAACGCTGCCGGATCAGTACCTCGATAGCATGGCGTTCTTTTTCGGCCTGGTGATAGCTGTTGCCAATCAGTACGTATTTATTGTGTTGCTGGGCGACAGTATCAACGGCCTTGACCAACGCACCAAAGAAAGGGTCAGACACGTCCATGACTACCACGCCAATGGTGTCGCTGCTTTGCGTCGCCAGCGCCTGTGCGTTGGCATTAGGGCGATATCCCAACGCCTTTACGGCGCTAAGCACTTGTTCTCTGGCTTCTTTACTGGCAATAGCCGGATTATTCAGGACCCTTGAAACGGTGGCGACAGAGACTCCTGCCAGTTTGGCAACATCACGAATGGTAACCATAGGTCGCTCCGCAGGTCGTTAACTGAGGCCGACGGCAGCGAGGAGAAGTTGAACCCCGGGCAAATGAGAGAAAGTCTGGCGAAAGGGAAAGTACAGTGATCATGGTTGTTTCCTGTTTTAGTTTAGCGATCGGCTTGCTCTGCACGACCGCTATCCTAAACACTTTGACGGCAAACCAGCGTGAGTCTCGTCACAGCTCAGAAAACGTTTACATACAATTTTGCAACTTTTGTCGCAACTTCACATAAAGCGCATCAGCGCGCGCTGTTGGCAGGTTCTCCGGCGGCTTTAGCGGTGAGCTTACGCCATAACCACTCCATCGGCCCCTGGCGGAAATACCGTAACCAGCATAGCGTTACCACCAGGTTGATTAGCCAGACCACAGGAACCAGCGCTACCAACTGTAATCGATTGAAATGTTGATAAAAACCTAACGTATCAAAGAAGAAATCGCAGAGTAGCGTTTGCAGCAGGTAATTGGTCAGTGCCATGCGTCCTACCTGTGACATCCACATTGCCCAGCGCTGCTTTACCAGCCACGGCCAACAGCCGTAACACAGGGCCAGGTAGCTCACCGCCTGCATCAACGCGCCTATCTCGCGTGGAGCCTGCAGGAAAAAGCCGCTCCAGCGATAGTCCCAGCCAGTATGCCAGGCGATAGCCACCGCCGGGATCTGAATTGCCCATGAAAGCGGTAACATTATTGACGCAACGCCGAGGTAATGGCGGACGCTAAACTGCCCTTTCAGCCATCCGCTGCGCATCAGGCTGGCCCCCATCAACATCGCCCCGCCCAGTTCCCAGCCGTATTGCACCGCCACGGAGACAAGGCTGGACGACAGCAAATCCAGACGATTATTGATGGCCTCGATACCGCCCTTGAAACGCCAAAACTGCTCATACTGCAACTCCGCATAGCCGGGATTCCAGAAACTGCCGGGGTCCGGTTTGGAAATCAGGCCAAGCATTAGTAGAATCGCAACGCCGATGAGGTATAGCACCACGCCGGTACGAAACAGTGACTGATTGCTCCTCGCTTCGCGCACCAGACGCCAGAACACCAGTCCTATCAGGCCGTACGACAGCAGAATATCGCCATCCCAAAAAAATACCGCATGGATAAGCCCGCAGAGCAGCAGCAGTGAGAGACGGGACTGGATCCACGCCTTGCCGCGCGGTAAGAGCAGATGCAGCCCCGCACCAAACAGCATGGCAAACATCATCAGGAATTTCCCTTGCGCTAGCACATCAAGCACGGCCCAGGTCCAGGCATCAACGTTTGAGGGTTGTCCGGCGTAGGCAGGATTCAGATAAGCGGCTTTGGGCAAACCAAACGAGCTGATATTAAGCAGCAGAATGCCGAAAATGGCGATGCCACGGGCAAAATCAAGGGTAGCAATACGTGGGCGCATCAATAACGTCCTGTTGCGGGGATACAAAAGCAAACGCCTCGCGAGACCAGAGGACTCTTCGAGGCGTTTACCTGAAAATGGGCTTCAAGCCAACTGCAAGCAGTATAACCAAGCCATTTTATCAATACAGCGATCAGTTATGACGAATTGTGCGGATGGTACGCAAGAATTCCTGACGGGTGTTCTGGCTGGTCTTGAACAGGCCGCCCAGCGAAGTCGTGGTGGTTGCACTGGTCGCATCACGGATACCGCGCGCTTTCACACAGTAGTGCACCGCGTCGATGGAGACCGCCACATCTTTGGTGCCAAGCAAGGTCTGCAGGGCAATCAGGATCTGCTGAGTCAAACGTTCCTGCACCTGCGGACGCTGGGAGAAGAACTGCACAATGCGATTGATTTTAGACAAGCCAATCACCGCATCTTTAGGAATATAAGCCACCGTTGCCTTACCATCGATGGTAACAAAGTGGTGCTCGCAGGTGCTGGTCAGAGTGATATCACGTACAGAAATCATCTCGTCAACCTTCATCTTGTTCGTGATGACGGTGATTTTCGGGAAGTTGGCGTAATCCAGGCCAGAGAAAATCTCGTCCACGTACATCTTGGCGATGCGGGTCGGGGTTTCAGCCAGACTATCGTCATTCAGGTCAAGATTGAGCAGCTGCATGATACCGGTCATATGCTCTTTGATCCGCTGTTTACGGGTATCGGCGTCCAAAGACGGCTCTTCACGCAGCGGGGTTTCAAGACCACGGGCCATTAATGCCTCATGAACCAATACAGCTTCTTTACTCAATGTTGCCATTTTCTTCTATCTCCAGCAGTTAATATCACCTTGACGCAGATCACACCAAAATGAGGTGGCTTACTGTAGTTGAGTCCGTCCGCAGAATCCAGCGATTGCTCTCCATGATGAGTGAAATAGCTGCAACTTATCGATGTCGTTTGATAACCAATGCCCCCGCGAGCCAAAATCCCGCCATAGCCACATAAAGTGCAGGCTCTAGCCGATGGGTCAACGAGGTGGAAATCGCCGACAGCAGCGGCCCCATCAACTGGCCAACGGCGTACCCGGTGGTCAATAAACCGGCCATGTAGCGCGCATGATTGGGAGCCAGTTCGCGGCTGTATTGTAAGGCCAGCTGTACCACGCACAGGAAACCGCCACCGGTCAGTATTGCGCCGATAATCAGGCCATTAACGCCGGGAACTATTTCCGAACACAGCACGCCGATACCCTGTAGCCAAAGCGTTAAAGCCAGACGCTGATGAGTCTTCAGGCAATGGCGGGTCATGATGCCGATAATAATGCCAATGATTGATGCGCCGCCAAACACGGGCCAAACAAACTGCGCAAACAGGCTATCTGGGAAACGCGCGTTTGCCATCTGCGAGAAAAAGGTCGCCGGAAGAATATAGCCAAAGCCCGCGAGGCTGTAACACAGCACCAGACGTTTGAGATCCGGAGTCATAATTAGCGGCTGAGTGGAGACATTTGCGCGATGCAGCTCACCAGCACGAGGCAGATTGCGAGCGATCAGCAGCACCAGAATCAACGCCAGCACGCCATATACTGCCCAGGCCACGGCGGCGCTCAGTGCCAGACTGTGGATCCCGGCGGCAACAATACCGCTGAGAAAGATCCCGGCACCTGGACCGGCAAACACCGCCGCGCTCATTGCAGGACGACCATAGTGCGCCAATCTTTCGTTGCACCAGGCTGACACCAGCACCATTGCCCAGCCGCTGGTCCAGCCGATCACAAAACGAATGATCGAATGCCAGACCTCGCCAGTCACCACGGCAGAAAGCAGCGTCAGCACCACCGCACCCCAGACGCCAATCCACAGGCGGCGCTCGACGTGGCGTGTAGATTTCATTGCATCATAGGCACCAATCAGGTATCCCAGATAGTTAAATGCCGCCACCAGCCCGGCTCCTGTCAGGGTAAACTGATGCTCGGCGATCATCAGTGGGACCTGGGGCGTAAATGCAAAGCGTCCTATTCCCAAAGCGACCACAAAGGCCAAAAAGCCGGTCAGCGCAACTCGAAATGCCATACTCACTCCACAAAATCTTTTGATTGTCTTCAGCAGTGGCATCGCCACCCTGTCTCAGGAAACCCTTCCAATCATGATGACGTAAAGTTAGAATCACGAATAGTGAATAATACAAACAAACTTCGTTACGATAAGAGAACAGATTATGGATCTTACCCAGTTACGAATGTTTTGCTGTGTGGCAGAAACCGGCTCGGTGGCGCGCGCAGCACAACAGCTCCACCGCGTGCCTTCAAATCTTACGACTCGCCTGCGCCAGCTCGAACAGGAGCTAGGCACCGATTTATTTATCCGCGAGAAGCAGCGGCTTCGGCTTTCAGCTATCGGCCATAATTTTTTAAATTACGCCAAACGTATTCTCGCACTGAGTGAAGAAGCGCTGGCATTGACCCACGCCGGAGAACCTGCGGGACAGTTTGAACTGGGCGCGATGGAAAGCTCGGCGGCAACCCGCCTTCCGGCACTGCTTGCGGCCTATCATCAGCGTTTTCCACAGGTTGCGCTGTCGCTAAACACTGCCCCGTCTGGGGAGACTATCGATGCGGTACGTTCCGGGAAGCTGGCTGCGGGTCTGGCAGAAGGTCCGATAGATGACGAAGACTTAACCGGATGTGCCGCATTTCATGAAAAGCTGGTGCTGATTTCTCCGCTGGGAGAGGAGCCGATGGTTACGCTTCCCGGCCGGTCCGGGCACACGGTATTTGCGTTTCGTCCCAGCTGCTCTTATCGTCAACGTCTAGAGAACTGGATGAAGCACGCCGGATTTCATGCCAACAGTACCATGGAGATCCAGTCTTATCATTCGATGGTGGCCTGTGTCGCGAGCGGTGCGGGGATTGCCATGCTGCCGTGCAGCCTGCTGGAGCAAATGCCTGGCAAAGAGCGTGTGCAGATACATGAATTAGAAAATAAATTTGCCGATAGCACGACCTGGCTTTTTTGGCGGCGCGATGCTTTCGGGCCTAACGTCAGGGCATTGCAGGCGCTGATTTTAGAGCTAAATAGCGCTACGAATTCAACGCATTGATAATAAAATTCTAAAGGAGCAACAGATGAGCACATCGATAGAACTTCTGGAAGAACACCGGATGTTTGAGGGCTGGCAGCAGCGCTACCGCCATTTCTCCAGCAGTTTGCAAAGCAGCACCACCTTCAGTATTTATCTGCCGCCGCCACGCGATGACAACCCTCCACCGGTGGTTTATTGGCTGTCTGGCCTGACCTGCAACGATGAAAACTTTACCACTAAAGCAGGTGCACAGCGTATTGCAGCAGAGCTGGGTCTGGTGCTGGTGATACCTGATACCAGTCCACGCGGCGAGGACGTGGCTAACGATGAAGGCTATGACTTAGGTCAGGGTGCCGGTTTTTATCTGAATGCGACTCAGGCTCCGTGGGCTGCGCATTTTCGTATGTATGATTACATCAGTGATGAACTGCCGTTGCTGGTACAGGAACATTTTAATATCAGCGATCGCCAGTCAATCATGGGCCATTCAATGGGTGGGCACGGCGCGCTGATGCTGGCTTTACGCAACCCGCAGCGTTTCCGCTCGGCTTCCGCTTTTGCGCCAATCGTTAATCCCTGTCAGGTGCCGTGGGGTCGTAAGGCATTCAG
>CAWUIY010000173.1:0-10207 GCA_963922555.1 uncultured Serratia sp. | reverse complement strand
TCGTTGGCGTCGCCTGCATAATAGTCACGTTATAGCGATTAAGCAGATTCAGCAGCGCATGCGGATCCATAGCCTGAATACGGCTAGCCAGCACGATAGATGCCCCGGTCATCAGCGGCAGATAAAGCTCCAGACCGGCGATATCAAAGGAAATGCTGGTCACCGACAGCAGGCAATCCTCTGCGTCGAGATTAAATAAAGCCTGCATTCCGGTCAGGAAATTGACCACCTGACGATGTTCGACCATCACCCCTTTGGGCTTGCCGGTCGAACCCGAGGTGTAGATGACATAAGCCAGATGTGCTGGAGTCAACGACTCGACCAGGGGATTTTCTGCGGGCAAGTCTTGCCAACGCGGGCTATCGCTGTCCAGGTCGATCACCGTGAGACTGTTCTCCGTAACGGCGGCGAAAAGCTCCCGCCCACGACGGTCGATCAACAGCGCTTTCGGATTGGCATCTTCGAGGATGTAGGCCAGTCGCGCCTGAGGATATTCAGGGTCCAGCGGCACGTAAGCGCCACCGGCCTTGAGCGTCGCCAGTAGGGCAATCAGCATCGCCTCACCGCGTTCAGTGCACACCGCCACACGCATGTCCGGCGTCACGCCCAACGCTTGCAGATGATGAGCAAGGCGATTGGCGCGCTGGTTCAGTTCAGCATAACTGAGGCGAATTTCCCCCACCTGCAATGCCAACGCCTGAGGCTGGCGAATAACCTGCTGCTCAAACAATTGATGGATAGTTGCCGCTGTCTGGAAAGGCAGTGCGGTAGCATTAAAGCCTTTCAGCAGCTGCTGCTCCTGCGGTGGCAAAATATTCAGCTGATTTAACGAGGTTTTCGCCGCAGACGGCAGCACGTTGGCTTCAAGCGCCGACACCAGACTGATCAAGCTTTGCTGGAAATAGCCAAAAATTCGCTCGCTGGAAAGGCTTTCGACAGTCTGGATCCCCAGCTCAAACGTTTGCCCGGAATCATCGACCGAGACGGTCAGCGGGTAGTGAGTCCGCTCCTCAAAGCCGTGCCAGATCACATCATCAAATTTGATATCGCCCAGTACGTCGATGTCCGATGGGCGATTATGACGATAGTTAAATACCGAGCTAAACAGCGGCGTCGGGGCAGTAATTCCGCTGCCTTGCTGAGCCAGCGACAAGGTAGCATGTTCGTGTTTTAGCAGTGCGCTAAGGCGTTTGTGGGTCTGCAATACGCCTTCGGCAACATCCAGATTGCCGAGATCGAGACGCAACGGCAGCGTATTGATGCAAGGCCCCATGATTTGCTCGCTGCCTTCGCCGTGCATCCGCCCCGACAACACAGTGCCCAACACCACGGTGTCGGAACCGCTCGCCGCACTCAACACTCGCGCCCAGCCGAGATGGCAAAGGCTGCTGACACTGACGCCAAGACGGCGGGCCTGATAGCGCAACCGAGCGGCCAGGGAAGCCTCAAGCTGACGCCGTGTTTCATCAATCCGCAGCCCTTGCGGCTGGCCGTTTTTGAGATTAAATGGCACTGTTGGCTCTTCAATATCAGCCAGCATCGCGCTGAAAAAATCCAGCTGCCGGGAGGTATTGTTGTGCAAACACAGCTGCGCCACGTGCTGGCGGAATGGCTGAGCCACGGGCAAACTCTCGCCGTTGCCGCGAAGGAACGCCTGAATATCACGGAGTAAAATTTGCAGCGAAGCAATGTCGTCCACCAGATGATGGATGTACATCAGCGCCTGCCAGCACTGCTGCTGGTGATCAAAGGCCACGACCAGTTGCAACAACGGCGGCTGTGTCAGGTCGATGCGCATTGACTGCGGATCGAAACGAGACTTCATTTGCTCAATTGTCGAACGGTCGCCCGGCTCCAGCACTGGCTCTATGACCCGCAGGTTCGCCTGACGCAGTACCACCTGCACCGGCTTTTCCAGGCCTTCCCAGAAGAACGCGGTGCGCAAAATATCATGACGCTCAACCACCTGCTGAATGGCGGCAAGATAGTTATCCAGCGTGTTCCGATGGGCGAATGAAAGATGCGCCATTTGCAGGTAAGGATCGCCCTGTTCCGCCAGCAGATGGTGGAATAAGATCCCCTCCTGCAACGGGGCCAGCGCGTAAACATCCTGAATGTTAGCCACGCCGCCCGGCACGCGAGCGACAATCTGGTCGATCTGCTGTTGGGACAGCGAAACCAGCGGCAGAAGATCCGGCGTTAACGCGCGGGTTGTCGGGGTGATCAGATTTTCCGGGATGCTCAGTGTCGCAGAGGCGCTATCTTCAAAACTGATTTCAGCGGCCAGCTCGGCCAGCAGCGGATGGGCAAAGATAGTCGGCACATCGGTGAACAGGCCGTGCTCGCGCAGCTTGGCCTTCATCTGCATCGCCAGCAGCGAACTTCCCCCAAGCTCGAAGAAGTTGTCGTTTCTTCCGACCTGATGGATCCCAAGTATCGTCTTCCACAGCTGTGCCAGAATCGTTTCCGTACCGGCTTCAGGCGCTTCGAAATCGCGCTGCACGTAAGCGTTGCTGTCCGGCAATGGCAAGGCCTTACGGTCAATTTTGCCATTGGCCGTCAGCGGCAACGCATCGAGCACCACAAACGCCGCCGGGATCATATAGCCTGGCAATTGAGTGGCGAGAGTTTCACGCCATTGCGCTATCGTCTCATTGCCGCAGTGAGTTTCGGCAACAACATAAGCAGCCAAACGCGCTTCGCCATCGTCAGGCGTGATGCCGATGACGGTAGCTTCTTTAATCTGTGGCAGCGCCGCAATACGCGACTCGATTTCGCCAAGCTCGATACGATACCCGCTGAGCTTGATTTGATGGTCGCGACGGCCAAGAAACTCGATGCGGCCATCTTCAAACCAGCGTCCAATATCGCCGGTGCGATAAACCCTGGCTCCTGCAACCCAGGGATCGGCAATAAACTGTTGGGCGGTCAGTTCAGGACGGTTGATATAACCCACCGCCACGCCTTCACCGCCGATCCAGATTTCACCCGCCATGCCCGGTGCACAAAGCTGACCGAGGTGGTCCACGACGTACATACGCGTGTTGGCAATCGGCCGACCGATGCTGAGACGATTATCCTGCGACTGTTCAAAACCGCGCATCCATGCCGACGACATAATCGTGGTTTCGGTAGGCCCATAGCCGTTGATATAGCGGCAGCGCTCGCTCCAGCGTTCGATAAGTGCCAACGTTGGCGCAGATCCCGCAGTTAACAGGGTCATTCCCTCTGGCACGCGCGTTGGATCCAGATGCGCCAGGTAAGGCGGCGGGAACGCAGAAAAACGGATGTCGTTGGCGACCATATACTCCGTCAACGCCGGAGGGTTCTGAATCAAGGCATTCGACAGTAAATGCAGCTCACAGCCGCGCGTCAGGGTGCCGAAAATCTCCCCCGCCGAGGCATCGAAGGTATAAGGCGCAAACTGAGTGATCGGCTGTCCGGCGCTGAAAATACCCAGATGCTCGCACCACGCGCAGAAGTTGATCAGATTGCGATGGGTAACCGCTACGCCCTTCGGGGTGCCTGTCGTCCCGGAGGTATAAATGATATAGGCAACGGTGTGTGAATCGACGTCGTCGTGCTGCCCCTTCGTTGGCACCGGTTGACGAAAATCATCGACAAACAGCAACCTGCTCTGCTCGTCTTCGGCAAACGCTGGTTCATCAGCACGCGAGGTCAGGGTCCAGCGAACCTGCGCATCCTGAATGATAAACGCGCGGCGTTCGCACGGCGCATCCAGACCCACTGGCACATAGGCCGCGCCGAGTTTGACGATCCCCAGCATCGCGGCGATAAGTTCCGCCGATTTATCGAGACTCAGCACAACGCGGTCGCCTTTTGACACCCCGACACGGCGCAATCCTTCAGCAATCTGCTCTGCCCGCGCGGCAAGCTGGCGATAGCTTAAACGCTTATCATCGGCCACCAGCGCCGTCGCGTTATCACGGACCCTGACTTGCTCATCAAACAGGGAATAAATTGAACGATCCAGCGCTGCGTCCAGTTCGGTCGCATTCCACTGCTTGATAACGCGATCAATTTCTTCATCACTGAGCAGGCTTTGTTGGCCCACCGTGCGCCGTTCGCCAAGGGTAAAGCCTGTGAGGAGTTGCTGCACGCGACACAAAATATTTTGCGCATCGGCGTCAGTAAGCTCGCTGTTTTGATAGCGCAGCTCCAGAGAGAGTCTCGGGCCGAGGTGTAAAATCAGCGCTAACGCTGCCTGCGATCTCCCTATTGCGGCCAGCGGATTGGCAGTGTCATTAACGCTTACCCAGGATTCGAAAAGCGCCTGATTGGGTTCTTTACCCGCGTACTGTAACAACATTTCGGGCGCGACATCGGCATGGCCTTGATGCTGTTCAAACATCAGGGCGATATCCCGAAACCAGTCGCCGATCGGCAGATTGGCATCGAGATGCATACGAATCGGCAAATCGACGGCGGCGTTGGCAAAAAAAGGCATCGCAAACAGCACATCTTCTTCGCCGCTGTATTTGCTTAATAGCAGACCCCAGGCGGCGGCGATTAACACCTCGAAAGGCGCTGATTTACTCTGTGTCAACAGCGCCTGGCTCAACTCAGCCGCCAGGGGAACAACCAAAACGTTTTTCGCCTGCGAAGGTGCTGGCGCGGCTTCATTACCCTCATCGCCGTTGACCAAATCGGCATTGGCGGTCTTTTGCGCCCCAGAAAGATAGGGTTGCCAATAAGCCAGCGCCGTTTCCTGCGGCGACAACAGCATATTATCCTGCATCATAGCCATGGATTACGCTCCCTCCATAACAGCCTGCCCGCAATGCTTTTTCAGCGCATCCAGCAAGTGAGATACGCTTTCGACATTTCTACCGAACTGGTTGATCGCCGTGCCATGCTGCGTCAGCTCTGTAAATCCGTACTTAAGGAAAGTAGATAACGTACCGCTCGGACTGAGATCGACATAAAACGCGTCATTGTGCTCACCCAATACTTTCATCAGCCCATAAAAATCGACCCGGTCGCGCAGCACGCGCCAGAAATATTCGTTGTCCCACCGCGCTACCGGCTTGCCAGACATGGCGGAATACACTGTCTTGCGGGATGCCTGTTTCGGCAAACTGTCGACCAGCGCGCGGAAATCTTTCTCGATAAACTCGATACCGGCCGAATGGAACGGTTGCTCGACGGGCAAAACCATCGAGATAACGTTCTGTTGGTTCAGATTTTCTTTAAGGGCGGTCAGACTCGTTAAATCACCGCTGACCACGAAGTTATTCTGGAAGTTAATACTGGCGAGTTCGGTATGTTGATAAAGCGCGGCGTTGGCATGGAAATGTTCTACCGGAGCCAGCACGCTCATCATGCCGCCACCGGCCTTTTTCTGACTGAGCAGACGCGCCTGGTGAACAACCAGCTTCATGGCGTCATCCAGCGTCAGCACCTCGGCCACCACCGACGCAATACACTCGCCAAGGCTGTAACCAATGACCTCTCCGGCTTCAATGCCCTCGGCCTTGAGTACACTGGTCAGACTGATCCCCATGCTGAGCAACGCCGCATTCGATAAAACCACGTCCGAGAGCGGCAGCTGGCGATGGGCCTCGTCATACAGTGGCTCGACGAGGCTGTTGCCGGTGTGCTTGCGATAAAGTGCATCACACTCGTCCATCTGGCGGCGGAACGTCGGGTTTCGTCGATAAAGTTCATGCCCCATGCCGTAGTACTGTGCGCCCTGCCCGCCGTACATAAACACCACGCGCGGTGCCGACTTTTGCCCGGCAGTTTCGCGGATAAAAGCCATCGGCTGCGCGCGTATTTTTGCCAGCAGGCTCGTTAGCACCTTGCCCGGCCCAATCTCGCGCTGAGTGACTTCTCCCTGCACCAACAGGCGAGAAATGCTTTCATACCAGCGAACCGGATGGCTTATCTGCCGTGTGAGCAGGTCAAGATAGTCCGAAGAGGGATAGTCGAACGCTGTATAATTGGCAATCACCCGCGCAGTCAGCGTATTGAAGGTGAACCCCAAGGCAAACTGCTTAAATTGCTTTTCGATATCAATCATATAGCGAGAGTGGAACGCCGCGCTAACGTTCAGCTTGACGTAGCGTGCCCCCGCATCGGTGAACAGCGTTTCGCAAGCCACGATGTCATCGTAAAGCCCTGAAATCACAATTTGCTGTGCGCTATTAATGTTAGCGACATCAATTCCCTTAAACGGTGATGTCGCCAGAAGCTCGACTACACGCGCCTCGTCGATGCCGATAATTGCCGCCATCGCGCCGCGAGGGGCCTTGGACATCAGCCTGCCGCGCTCTTTTACCAGTGCGACGCCCGTGGCAAAATCAAATGCGCCAGCGGCAAACAGTGCAGCAAACTCGCCAAGGCTGTGACCGGCATAGCAATCAGGCGCGGGCACGCCATCTTCACGGTCGGCAAGCAAACCGAGCGCAGAGACGACAAATAGCGCGGGCTGGGTGAATTCCGTTTCACCTAATAACCCGTTTGGATCCTCGAGACACAGCTCGCGAATCGAATAGCCGAGAACGTTATCAGCTTCACTGACCAGATTGGGAAAACGCTCAAACAGTTCATTTCCCATCCCTTTTTGCTGCGATCCCTGACCAGGAAATACCCAAATTGAAGAAGACATAAGTCGCCTATTACTGTTTCCCAGGATTGTCACTCAATGTCGCTTGTCTATTCCGGCGACTCGCTAATCAGGACCTGACTTCAACCGCAGGCAGGTAAGCTTCAATCCTGCTCACCAGATCGCCAAGGGTATAAACGCCGCGTTTTTCGCTGTCGTTTACCTTGATATTCAGTCGCTTCTCAATTTCGTACCAGGACTCGAGCATTTCCACCGAATCCACGCCAAGTTCACCGCCAATAAATGAATCCAGTTCGACGATTTCCGGTGTAAAGCCGGTATTTTTAATGTCGTTAATCACGTCGAGAACCACGGCCAGAATGTCTTTTTGAGCTACCATCATTATTTTCCTTAACCTATCGATTAAATCGCATCAAACTCGCGCGCCACTTCAGTAATAATATTCACCGCCTGATCGATTTCTTCACGGGTATGGGAAGACATCACCGAGATGCGCAGGCGTTCTTTATCGGGCGGGACCATTGGGTATTCCATGATGTTGGCGAACAAACCCCGCTCAAAAAGACGACGGTTGATATTGCCCACCACGGAGATTTCTTCGAAGAACACAGGAATGATCCCGGTTTGACCCCGCAGAATGTTGAAGCCTTTGGCCTCGAGCTGGTCCTGCATGTAGCGCACATTTTCATGCAGACGTTCGATGCGCTGCGGCTCTTTTTCCATGACGTCCAGCGCGGCAGAAATCGCGGCAATGGTTGGCTGTGCCAGACCAGAGGTAAACAGATAAGGATAAGAGAAGTTGCGCAGCATAAAGATGTACTCGCTGTTGCCGGACACGAAGGCCCCTTGTGCACCCAGCGACTTGCTGCAGGTGGACATACGCAGGTCAACCTGTCCCAGCAAATCGAGATGCTCGAGCGTGCCTTTACCGGTCGGCCCCACGGTGCCCAAACCGTGCGCATCGTCGAGGATGGTGATGATGTCGTGTGCGCGGCAGATATCAATATAGCGACGAAGATCGATAATCGAGCCGTCGGTGGAGCGCACGCCCTCAACGGTAGAGAAAATTTGCGTGCCCGGTTTTATCCGCGCGCGGATCTTGTGCAGCATCGCGTCGAACTCGTCCAGGCGCTCTGGATCAAAAGTATAAAACGGAACGTTGGTCATCTTGATGGCGTTAATCACGCTGGCATGGCTGTTCTGATCGTAAATAATGATGTCATTACGATTCATCAAGCCATTGACCCAGCACAGGTTTGCCATATAACCGCTTGGCAGTAGCACCGCATCTTCGTGACCGGCCAACGCCGCCAGACGCTTTTCCAGCTCTTTGTGTTGGCGGGTGTAACCTGAAAAAGCCGGAGAGCCGCCGGTGCCAATGCCGTATTTTTCTACGGCCTCAACCACCTTGTTTTTCACATAGGGATGGTTGGCAAGACCGAGATAGCTGTTGGAGCCAAACACCAACACGTTGTTGAAGGTATCGCTGTGCAGATCCTTGTAATACATGCTTGCATCGACCGGCCCGCTCCCCTCGCGCCCAAACATAAAGCCTTTTTCGACTTCTTGCAGATAGGCGTCATAGCGCAGTTTTACGCGCTCTTTGAATGGCTTGCGTTCTAGTTCTATTAGCTGATGAGAATCCATTGCAAAACCCCTAGGTAGTTTGTTCTGTCACAGAGAATGATTCCGAAGTCTCGGAAGCAATAAAACCGTTCGCCCGGTACCAGGAGGCGCATTGATCCACCATCTGGCTTAGTGAAGAAGGCTGGTAGCCCAGCTCTCGTTCCGCCTTGGCACTGCTAAAGTAATAAACACCGCTGAAAACGCGCAGACGATAGGCGTCGAGGATCGCTTCACCCTTGATCAACCAGGGGAATCTTTCCTGTAGCCACGTTTTCAGGTAGAACCAGGAATATTGGGTCTGGGGCAGAGAGACTTTGCATTGCAATACCCCTTCAATTGTTTCGATAAACTGGGTATAGCGCGTATCAGCTCCGGCAATGATGTAGCGTTCACCGGTTCTTCCCCGCGTCAGTGCGCTAACGTGGGCTGTACCGACGTCTCCAGCGCCACAAAAACTGGCACCGCCCGGAGGCATAAACGGCAACTGGTTATAGTTAACGGCCAGAATCATGCGGCCCCATTGCATTGAATAGTCATAGGCTCCCAACACTTCTGCCGGATTCAGGATCACCGCCGACAGGCCGCGATCGCAGGCGCGATAGATCAGCTCTTCGGCCTGCAACTTACTTTTCGCGTAGGGATTTTTAGCGCGGAAACCAGTAAGTGCCGTCTGTTCGTTGGACTGCATCGCCGGATTGCTCACCGCGCCGATGGTCGAGGTGGTGCTGGTGTAAACCAGACGCTGAATCCCGCACTCGAGCGCCGCCTCCAGCACATGGCGCGTGCCAGCGATATTCACCGCCTCCAGCAGAGGCCAGTCACGAGGATTGCTGCTGGTATTGCCGGCGGTGTGGATAACCGCATCTTGCCCAAGCATGGCCTCGCGTAAGGTGTGTCGATGACTCAGATCACCGCGCACTAACGTAACGCCAAATGGCTCCAGAAAACTCACATTGGATGAAGCTCGCACATAAGCCGTCACCTGATGATTAGCGGCGATCAAGGCTTTTACAATGTTAAGCCCAACGAATCCGTTGGCTCCGGTTATCAGTACTTTCATGACATTTGCTCTTGCTGGTTGAGTTGTTCAAGCGTTTTCCAGAAGGCCTTGCGCCCTTCACCTTTGCTGCGCATGGAGAGCGCAGCGGGATTCTTGTCCGGATTGTGAGCCAGCCCTTCAAGCAGGATGACGAGTTGCTCAAGCAACAGTTCCAGCTGATCTTCGGTGATATCCAGCCCACGGCAGTTAATGCGCAGCTGCACGCTGTGCTCTTCAACATTGACCAGCAGCGCCAGATGTAGCTCGGACTCCACGGCAAACAAGACAGAAATCGCATCGCTGAGGCCGACGTTGTGACCCTCGCTCAAGATAGCGACCGCGCTGTCGAACAGCGGCGCATCGTCTGCCCAACGTTCAATCTGCATAAGGGAAACATCGGCATGTGCCAGACATTGTTCAAGCTGCTGCTCAACGCCATTCAGCCAAGGCGCAACTTTCTCGCGCCCTACCGCCTGAATTCGCGCCGGAAGCATCTGCAAATCTTCATCATTAAAGAAGCGCACCAGCCCCAGCTGGCTGTATTTAACCCGCACGTGACGGTTGGCAAGTAACGCCCAACCAGCCACCACCAGCGTCTCAAAGGTAATGCCTACCCGTTGAGTACAGACTTGCAGCGCCGCGACGGTGTCAGCGCTAATCTCTCTTTCCACAAACAGGATGTGCTGATCGGGATCTTCAACATCCACCGCTTCAGCACCGCCGAGCAGTGCGGATGAAATCAGCGATCCGACATCATCCTGCGCGCTGACCTGCTTGCTCCAGAACGCCTGTAGCTGTTCCTGAGGCGGGGTTAACGCCACGCTGTCGGCTAACGAACTGGCAAACCAGGCCTGTGGAACGTCGTTGGCCTCGTTTTCATCGGTGATTTTCTGCGCCGCCAGCTCGTGGTAACGCGCCTGACGACGCGAGGTATCAAGCTGCAATGCGGCATA
>CAWUIY010000172.1:0-10224 GCA_963922555.1 uncultured Serratia sp. | reverse complement strand
GCTCAGCCGCACTGACTTTAGGGTGCTGCTGTGGAGTGTCGGTAAACGAACGGGCAAAAATAGTGATGGCTAACAATGAGAAGATGCCAAGCACAATAAACATGGTACGCCAGTCATGGGTCAGTAACAGCAGGCCGACGGCCAGAGGGGCGGTCAGCAATGCGCCGACCTGAGTACTTAGCAGACCAATGCTGAGAGAAAATCCTCTTTCTTTACGCGGCGCCCAATGGGCGATGGTTTTATTCATCAGCGCATAAGCCGGGCCTTCCGAGAAGCCAAACATAATGCGCAGTACGGCGAAACCCATAATTGCCGAGCCGCTAAACATGGCTATACCCAGTTCACCAGCCCAGGCAGTGGCTATTTCCAGCAATGACCACAGCGCGCCTGCGATGAGCCAGACTTTTTTGGTTCCGATTCTGTCGGCTAAAAATCCGCCACAAAGCGATCCAAACAGATAACCATAACCAAAATAGCCAAGCACAGCACCAAGCTGCATTTTAGTCAGGTGAAATTCTGCCGAGATGTCATTGGCCGCGAAGGAGAGCGCGCCGCGATCGATATAGTTAATCAGCGCGATAAAGAAAACCATCGCAAAAATGCGATAACGGTAAGTACTCTGAGATTGTTCGAGTGACATAAACGAGCCTCCTAAGCATGCAAGTGCTTAGTAAGCTGCAAGGTTGATGCCAATCGGGCGAACAGCGATGAAAACGATTAAACGGCAATGATTAACGAATCTAATGCGCCATCTACAGGCAATGGCGTTACTGATGTGCGCTGAAATGTGGCATTTCCCCACCCGATCCTCCTTCATTGACGGGGATAGGTAGGCTGGCTTGAGCATTTTCAACCACGTGAATAACCGATCTGATGCTGATTATCTTCCGTGCAGCGGGTATACTGTCCGACTCTTTATAAACTCACTTGTCTCGCGTGCGAAACCAACATGCAAAAGTTTGATACCAAGACCTTTCAGGGCCTGATCCTGACGCTTCAGGATTACTGGGCACAACAGGGCTGTACTATCGTGCAGCCATTGGATATGGAAGTCGGCGCGGGAACCTCCCACCCGATGACCAGCCTGCGCGCGTTAGGTCCGGAGCCGTTTGCTGCCGCCTACGTTCAGCCATCTCGTCGTCCTACCGATGGCCGTTACGGTGAAAACCCTAACCGCTTGCAGCACTATTATCAGTTCCAGGTGATGATCAAACCTTCGCCGGAAAACATTCAGGAGCTGTACCTAGGCTCGCTGAAAGAGCTGGGTCTGGATCCAACCGTTCACGATATCCGTTTCGTTGAAGACAACTGGGAAAACCCGACTCTGGGCGCCTGGGGTCTCGGCTGGGAAGTCTGGCTGAACGGCATGGAAGTGACCCAGTTTACTTATTTCCAACAGGTTGGCGGGCTTGAGTGCAAGCCGGTAACTGGCGAGATCACCTACGGTCTCGAGCGTCTGGCGATGTATATTCAGGGCGTAGACAGCGTTTACGATCTGACCTGGAGCGACGGCCCGTTGGGTAAAACCACCTACGGCGACGTGTTCCATCAGAACGAAGTGGAGCAATCCACCTATAACTTCGAATACGCCGACGTTGATTTCCTGTTCCACAGTTTTGAACAGCATGAGAAAGAAGCACAGAAGCTGCTGGCGCTCGAAAAACCGCTGGCTCTGCCTGCCTACGAGCGTATTTTGAAAGCGGCGCACTGCTTTAACCTGCTGGACGCGCGTAAAGCGATCTCTGTGACAGAACGTCAGCGCTATATTCTGCGCATCCGTACCCTGACCAAAGGGGTCGCGGAGGCTTATTACGCCTCCCGCGAGGCGCTGGGCTTCCCGATGTGCAAAAAGAACGAGAAGTGAGAAACAGTGATGACTGAAAAAACATTTCTGGTGGAAATCGGCACGGAAGAGCTGCCACCAAAGGCGCTGCGTAGCCTTGCCGAATCTTTTGCAGCGAACCTGACCACCGAACTGGACGCTGCCAATCTGGCACACGGTAACGTTGAATGGTTTGCGGCCCCGCGTCGTCTGGCGGTCAAAGTTTCCAACCTCAGCGCGGCGCAGGCCGATCGCGAAGTTGAAAAACGCGGACCGGCGATTGCTCAGGCGTTCGACGCCGAAGGTAATGCCACCAAAGCGGCCGAAGGCTGGGCGCGCGGATGCGGTATCACTGTTGATCAGGCCGAGCGCCTGGTCGGTGATAAAGGCGAATGGCTGGTTTATCGCGCCCACGTTAAAGGCGAGAGTGCTCAGGCCTTGCTGCCAGCGATGATCGCCACTTCTCTGCAAAAACTGCCTATTCCAAAACTGATGCGTTGGGGCGACTCAGACGTGCAGTTCGTGCGTCCGGTTCACACCGTGACCATTCTGTTGGGCGACGAGCTGATCCCAGGCACCATTTTGGGTATCGACTCTGCGCGTACGATTCGCGGCCATCGTTTTATGGGCGAGCCTGAATTCACGATCGATAACGCCGACCAGTATCCACAGATCCTGGCTGAGCGCGGTAAAGTGATCGCCGATTACGAGCAGCGCAAAGCCACAATCAAGCAGGGCGCAGAGAAAGCGGCCGCCGAGATTGGCGGTATTGCTGATCTGAGCGACAGCCTGCTGGAAGAAGTCACTTCACTGGTTGAGTGGCCGGTTGTTTTGACCGCGAAATTCGAAGAGAAATTCCTCGCGGTTCCAGCCGAAGCGCTGGTTTACACCATGAAAGGTGACCAGAAGTATTTCCCGGTGTACGACGCCGCGGGCAAGCTGTTGCCAAACTTCATTTTCGTTGCCAACGTCGAGTCGAAAGACCCGCAGCAGATCATCTCAGGTAATGAGAAGGTAGTGCGTCCGCGCCTGGCCGATGCCGAATTCTTCTTTAATACCGACCGCAAAAAGCGTCTTGAAGACAACTTGCCGCGCCTGGAAACTGTGCTGTTCCAGAAACAGCTGGGGACCTTGCGTGACAAAACCGACCGCATTCAGGCTCTGACCGGTTGGATCGCCGATAAAATCGGTGCCAACGTCGAGAACGCCAAACGCGCTGGCCTGCTGTCAAAATGTGATTTGATGACCAACATGGTCTTCGAGTTCACCGACACGCAAGGTGTGATGGGCATGCACTACGCACGTCATGACGGTGAAGCTGAAGAAGTTGCTGTTGCCTTGAACGAACAGTATCAGCCGCGCTTTGCCGGTGACCAGCTGCCAGAATCGCTGGTGGCCTGTGCTTTGGCCATCGCCGACAAGATGGACACTCTGGCCGGGATCTTCGGCATCGGTCAACATCCGAAAGGCGATAAAGACCCGTTCGCGCTGCGTCGTGCTGCGCTGGGCGTGCTGCGCATCATCGTTGAGAAAAACCTGCCGCTGGATCTGCAAACCCTGACTGAAGAAGCAGTGCGTTTGTACGGCGACAAGCTGACTAACGAAAAAGTGGTCGATGACGTAGTTGATTTCATGCTCGGTCGTTTCCGAGCCTGGTATCAGGAAGAAGGTCACGCGGTTGACACTATTCAGGCGGTGCTGGCGCGTCGTCCGACTAAACCAGCCGATTTCGATGCTCGCGCTAAAGCGGTCACCTACTTCCGTACTCTGGATGAAGCCGCTACGCTGGCGGCCGCTAACAAGCGCGTTTCCAACATTCTGGCGAAATCCACCGAGGCGCTGTATGACCAGGTTCATGCATCGGTATTGAAAGAGCCTTCAGAAGTGAAGCTGGCGACCCATCTGGTAGTGCTGCGCGACAAACTGCAACCGCTGTTCGCTGCTGGTCAGTATCAGGAAGCACTGGTTGAGCTGGCTGCACTGCGCGAGCCGGTTGACGCCTTCTTTGATGGCGTAATGGTGATGGCCGAAGACGAAGCGGTGCGCATCAATCGCCTGACGCTGCTGAGCAAACTGCGCGAACTGTTCCTGCAGGTAGCGGATATCTCCGTCTTGCAGTAATCGCATAGTCTGCTGAAAAACCGGTTCCGGCCTCGCGCCCGAGCCGGTTTTTTTTTGCCTGCTACCCTTAAGAAAACCCCCTATAAAAAATATAAACAGGATCTTCTTATGAAAAAACCAGGCAATCAAACGGCACTCGGCATGCGTACTCTCGCGGTGCACGGTGGTCAGCAACCCGATGCGCAGAGCGGGGCGATCACCACACCCATCACGGCAACGTCCTCTTTTTCTTATGGAGATTTTGATAGCGGCGCTCGTCGATTCAGCGGGGAAGATCCGGGCTATATGTACAGCCGTTTTGGCAATCCCACGGTGACCGCGTTTGAAGAGCGAATGGCGGTACTGGAGAATGCCGAGTCCGCGGTGGCTTGTGCCAGCGGAATGGCGGCAGTCAGCGCCACGCTGTTTGCGTTACTAAAAAGTGGTGATGAAATCATTCATATCGGCGCACTTTATGGGGGTACCGAAGGGGTGATCCGTAATCTACTGCCGCGCTACGGCATTACGCCAGTGTTTGTGGCCGATCTCGATGCGCTGAAAGACGCGTTCACCGAAAACACTAAAATGGTCTTCGTTGAAACGCCGGCCAATCCGGTAATGGGCATTATTTCACTGGAAGAGGTTGCTCGTATGTCGCGCGAGGCCGGGGCGGTTAGCGTGGTGGATAATACCTTTGCTACGCCCTATCTGACCCGCCCGCTGGAGTTGGGTATCGACGTGGTGCTGCACTCCGCGACCAAATATATCAGCGGTCACGGTGATGCAACGGGGGGCGTTGTGGCTGGCCGTCGTGAACTGATCGACCCGATTCGCACCCTGTGTCTGAAGCAGTTTGGCGGCTGTCTTAGCCCGTTTGAAGCCGCTTTAATGACCCGTGGATTAAAAACGCTGCCGCTGCGCGTCGAGGCCAGCTCCAACAGCGCGCAAAAAATTGCTGAGTATCTGAACACGCATCCCGCCATCGCGCAGGTATTTTATCCGGGGCTGGAAAGTCACGCCGGTTACGACATCGCTCGCCAGCAAATGAAACTGTTTGGTGGGATCATGGCGGTGGAGCTGAAAGGAGGTAAAGCCGCTGCACGCCATTTCCTCGATCATTTGAATCTGGTGACGCAGGCAGTTTCGCTGGGGGACACGGATTCGCTGGCCTGCCACCCGGCGACCACCACCCACAGCGCGGTTTCCGAAAAAATTCGTCTGGAAAGTGGTATCACCGACGGGCTGGTCAGAATCAGTATCGGCATTGAAGATACCGAAGATCTGGTCGCCGACTTCAAACAGGCGCTGGAAGGGCTTTAACTTTCGCGCTGCGCCAGCCGACGAATCCCCTGTGGCGGCTGGCCAGTGAGCCTGATAAAGGCGCGGCGCATTCTCTCCGGATCGATAAAGCCAACCTGTCTGGCAATACTTTCCAGCGTGCCGTGCCCGCTTTCAATGCGTTCACGCGCCGCTTCAACACGCAGCTGTTCAATAATTTTCGCTGGAGTCTGGCCGGTTTCACTGCGAAAAAGTCGGCCGAACTGACGCAAGCTGAGGCAGGCGGCATCGGCCAGATCGCTGACCGATAACGGCTGGGCAAGATGCTCGCGCGCGTAACTCAGTGCAATGCGAATGCGGTCCGACGCCGGATCTAACTCCTGCAACACGGAAAACTGCGACTGACCACCGGCACGGCGCTGATAAACCACCAGCTGTCTTGCCGTTCTTGCGGCGACCTCTGCGCCTTGATCGACTTCAATCATCGCCAGCGCAAGGTCGATTCCGGCGGTTATTCCGGCCGAAGTCCAGAGCCGATCCTGCTGGATGAAAATCTTGTCCTGATCGACCCTGATGGCAGGGAAACGCTGCTGCAAACGGCGCGCCTGTGACCAATGCGTAGTGACGCGCTGGTGGTCGAGCAGGCCGGTCGCAGCAAGGATAAAGGCACCCGAGCACACGCTGGTAACCCGCCGCCCCTGACTGTGCTGATAGCGCAGAAAATCCAGCAGCGGTTCACTGTGCATTGCTTCAGTGATACCGCGCCCTCCGGCGATAATCAGGGTATCAAACTCGCGACTTTTATCCAGCTTCTGGCTCATTACCTCGACACCTGGCGTGCTGGCAATTAACCCCCCATCAACGGATAGCGTATGGCACTGGTAGAGTGGCGCAGGCAGGTCGCGCGACACGGTATCGAAGGCGGTCAGCGGCCCGGCAAAATCCAGCAAATTAAAATCGGGAAAGACGATAAAACCGAGCTGCTTCATGACATGAGTCCGCATCAGGTTGGCGTTAAATGAGGGAAATATGACCTTCAAGCCAACTGTAATGCGAATAATCTAAGGATGCCAACCCTACTTAAGGAGTCTGTGATGAAAAAGCCCTTTACCCTCGTTTTTCCACTTTATCCCGGCGTAACCCAGCTCGACTTTACCGGTCCCTGGCAGGTATTTTCACGATTACCCGATGTGCAACTGATCGCGGCCTCGTTGGGAGGTGAAACGATTGAATCGGAAGGGCTGCACTTTGCGGGACTCGCTGCGCTGGAACAACTCTCTGATTGCGATGTGCTGTGCGTGCCGGGCGGCGGCGGTTGTACCGACGCGATGCAAAATGCCGATTTTATCGCGCAGATTCAAAGGCTAGCGAGTAAAGCGACTTACGTGACCTCGGTATGTACCGGCTCGCTCATTCTAGCGGCGGCGGGGTTATTACAGGGGAAACGTTCGGCGTGCCACTGGATGTATCTCGATACGCTGCCGTGGTTTGGGGCCATTCCGGTAAACGAACGCGTTGTGCGAGATGGCAATTTTTTCAGCGGAGGCGGTGTGACGGCTGGAATCGATTTTGCCCTGACGTTGGTCGCAGAGCTAGAGGATGAAGACGCCGCGCAGAGAATTCAATTGGGACTGGAATATGCGCCAGCACCGGGCTTTAATGCCGGGCATCCCGACGTCGCTCCGGCCAAAATAGTCGAACAGTTAACGGAAAGAATGGCGACGCAGCGTGAAAAGCGCCGCCAGATAATCCGTCAAATCAGCCTACACTAACTGCTTTTTAGTCAGCCGTTGTAACGTGTGCAATGGGGAGGCGTCAGGATTATGCATGTCTTTAACCGACAGCAGGAAGGTTTGCTCCAGCATATACTGGCCGCCCATTGCAGCGTGCGGCGTCTGGTCAGAGAAGCAGATCCAGGTGCTGCCCGGCGGGAAACGCTGGGTGATCTGCTGGCCGTTTTTCTGGTAGTCAGCGTCCGATTTCATCTTGTCATGCATTTGCAGCATCAGATGATCGTAATGGCTGCGCGGCGTTTTGGTGATGTGCAGTTTATGCTGCAACCAGCTTTTGAACGGCGAGAAACCTGGCAGCTGTGGCAAATAGCGCTCTGCCAGCTGCGGGAAAGGTTCGCCAATACGCCAGACGCGATCTTCGCCGTGCGGATTAATATTGGTGAAAATGCGCAGGATGCGCTCGCCATAGTTAGGTCGTGAAGGAAACGCGTCAACGTGCAGGCGCGTGTCGTCTTTACGCCATGAGCTGTTATTGGTCCATTCACTGACCGGATGCAGGCGCAAGCTATTGACCGGCTTACGTAATACCCTCTGGTATTCCGGCAAAACCGCCTCAATGAGAGAGCAACTGGACTGATAAAAATTTTCCAGCAGCTCTCTGATCTGTGGCTCTTTTTCGGCACTGGCAACCCCTTTGATTTGGTGATTGCCTGCGTCGTAGCTGATATTTTTTCGCTTAGGATCAACAAGAGCCGGATCCAGCAAACTTTGCTGCTCGGGAGTAAGAGCGAATGCCAGATGAGGGAAAAATAAAACTTTTCCCTGTTCTAGCGCATTTACAGCTGCGGAAGTGGCAGCTGATGTACCTCGCCATTCACTGTTTGGGAAAGAAACAACAGTTTGTGGGTCTAATAGATTATGTTCGGCCATCTTTCTCAGTTCGCAGCTTAAATGTTAATGAGAGTTATTTAATCATAGATAGATGACGAGCAACACACCATTAGTGCACCTCTTTTCAGCTAAAATCTGAAATTGCCGCCCATCAGGCATGAGCGGCATGATGCTATTCTTCGATAATCAGCAACGTTTGACCCGCCTGCACCTGTCCTCCAGGCTGGCGTGCCAGGCTTTTTACCGTGCCACTGACCGGCGAAGAAATCGGGATTTCCATTTTCATCGATTCAAGAATTCCCAGCGTTTGGCCAGGCGTGACTTTGTCGCCGGGTTTAACCAGCCACTGCCAGACACTGCCCGCGACCTGACTGTCTACCCCATAGCAGCCTGCCGGTATTGCCTGTTCATCCTCTGACAAAGACGGCTGCAAACTGCTGTCGTAGGTGAATTGCCCGTCCGCCCGCCAACGCGCCAACTCTTGATCAAAGGCCAACTGGCGCTGATGCTGGAATGCATCGATCGCCTGTTTTTGTGCCGTGAGATCCTGTTGATACTGATCGAGACTGAACGTCCCTTCCTCAACGCGCAGTGGATAATTGCCGTAAGGGAAGGCGAGACGAATAGTTTTCAATTCATCCGCGCTGACCGGGTAAAAGCGGATCTGGTCAAAGAAACGCAACAACCAGGGCTTCACGAAGGCCGATGTCTGGCGATCGCGGTTCCACATTTGCAGAGTGCGGCCAACAAACTGATAGCCTCCCGGACCTTCCATGCCGTATACGCAGAGGTAAGCGCCGCCGATGCCGACCGAATTTTCTGCCGTCCAGGTTCGAGCGGGATTGTATTTGGTGGTGACCAGACGATGACGCGGATCCAGCGGCGTGGCTACCGGTGCGCCAAGATAAACGTCGCCCAGGCCCATCACCAGATAGCGGGCATCGAAAACGGTCTGTTTCACCTGCTCAATGCTGCCTAAGCCATTAATACGGCGGATAAATTCAATATTGCTCGGACACCACGGCGCACCGGGACGCACTGACTGGGTGTATTTTTCGATCGCTTCTCGACAGGCTTCATCGTCCCAGCTCAGCGGCAGCCAAACGGTGCGTGACGGGACTTCTGCCTGCTGTAAATCCCCCAGCGTGGTTTCGGCGCGTTGAAGATGAGCGATAAGTTTATCCCGTGAGCAAACCAGGCTATCGAAATGGATTTGCAGCGATCGGATCCCCGGAGTCAGCTCGAGCATGCCGGGCAATGGATGATTTTCTAACCATTGCATCAGCGCGTGAGCACGAAAGCGCAGCGCGATATCCAGGATCGGATCGCCATATTCCACCAAAATAAATCGATCGCCTGCGGCGAGATAGCTTACTGACGGCAGCGCGCCTTGACGGGCGCGCTGCCAGAGAAGCGGATTTTGTAAAATTGTCGCGATCCCAGCCTGCGGCTGGGAATGCAGCGTTGAGAGCTCCGCCTCAGCTTCACGAGACAATCGGTCGGCATCCTCCAGCGAAACCGGAACGAAGCGAATTTTATCCCCCGACTTGAGCTGGCCGAGCATCCACAGATCAGCATTAATTACCGTGGCTGGGCAAACGAAACCACCAAGCGAAGGGCCATCCGGCCCGAGGATCACCGGCATATCGCCGGTAAAATCCACCGTGCCAAAGGCATAGGCGTTGTCGTGAATGTTAGAAGGATGCATACCGGCTTCGCCGCCGTCACTACGCGCCCATTCTGGTTTCGGACCAATCAGACGAATACCGGTACGGCTTGAGTTATAGTGCACCTGCCAGACTGCGTCGAAAAATTGCTCAATATCCTGATCGGTAAAAAATTTCGGCGCGCCCTGCGGGCCATAAATGACCCGCAGGGCGCGCACCTCTTGCCACTCAGGCAACAGAGAGGGCGGTAGAAATTGTTCCACCTGCGTGATAGGTGCCGAGAGATGAAGCACGTCGCCGCTTCGCAACTGGCGACCGGCATGTCCACCGAATTTACCCAGAGTGAACGTGCTGCGGCTACCGAGATATTCCGGGCAATCAATGCCCCCCGCCAGCAGTAAATAGCTGCGACAGCCTTCGCCCTCTATCTGACCGAGAGTCAGCGTTTGTCCTGCCAGCACGTTGCAAATTTGCCACATCGGCAGCGGCCGATCGTCAAGATGGGCATCAATAGTCGCGCCACTAATAACAATGGCGCAGTCCTGATTAAAGCGCAGCGTCGGGCCGCGCAGGGTGATTTCTAATCCGGCCGCCTGCTCGTCGTTGCCGAGCAGGCGATTGCCCAGACGGAAAGATCGGCTGTCAAACGGGCCTGACGGTGGGACGCCGACGTGCCAATAGCCGCGGCGGCCGGTCGCATCTTGAATGCTGGTCAACGTGCCCGGTGCGATGA
>CAWUIY010000171.1:0-10230 GCA_963922555.1 uncultured Serratia sp. | reverse complement strand
TCAGTTTTTTGTAAAGAATTTTCAGAACGTGAAGTCATGCAGGAGGGAATGCAGCGACGGAGACCCGCCGCTGTTCAGAGGAATTTGAAGCTTATTCGCCAGCGATTTTCATTTCTGGGAGGATGATAGAACCGCACTGAATGTTGCTGCGCGTTTCTATATCGCTGCCAATACTGACCATGTTACGCAGCATGTCTTTCAGGTTACCCGCGATAGTGATTTCGCTCACCGGATATTGGATCTCGCCGTTCTCGACCCAGAAACCGGCCGCGCCACGGGAATAGTCACCGGTAATGCCGCTTACCGCCTGCCCCATCAGCTCAGTCACCAGCAGGCCTTTGTCCAACTTGCGCAACATCGCCTTAAAGTCGTCACCCTGACCGGCAATGCGCCAGTTATGAATGCCGCCCGCGTGGCCGGTGCTTTGCAGACCCAGTTTACGCGCAGAATATGAGGTCAGCAGCCAGGTTTGCAGCACGCCATCTTGTACGATATTACGGCGCTGAGTGCGGATACCTTCGCTGTCGAACGGCGTAGACGCTAGCCCTTGCAGCAGATGCGGATGCTCTTCAACGGTGATCCACTCCGGCAAAATCTGTTTGCCGAGGCTATCGAGCAGGTAAGACGATTTGCGATAAATACTGCCGCCGCTGATCGCGCCAACCAGATGACCAAACAGGCCAGTTGCGACTTCCGCCGCGAACATCACTGGCGCTTTCATGGTCGGCAGTTTGCGCGGGCTAAGGCGCGACAGCGTGCGGCGGGCGCATTCGGCACCTACCCACTCAGGGCTTTTAAGATCATTAATCGAACGAGCGATGGTATAGGCATAATCGCGTTCCATATCGCCGGCCGCTTCAGCAATGACCGAGGCTGACAGAGAATGGCGCGTCGAACAGTAACTCTGCAACATGCCGTGGCTGTTGCCGAATACGCGGATCCCGTAGTGGCTGTTAAAGCTGCCGCCTTCGGTATTGGTAATACGTTTATCCGTGGCCAGTGCCGCTTGCTCTGCGCGTGCAGCCAGCTCGATTCCGCGATCGGCATCCAATTCGGTAGGATGGAAAAGATCGAGATCCGGCGCTTCAAAAGCCAGCAGTTCTTTATCTGCTACGCCAGCAAAAGGATCCGGAGAGGTGTAGCGTGCAATATCCAGCGCCGCCTGCACGGTGCGTGCGATAGCATCTGGGCTCAGATCGGTAGAGGAAGCACTGCCTTTACGCTGCTGATAATAAACGGTAATGCCAAGCGCACCATCGCTATTGAATTCAACATTTTCGACTTCGCCGAAACGGGTACTAATCCCGATACCGGTGGTCTTGCTGACCGACACTTCTGCACCGTCAGAACCGACTTTCGCTAACTCCAGAGCCTGCGCTACTGCCTGTTCCAGCGTTTTACGTTGCTCTGCCACTTGAGTGGTTACGTTCATCAGCCCGCCCTTCTTTTTGAATTAAGGTGTTAAGTAAAAAGTTAGAGTTAATTACTTTCAGATTCTTCAGAGTCTAACAGAGACTTAGTACAATTTCGCATTCCGACTGGGTCTTTTGTTGCCAACCGTGCGATAATGCGGCCAAGAATTTTAAGGATCCATAATGACTAAGAAAATAGAAGACTGGCTCGACGATGTTCCTGAAGAGAACAACGAAGAAGATGATGAGATCATCTGGGTCAGCAAAAGTGAAATTAAACGCGATGCCGAAGCGCTGAAAGATCTCGGTGCCGAGATGGTTGAGCTGGGTAAAAACTCGCTCGACAAACTCCCGCTCGACGACGATCTTCGTGCAGCCATTGATTTAGCTCAAAAAATCAAAAAAGAAGGCCGCCGCCGCCAGCTTCAGCTGATTGGTAAAATGCTGCGTTCCCGCGACGTAGAGCCGATCCAGACCGCGCTCGACAAGCTCAAAAATCGCCACAACCAGCAGGTTTCGCTGTTCCATAAGCTTGAAGTATTGCGTGACCGTCTGGTAGAAGAAGGCGACGATGCAGTGCCAACCGTTCTGGAATTGTATCCTGAAGCCGATCGCCAGCAGCTGCGCGCGCTGGTGCGTAACGCGCAAAAAGAGAAAGCCGCGAACAAGCCGCCGAAGGCTTACCGTCAGATTTTCCAGTACTTGCGCGAGCTCGCCGAAGCCCGAGACTAACCTGCGTTCTTGAAGCTGTCGCTGTGTTGGCCGCGCTCACTTACCCGAATCACTGACCTGTGTCAGCTCTTCGGATTCGTTTGCAAGGCGGCAAATGAGCGAATCCCCAAGAGCTTACACAAGTAAGTGACTGGGGTGAGCGAGTGAAGCCACAAGTCTGCCGGGAGCAGATTTGAACGTTGCTTGCAGCGGCCCCGGAGGGGTGAAGCCCAGGGATGGGCTGAATAACACAGCTACAGCTTCAATTACGCAGGGGAAACAGGTTGAAGGTGAAGGCGCCGTCTAACTCTTCCTCCGCCTCTTCAAATAGCAGCACCAGCGAGCCGAACTTGCGTTTACGTGCAGCATTCAGGTTAGTGAAATCAATTTCGACCGGCAACGCGATGCCGCCCGTGACCTCATCCCACAACGCATCGAGATTAGCACCAAAATGATCGCCAATCCCAAACTGGCGGGCGAAATCGGCATAGAAAGCTGCCAGGTCGGGGATATGATTGAAATCGAAGACCACTTTTTTCATTTGATTTACTCCACCCGCACAACATTCTTGTAGTGATCGCGACTGACATAAATCAGGCCATCATTGGCAAACAGTACACGATCGGCACCGCGTCGGCCGCAGTGATAATTGATGTCCGCTTCACGCCAGATGCGTCCCGGTGCAGACGGCAGCGTCTGCTCGCGGTTGGAGTAACGATCTCCACCAATCGCCTTACCCGGTAATACCTGACAAAGATTTCCAGCACGAGCGTCCCATCCCGCCTGACGAGCCTGTCTCTTGGTGACAAAATAGTCTGGCAGACGGTGATTCTGCCGCAAATAGCTTACCACGGTATTTTCCGCCGTCAGCGATTCGATGTTTCCTTGCGCAGGATGGAAAAAACTCATTTTTGCCGCCGCGCTGCCGCAGAACATGATCATCAGTCCTGCTAACAGCAGATGAGCTTGCCCCCACGTATTTACTGCTTTCATTGTCACCTACTTTCGTAATCTAGCTTAATTCTGTTACAGATTGCCCAAATGCAGGGTTTTAACCTGTAAATATTCCTCAAGCCCCAGCACGGAACCTTCTCGGCCCAGCCCGGACTCTTTCACGCCACCAAACGGCGCAACTTCCGTCGAAAGAGCACATTCATTAATACCGATCATGCCGCTTTCAATCGCTTCGGCCACGCGGAATACCCGCTGCAGATTCTGCGAATAAAAATATGCCGCCAGACCAAACTCAGTATTGTTGGCGCGCTCGATCACTTCCTCTTCTGTTGTAAAGCGGAAGCATGCAGCCAGCGGCCCGAAGGTCTCTTCAGAAGCGACTTTCATCTGGTCGTTGGCCTGAGCAATCACCGTTGGCTGGAAGAAATTACCGCCTAGTTTATGACGCTCGCCGCCCACCAGCAATTTGCCGCCGTGCTCAAGAGCATCTTTAACGTGTTCTTCGACCTTTTCAAGACCTTTAATATTAATTAACGGACCGACAATGACGCCCTCTTCCATGCCGTTGCCAACCTTAAGCTTGCCGACTTCCTCAGCCAGGCGATTAACAAAGGTATCGTAGATACCGTCCTGCACATAAATCCTGTTAATAGACACGCAAACCTGACCCGAGTTGCGGAATTTACAGGCCAAAACGCCCTCCAGCGCAGCATCAATATCGGCATCGTCAAAGACGATATACGGCGCGTTTCCTCCCAGCTCCATCGAGACTTTTTTCATCGTGTCGGCACTGTTGCGCACCAGCGTTTTACCCACCGCGGTGGAGCCGGTAAACGATATTTTGCGCACCGCGCTGCTCGCCATAATCGCGTCACTGATCGCCGAAGTATCGCCAGCCACGCCGTTGAGCACGCCGTCCGGCACGCCCGCCTGTTTCGCCAATTCCAGCAGCGCAAAAGCCGATAGCGGAGTATTGTTTGCCGGTTTGATTAATCCGGTACAACCGGCGGCCAGTGCAGGACCTAGCTTGCGGGTCAACATCGCCAGCGGGAAATTCCACGGCGTAATGGCCGCGACCACGCCCACCGGCTCACGGGTTGCCAAAATGCGCGAACCTGGTTTAACCGGCGGAATGATTTCTCCGTTAGCGCGTTTTGCTTCCTCGCCAAACCATTGCAGGAAGCTGGCGGCATACTCGACTTCACCCAACGCTTCCTTCAGCGGCTTACCCTGTTCTGCCACCATCAGCTCACCGAGAAACTGCTTGTTCTCCAGCATTAGCTCATACCAGCGGTGCAAAATCTCGGCACGCTGTTTGCCGGTTTTTTTGCGCCAGGCGGGAAATGCATCGCTGGCGGCCTTAATAGCGGCTTCGGTTTCAGCTTTTCCGGCACGGGCAACTTTAGCAACGACCTCACCGGTCGCGGGATTATCGACGTCAAACGTTTCGCTCGCGGTTTTCCATTCACCCGCGACAAAATAGCCAGTTTTAAACAAATTATGTTCGGAAAGTTTCTTCTCTTGAGCAGACATGATGGGATTTTCTCCTGAACGAGGCCACATATTCTGGCCGCAAAACCAAAGATAATTAATGATTAAGTATAGTCAGTAAAACCTTTAACGTTGTCGTCTCCGCTCAGTGCACTGTGCTTTTCAGAAAGCTTAACCCCAGTCTTTAATGCTACTTTTTGTACGATTCCTGCTATATCACCCATAATTAAGACTAACCCTCGCGCACCGTATCGGTGCAACCCGGCCAACAAATAGCACGCAAATAATGCGATAAATCTCTATTTGCAAGCTATTAGTACAATTTCACAGCGGTTTGAAAGTCTGGCACGGTTCCTGCTGATACGTTTCATGCATCAAAAATGGATAGTTGATGTTTCTTAAAACGTTAACAGAGATGGTTTCTGTCATTCATCACATTCCTAGACCCTAAAGAGGACGGCTATGACTCAGGGGACATTGAAAAAAAAATTAGGCCTGATAGATCTCACCCTGTTGGGTGTGGGTTCTATGATTGGCTCAGGGTGGCTGTACGCGGCGTTAACAAGTTCTGGGTATGCTGGAGGTTTAACAGGTTGGGCGTGGTTACTCGGCGCCGTTATGGTTTTACTGATTGGTCTGGTATTTGCTGAACTGTCTGCTGCGATCCCTCGTGCAGGCGGCTTTGTGCGTTATCCACAATATACCCACGGCAACGTGGTCGGCTTTGTTATCGGCGTCAGTTCGCTGCTGGCCTACACTTCGACGGCTGGGGTTGAGGTAGAGGCGGTACGCCAATACGCGATGTACTGGTGGCCCGCATTAGGGCAAAAAGACGGCAGCCCCACTACCGTTGGTTTCGTGATGCAAATCCTGTTGCTGGTAGGTTTCTTCCTGCTTAACTACTGGAGCGTCAAATTCTTTGGCCGCATCAACACCATCATCACGACCTTTAAATTTATCGTGCCCGTGATGGTGATTATTACGCTGTTTGGCTACTACCACAGCGCCAACCTCGAAGTTCCGGGCACCAATCCAGGCGGCGCACACGGCGTATTTTCCTCGCTGACCGGCGCGGGCATTGTGTTTGCCTACCTCGGATTCCGTCAGGCGGTAGACTTTGCCAGTGAGGCCAAAAACCCACAGCGCAACATTCCAATCGCCATTGTTTTGGCTATTGCTATCAGCTTTGTCGTGTATATTCTTTTGCAGTTTGCTTTCATGGGTGCGGTTCCTACCGACCTGCTGAACGCACACGGCTGGGTGGGTCTGAAATCTATCTTCCAGTCCCCGTATGCCGATTTGGCGCGCAGTCTGGGCATTACCTGGCTGATTAACCTGATCCTGATCGACGCGGTAATCTCACCAGCCGGTACCGGCAACATCTATCTGGCTGGCGCTTCACGCGTGCTGTTTGCCTGGGCGAAAAACGGACACCTGTTCAACATCTTTGCGAAAGTTGATCCCAAGTCAGGTGTTCCTCGCGGCGCGCTGTGGCTGTCGCTGATTCTGGCGATTGCCTGGACCCTGCCTTCCGAGTTCCAGGTTTGGGGCGGTCTGATCGGCGCAGTAACCTCAGCGACGGTGTTTACCTACCTGCCAGGTCCGGTGAATGCGGGTGTACTGCGTGCACGTTTGCCAGGTCTTAAACGTCCATTCAAACTGCCGGTCTTTGGCCTGCTTAGCCCATTGGCGTTTATCGCCAGTAGCCTGCTGATTTACTGGAGTGGTTGGTCAGTCAACGTCTTATTGATCCCAATTCTGGTGATTGCCTGGGTCGCTTACGTGCTGTTTGCCAAAAAGGATGAGAACTTTGGACGCGACGTGAAAAGCTCACTGTGGCTGCTGGTTTACTATCTGGTGGTACTGGCGCTGTCTTATCTCGGTACTTATGGCGGTATCAACGCGATTTCAAGCCCGACCGATATGGTGCTGCTGATCGTGATAACCCTAATTTGCTACTACTGGGGCGTTGCTTCAGGCCATGAAAAACTGGTTATTCCACAGGATGAAGACGAACCAGAGGACGATGTCACTCCGGTGAAAACCCGTTCTGCCTATCAATAGTCAGTATTGAGCCAAAGAAAAAGGCTGACTCCATGATGGAATCAGCCTTTTTTATTACTCGCAGCAGGAAGATTACTGCAAGAAGGCGCGCTGGTAGTTGTTGAGCAAGTCGCACAAACGTCTGACCGGCTCGGTGACCTTCAGAGGCGCATCATATTCCACCAGCTTCTGCTGGT
The DNA here is from genome assembly GCA_963922555.1 of uncultured Serratia sp. Taxonomy (GTDB): domain Bacteria; phylum Pseudomonadota; class Gammaproteobacteria; order Enterobacterales; family Enterobacteriaceae; genus Rouxiella. The sequence continues at coordinate 3,422 of CAWUIY010000171.1, read as the reverse complement.
ATTCACTCATTTCACTCAACAAACGTTGATAATAGTACTCACGTTTGCTTTCAGTCTGAGAAGAAACCACGCTATCGGCAGTATTACGAATTTTTTTGTGGAACGCCGACAGTTCGTCGTTTACCGGCACTTCCGCCAGCTTTAGTCGCTGATGAGCGATAATCAGCTGCAATGCCAGACGATATTTACCGATGTCGTTCGGGAACAACACCAGCAGCTGGTTCAACTGATGATATAGCGCGGGCAAATGGTTCTCGCGACGGCGATAGGCTTTGGTTGTCAGAGCCGATACCGCGCTGCTCACGAAACGGTTAAGCAACGTGCGCCCGGTTTTGTCACGGGATTTATCGCGGATGAGTGCCAATACTACCAGCGCAATCATACAACCGATCGCCTGCCCGGTGGCGTTGTCCAGAAACGTTGAAATATTGAATTTCATCGGGTTACTGAGCACCAAAATATTGATGCTCCCCACCAGCAGGCCGAGTATCCCCAGTCGACGCTTTTGCACCTCAATGCCGCAAATGAAAATAAAAATACCCAGCGCCAGCAATAGCAAGAACAGACTCTGCTGCGTGGCAGGCATAATCACCGAGAAGAGCAATCCGCCTAACGGAATTGCGGCCAACATGCCGATTAAAAAGTCCATCGCCATCATACGCGGGTTTGGGGTGCGCATGGCCAGGGAAGTAATCACCGCGATGATGACTACCGCACCGGAGCCTGATGTCCAGCCGGTCCACAGCCACAACAGGCAACCGGCAGCACTGGCGACAAAAGTCCGCAAGCCGTTAACCAGCGCGTGATGCATTTCGGCTGAAGCGGGTTTAACAACAACTTCAGTGCTCAACACGTTAGTTTCTGTGCTGCTGATACTGCCGTTGGTGTGAATGCCTTTAACCATTAATAGCGCGCGGCTGGCAGAACCAATCCAGGAGTAAAGCGGCAGTGCGATTTTTTCTTCGGTCAGATCATTGCCGATTTTACGCATGCGCTTAAGGATCTTACGAACGTCATCCTGATTCTCAACCGGCTCGTTCACCAACAGAGCTAACTCTGAAGGCACCAGTTCCGGCGTGGTCTGCATGATAATAAAGGTTTCGCAGGCCTGGGTAATCATGCTTAAAGACAAGCTGTGAAAGGCCTTGAGACGACGATTGACGCGCTGCCAGCGAGAGGATTCCATCATCAGGCTGCCGCGCATGCCGTTAATGGCGGTGGTGCTTTTAACCAGGGTGTTCCAGGCTTTGTCGATTTCTTCTTTATCCGCCTGATTAACACTGAGCTTGAGCAGTTTGAACTGGTCGAGCATCAGTTGATCAACGGAGCGATCGATATCTCCCTTGATTGAACGTGGGGAGAACAGCAAATCGGCCACGATAGCGGCACAAATCCCGACGACGATTTCGCTACAGCGTTCAACGGCAAACTGTGGGGTTTCAGTCAGGTTCGACGAGGCAAGCACCACGATGATCAACGCGGTATAACCGGCCAGGCCTAGTGCATAAGAGTTTTCAACGCGAACAACCGAGGACCACCAGGTGCAAAAACCGGCCCACAGGCAGCACACTAACAACATCAGTGCGGGCGCGCGGGCGAAAGTCATTACTATGGTAATTGCTGCGATACAGCCGATGAAAGTACCGATAACACGTAATATTCCGCGATGTCGAATGGCACCGGCGAACGGCTCGCCGCCGGCGACCATAGCGGGTCCGGCGGCGACGATGGCGGCGGTCATCGCCGACCATCGTGGAGTTTCCAAATTTAGATAAAACCCAAACACCAGCGCGCCCAGGATAGCAAAAGTCAATTTGCAGGCAAATCGCATGCGCAACAGAGACGGGCTAATCATGTTTTTCTTCTCTTAGCCAAACTCGCGCAGGCGATGCAGGAATTTGGTAAACCATGAACCGTTTTCAGCACGATCGTGTTCACCGGCGACGACCACAGTTGCCGTGGTACCTGCCGGATACGGATGGGTTTCATCCATATCATTCAGGGTGATTTTTACCGGCACGCGCTGCGCCAGACGAACCCACTCGAGGTTGCTGTCGATGCTTGCCAGACCATCACTGGAATCAGTGCTGCTGCTGTCAGTCACCGCTGCCGCCACGCTGTTCACCGTACCATGCAGAACTTTATTGCTGCCCAGCGGGGTGATCTCGACGTGATCGCCAAGTTTGACGCGAGCCAGCTTGGTCTCTTCCATATACGCCAGTACATAGAAGGTATGTTCTTTGACTAACGCAATGGTGGTCTGGCCACGAGTCACAAAGTCACCTGGGTGAACAGTCAGGTTAGTCACCCAACCGTCTGCCGGAGCCACTACAGTGGTACGCTCCAGGTCAAGCGCCGCACCGGCTGCTGTCGCTTTGGCTTTTGCCAGCTGTTGCAATGTCGTTTGCAGGTCGTTGGTTGACTGTTCGATGGCTTCGATAGACATCGCCTGAGTACCGAGTTTCACACGGCGAGTGGCCTCGCGTTTTTTCTCGTCTGCCAGGGCCTGATAATAAGACACGTCGGCATTGGCTTGCGCTAATGCAACCTGGTAGCGCGGTTGGTCAATGGTGAACAGAACCTGACCCTTGGTCACCAGTTGGTTATCTTCAACCGGAACCGACGTCACCAGCCCGGCAACGTCGGGAGCCATGGCTACTACGTCAGCAGTAAATTTGGCGTCACGCGTCCAAGGCGACTCTGTGTAGAAGACCCAGGCACGGAAAATCGCGATGGCGGCCAGGACCACAATGATAAACGTTATTACGTAACGTATTATTTTTATTGATAAGTTTTTCACGACAGCCTCAGACGAAAATGCAGGATATTAGATAGAAGAGACAGCAATACAATGCCGTATTAAATAAAGCCGGATGCCAGACAAAATCATAAATCCCGGTAGGTGTCAAAATCCGGCGCAGTATGAAGAAAACTGCTAACGCCAAAAGTATTTCAAAAAACACCGGGGGAAACGACAATCCGAAAATCACCATTACCGGAAGCAAACTCATGGATATTTCCTTAGACTCGTACCACAAAGGTAGTGACGCACAGCCGCCCTCATATTATTTATTAATTTTAACATTAGCGCGCGTTTCTGATTCAAAATTTTCAACAATACCAGCGCACTTTAAGAGAATAATCCCTAAAAGGATGCGCAATGGGGTAACTGTTGGATTGCCAGAAAAGTCGGCGGAGGTAAGATACTTGATTTAACTGCATCCGAACTTGAGGCTTTTATCTGGACCAGTATATTAGCCTGCTTATTATCAAGACATCAACATTCTGTGATCACAATCACTTTTAAGCTGGGCTTAACAATGGACCGATTAAAACGCATGTCAATCTTTGCTCAGGTGGTTGAAAGTGGCTCCTACACGGCCGCCGCACCTCGTCTACAAATGAGCGTTTCCGCCATCAGC
>CAWUIY010000170.1:0-10311 GCA_963922555.1 uncultured Serratia sp. | reverse complement strand
TTGCCTGTCGTCCGCAGCTTGATGGCAGTTACACGCTGTCAGTTTCTGGGCGAGGTCGCGTGGCGATCGGTCCACAGGGTTTGCGCTACGCCAAAAAGTTTTATCCGACTTTTCAGGCGCGTCGAAAAAATCTCAAAGTTCACTTTAGCCCGAGCGCGTTTATCGAAGGCCCGGAAGCCATGGGTTCATGGGAATTTGATGGCCGATCGCCCTTTGAAAAAGTGCGCGTGCTCGACCCGGAACCGGATCACGCCATGGTTAAAGAGGGCATCGAAGCCATGCGCCGCGAGTATCCGGCGCTGGGTGCGGTCAAAGTCGTGCAGTCATGGGGCGGGATGATCGACAGCACACCAGACGCGGTGCCGGTGATTTCCAGCGTCGATAAACTGCCGGGGTTGTTTATTTCAGCTGGCTACAGCGCCCACGGTTTCGGCATTGGTCCGGGGGCGGGCAGCCTGATGTCCGATTTGGTGACCGGCAGCACGCCGGTTGTCGATCCGACGCCGTTCCGACTTGACCGTTTCAGCGACGGTAGCGATATCAAAAAACCGGGGATGATGTAAATGAGCGAGCAGTCTGCAAAGGTATTGCCGGAAATAATATTGCGCGAAATGACGGCGGCCGATTTACCGGCCTGCCACGGGCTGTCTCAGGCGGTGTCGTGGTCGCATCGCCTTGAAGACTGGCAGTTGGCTCTTCACTGTGGCAAAGGCTGGGTGGCGGAATCTGACGGCAGCGTGCTGGGCAGCGCGATTTACTGGCCGTGGGGCAGTGAAATCGCGACGCTGGGACTGGTGATAGTGAGCCCTGATTGCCAGGGGCGTGGGGCAGGAAAAGCGTTGCTCAAGACGCTGATTGGCAAACTTGAAGACAGCAAAATTCGCCTGCATGCGACCCCCGAAGGCAAGCCGCTGTACGAAAAACTCGGTTTCGTCACCACAGGCGGCATTCGGCAGCAACAAAGTCGTGAACTGCCGACGATTGCTGCGCCTCAATTGGCTAAGAACTGCTGTTTCAAGGCGTTAGGTGCTGATGATGTTAATACCCTGAGCGAGCTTGATGCCTTGTCCAGCGGCATGCAGCGGCAGGCGCTTTATCAGGCGCTGCTGGATCCCCACAGCCCGTTCAGCATGGAAAAAGGCCTGCTATTGACTCGCGATGAACAGGCTGCCGGATTCGCGCTGCTGCGAAAATTTGGTCGCGGCTATGCCATCGGTCCCGTGGTCGCCGACAGCCTTGAGAATGCCAAAGCCCTGATTCAACAGCTTTTGAGCCAAAGCACGGGCCAGTTTATGCGTCTCGACGTTGAAGCCGAAAGCGGGCTGGCCGAGTGGCTTGAGGCGCTTGGATTACCCTGCGTCGATCAGCCGACCACCATGTTTAAGAACGGCGAACCGCCGCTTGCGGCTTCGGGTTGGCGCAACTTTGTGCTGGCAACGCAGGCGTTGGCCTAAGACATCCGCTGGGGAGCAAACGTGACCATCCATCTTGTTAAAAAAACTATCCTCTATAAATCTGAACCCGCTCGCGGCAAGGTATGGCACGACATTCTGGCTGCGATGGCACCGGAGTATCGCTTTATTCAATGGAGCGATTTGGATTTTAGCGACGGCGATCCTGCGATTTTTGCCGAGGTGGATTATCTGGTGGCCTGGATGCCGCCGGAGAATCTGGCGAGTCGTTTTCCACAATTAAAAATCCTGTTTTCAGTGGGAGCAGGTGTCGATCAGTTTGACCTGAGCCAGCTACCGACGTCTTTACCGGTGGTCAGGATGGTCGAACCTGGCCTGACACAGGGCATGGTGGAGTACGTTACCTTCGCCGCGCTCGCCCTGCATCGCGATATGCCGCAGTACTTGCAACAGCAAAAACAGCAGCTGTGGCAGAGCCATCCGGTCATTAGCGCGGGTAAAAGGCGTATCGGCGTGTTAGGGCTTGGCGAGTTGGGTCTGGCATCGCTGAATATGTTGAAAAGTTTTGGCTTTGAGTGTCACGGCTGGAGTCGGTCGGGCAATACGCCCGCTGGCGTGACTGGCTGGGCGGGCATCGAGCAACTGGGCGCATTTCTGGCTCACAGCGATATTCTGGTCTGCCTGTTGCCCTTAACCGAGCAGACGCGCGGAATGCTAAACGCCGAATTGTTTGCCCAGTTACCCTCGGGTGCGGCGCTGATACAGGTTGGGCGCGGACAACATTTAGTGGCCGAAGATCTGATCGCCGCGCTGGATAGCGGACATTTGCGTGCCGCAGTGCTTGACGTGACCAATCCTGAACCTTTACCTTCGGGTGATGCGCTGTGGCAGCATCCGGCAGTCTGGATAACGCCACATATCGCCAGTCAGACTCAGCCAGAAACTGCCGTGAACGCGTTGCTGGCTAATCTGCAACGGTTTGAGCAAGGACAGCCAATGCATGGCGAAATAGACAAAACCAAGGGGTATTAATATGAGCAGCACTGCCGCCAACGGCGACGAGTCTTTTATTTCAGAGATACTTTCCCGACTGATCGACATTCGCCACGATTTACATGCCCATCCCGAACTCGGATTTGAGGTACAGCGTACCGCGAAAGTGGTAGCCGAATTTTTGCGCGAGCTGGGCCTTGAGGTTCACGAAGGCATCGGTCAGACCGGCGTCGTTGGCGTTCTGCGTAAAGGCAGCAGCGGCAAAAGCATTGGACTGCGCGCCGACATGGATGCGTTGCCGATTATCGAACAGGGCACGCCAGACTATATCAGCCAGAATGCGGGTGTGATGCACGCCTGTGGCCACGACGGCCACACTACCATGCTGCTCGGTGCGGCGTGGTTGCTGTCCAAAACGGCGGATTTCGACGGTACAGTCAACTTTATTTTCCAACCGGCAGAAGAGGGGCAAGCCGGGGCGAAGGCGATGATCGACGATGGCTTGTTCAGCCGCTTTCCCTGCGACAGCGTATTTGCGGTGCACAACTGGCCGGAATTGCCGGAAGGCGTGGCGCAGAGCCGTCCCGGCGCGATTATGGCCGCGGCCGATCGCTTTGATATCCGCGTTTTCGGCGGTGGCGGCCACGCGGCACAGCCACATCTTTCGCCGGATACCATGCTGGCAGCCAGTGAACTGGTGGTGCAACTAAATACCATCGTTTCGCGCTGCATTGACCCGACCGATCCTGCTTTGCTGACGGTAACCCAAGTGCATGGCGGGTTCTCGCACAATATGATCCCGGCTGAAGCGACGATCACTGGCACCGTGCGCAGCTTCGATTTGCGCGCACAGGACATTATCGAGGCCAGCCTGCGTCGTATCGCCGAACACGTTCCTGCCGCTCACGGCCTGGATGCCGAGGTGAAATATCACCGTTACTATCCGGCGACCATCAACACGCCAGCAGAGGCCGAGATTGCCTTGCAGGCTGCCAGCGCCGCCGGTCTCGATGCCAGCGTCGCCCCAAAACCGGCGCTGACTTCGGAAGATTTCTCCTTTATGTTGCAGGAAAAACCGGGTGCCTATCTTTGGCTGGGGCAGGGCGATGGTAGCCCTAAACCGCTGGCACCGCTGCATCATCCGCGCTATGACTTCAACGATCGCATTATCCCGCACGGCATTCGCTGGTATGCCGAGGTCGCGAGGACCCAACTGCGTCGCGTCTAAGTCGTTAGGCTGTTTGCGTTAACTGGTCAAACCCGGGGCTACTCGCCGCCGGGTTTTTTCTTTTCTTGCCGCCTTGGTAACCCCTTCCTCCATTGTTCCTTTGAAAACGGTTATCTAAAAAAGGCCGTAAATTCAGCAGTACCACCCATTAATCTCCCTGTTTGTTAAAATTATAACATTTCACAGGTTGGCCTAATCTTCTCGTTAAACCCTATAAAACCTAATCACAAGAGTGGGATTGATGTCACGCATTTAACATCAAACCGCTGTTATTGTTATTTCTACAACATTTGATGATTTAATTTTACAGGGGAGAAATGATGGAGATCGCCGTCATTGGTTCAAACATGGTTGACCTGATCACCTATACCAATACTCTGCCGAAAGCGGGTGAAACGCTGGAGGCACCGGATTTCGCGCTAGGATGTGGCGGTAAAGGGGCAAATCAGGCCGTTGCTGCCGCCAAACTGGGGGCCAACGTGTTGATGGTCAGCAAGGTAGGCGAGGATATCTTTGCTGAAAACACGGTTAAAAATTTACAGCAGTACGGCATTGATGCCCGCCACGTGACCGTTGCCAAAGGGACCTCCAGCGGCGTGGCGCCCATCTTTGTCGATGACCAGTCACAAAACCGTATCCTGATTATTAAGGGCGCAAACGCCAAATTGGCCCCTGCTGATATCGACGCTGCCGCCGAAGCGCTGAAGGCCTGCCGACTCATGGTTTTACAGCTTGAAATTCCGCTGCCAACGGTTTATTACGCCATCGATTTTGCCCGCCAACATGGCATCCCGGTGATCCTCAACCCTGCGCCCGCCGTCGCTGAGCTGGATATCAATTACGCCTGCCAGTGTGAATTCTTCATGCCTAATGAAACTGAGCTGGAGATCCTTACCGGCCTGCCGACCCGCACCGAGGACGACGTCCTGCGCGCGGGTCGCATGTTGCTGGGGCGAGGCCTGAAAAACCTGATTATCACGCTGGGAAACAGGGGATCGGTATGGATGCACGGAGACGAAGTACACCGCGTTAGCCCGACGCAGGTCAAGGCAGTGGATACCAGCGGGGCGGGCGATGCCTTTATTGGCTGCTTCGCTCACTACCTGGTTAAACACGGCGATATCGCCAAGGCGATGCAGTCGGCTTCAGCCTATGCCGCCTGTAGCGTGACCCAACGGGGCACTCAAAAATCTTACCCCGATGCCGAAACTTTTCATTGTTTTCTCACTGCTTAATTGAGGATTCATCATGCACCAGAACATTATTCAGCAGCCCGATGGCTATCTAAACAAGACTCCGTTGTTACAGTTTATTCTGCTGTCATGCCTGTTCCCACTGTGGGGCTGTGCCGCCAGCCTCAATGATATTTTGATTACGCAGTTTAAAAGCGTTTTCGAACTCAGCGATTTTGCCAGTGCTTTGGTGCAAAGCGCTTTTTACGGTGGCTACTTTCTGATTGCTATCCCGGCTTCGCTGGTTATTCGTCGCAGCAGTTACAAGATCGCTATTTTAATGGGGCTTGCGCTGTATATTATCGGCTGCGTGCTGTTCTATCCGGCTTCGCATATGGCGACCTACACCATGTTCCTGGCGGCTATCTTTGCTATCGCCATCGGCCTGAGCTTCCTCGAAACGGCGGCCAATACCTACAGTTCGATGATTGGTCATCGCGATTACGCAACGCTGCGCCTGAATATCAGTCAGACTTTTTATCCGGTCGGCGCGCTGATGGGGATCGTGTTGGGCAAATATCTGGTGTTTCAGGACGGCGATAGCCTGCACAGCCAAATGGCTGCGCTAAATCCTGAGCAGTTGCACCAGTTCCGCCTGACCATGCTCGAACACACGCTGGCACCCTATAAATATTTGGTCATGGTGCTGGTGGTCGTTATGGTGCTGTTTCTGTTGACCCGTTACCCGCGTTGCAAGCCGCAAAGCGCAGAGAAAAAGCTGCCTGGGCTGGGCGAAACCTTCAGCTATCTGGCAAAAAATCGCCACTTTAAACGCGGCATTATTACCCAGTTTATCTATGTCGGGATGCAGGTCGCCGTTTGGTCATTCACTATCCGTCTGGCGCTTAATCTTGGCGCGGTTAACGAGCGGCATGCTTCCAACTTTATGATCTACAGTTTTATTTGCTTCTTTATCGGCAAATTTGTCGCCAATTTCCTGATGACGCGTTTTCGAGCCGAGAAAGTGCTGATTGCTTATTCGATTGTCGGTGTCGCTACGCTGCTTTACGTCATGTTTGTGCCTAATTTCACCGCTGTCTATGCCGCCGTATTTGTCAGCGTGTTATTCGGGCCGTGTTGGGCCACCATTTACGCCGGTACGCTATCAACCGTGGATAACAAATACACCGAAGTGGCGGGCGCGTTTATCGTGATGGCCATCGTTGGCGCGGCGTTTGTCCCGGCGTTACAGGGGCTAGTTTCTGATCGCACCGGTTCGATGCAACTGGCGTTTGGCGTCTCGCTAGTGTGTTTTGCCTGGGTTGGATTCTATTTCTGGGGCGAGCTGCGCCATAAAAAACACCCGGCGTCGAGCGGCCGTCTGGCGGGGGAGGCGCAATGAAAACCACGCTGCCCCTCACTCCAGCGATGTTTAGCAGCACGCCGCAGGTGCTGCTTACCCATGACAGGTTTGAAGTGACACTATTTCGCTATCCTTCCGGGATTGAAGCCGTCACGCTTACCAACCGTCGTGGAACCCTGATCTTGCTGCCGTTTTACGGACAGATGATCTGGGATGTCAACTTTGACGGGCGTTCATTGACGATGGGCAGCGGTTTTAAACAGCCGTTGCCCGGCAAGGATATTGTCGATACTTACGGCTGTTTTGCCTTCCACTCCGGGCTGTTGGCTAACGGATGCCCGGCGGCCGAGGATACTCATCTGCTACACGGCGAGATGGCCTGCGCGCGGATGGACAGTGCCTGGCTAGAACTAGGCGAGCAGGAGATTACGCTCAGGGGCGAGGTGGAGTACATCAAGGGTTTCGGCCATCACTATCGCGCATCGCCCTCCGTAACCTTGCTGGCTGACCGGCCACGCTTGAGCATTGAAATGGCGGTGACAAATCTCTCTGGCAAGAGTATGCCGCTTCAATATATGTGCCACATGAACTACGCCTGGGTGGCGGATGGGGTTTTCAGTCAGAGCATCCCGGACGAGGCTTTCAGGTTGCGGACCTCGATTCCGGGGCACGTCCATCCTACGCCAAATTGGCTGGACTATACCCGCCTGCTTGAGGCAGAGCCGACCCGTTTTGACGGGCTGAATCGTCCGGAAATGTGCGACCCCGAAATCGTATTTTTTGCCGATAATCTGCCGCAGTACGGGCAGCAGGTGAGCTTTAACCTGACCTCGCCAGAGGGATACGGGTTTACTACCCGCTTCGATACCCGGCAGTTTAGCCACGCCACGCGTTGGATTTTGAATAATACCGATCAGCAGGTTGCGGCCTTTGTGTTGCCTGCAACCTGTCGGCCCGAGGGCTTTCTCGCGGCGCAGCAGGCAGGTTCTCTGCTGAGTCTGGAACCGGGGGAAACGCGCCTGTTTACCGTGGAAACCGGGATGATTGAGATTTAAAAATACCTCCTGCGCTGTCAGCGCCTAATTACCGCATGATATTTTTTCTGAACCGTCATTACGGCACGAAATAAAGCGGTGTATTGAGATACTAATTCAAATTCTGACAGCGCCCGAATTAACCGGATGAGGTATAGCAATGCACAATGTATTAAGTACACAACCTGTGACTGAAGATGATATCGACTGGCTTGCGCTGCGTGAACAACATGTTCCGCGTGGCGTGGTGACAGCACATAGCCTGGTGGTTGCGAAGGCCAAAGGCTCGGAAGTGTGGAGTGACGACGGTCGTCGCTATCTCGATTTTGTAGGCGGCATCGGCGTGTTAAACGTTGGGCATAACCATCCTGAAGTGGTCAAAGCCGTTCAACGCCAATTAGAAAACGTCTCTCACGCCTGCTTCCAGGTGGTGGCTTATCCTCCTTATATTGCATTGGCAAAACGTCTGAATAAGTTGGTGGGTAAAGGCGAGCATTATAAATCGGTGCTGTTTACCTCCGGGGCAGAGGCGGTTGAAAATGCGGTGAAGATCGCCCGTTCTTATACTAATCGTTCTGGGGTGATTGTATTTGATGGCGCATTCCACGGCCGTACTTTATTAGGCTGTGCACTCACTGGCATGAGCCAGCCTTATAAACAGAACTTTGGACCTTTCCCAGGGGATATTTACCGTATTCCTTATCCTAATGCCTTCCACGGCATTACGCCGGAAGATTCACTCAAGGCTCTGGATACCTTGTTCGCTACGCAAACCTTGCCGGATCGCGTTGCCGCTATCCTGATTGAACCTGTGCAGGGCGACGGCGGTTTCCTGCCTGCGCCTAAGGCCTTTATGCAAGCTTTGCGCGATCTGACCCAGCGCCACGGTATTTTGCTGGTCTGTGACGAAGTGCAAACCGGCTTTGGACGTACCGGGAAAATGTTTGGCTTCCAGCATTCTGACATCACCCCGGATCTGATCACTGTTGCCAAGAGCCTGGGCGGCGGTTTACCTATCTCGGGCGTGGTGGGTAAGGCTGAAATCATGGATTCGCCAACGCCGGGTGGCCTGGGTGGTACCTATGGCGGTAACGCGCTGGCCTGCGCCGCCGCGCTGGCGGTGCTCGACGTGCTGGAAAACGAGCGCCTGCTTGAGCGTTCGGTCAAGCTGGGGCAACAGCTTGAAGGCCGTCTGCGTCAGCTAGCAGAGAAATATGCCTGTATTGGTGAAGTGCGCGGAGTCGGTTTTATGCAGGCGGTGGAAATTGTCGATTACGATACCGGTAAACCGGATGCCGCATTGACCGAGAAGATCCTTCACTGTGCCTGTGAAGAAGGGTTGCTGTTGATTAAGTGCGGGTTATACCGCAACACGATCCGCTTCCTGGCACCGCTGGTCACCACCGAGGCTCAGCTCGAAGAAGCCATGCATATCTTTGATATCGCGCTGGCGCGAGGAACGGGTCGTCTGGACTAATATTTTCCCTGTTAATTCATAGGGTTTTGTTACAAAACAGCATTGAGGACTCTCTGCGCCTGGCTCTGGTGTTTAGGCATAAAACTGTGTATATCTACTATTAGTTTTATGAAATTCAGGGTCGAATCAGGCGCAGAGGGAAACCTGCTCTTTATTCCGGGTCGACGCTCAAGAAGACAGTGAGGTGCTATGAACGGCTTTTTAAAACTTGATCGCATCGACATCAATATACTGGTCCAACTGCAAAAAGACGGGCGCATCAGCAACGTCAATTTGGCCGATGCCGTAGGATTGTCGCCAAGCCCTTGCCTGCAACGGGTAAAACGTCTGGAAACTGCGGGTTATATCACCGGTTACGAGGCGCACGTAAATCTGCCAAAAATTACTGATTCCGTGACGGTATTTACCGAGGTGACCTTGCAGGGTCATCGACGCGAAGAATTTTCCAAATTTGAAAACTGTATCCGTGAGTACGACGAGCTGATTGAATGTCATCTCATCACCGGCGGCTATGACTACCTGCTGCGCTTTATCACTCGCAGCATAGAACACTATCAGGAAGTCATAGAATCTTTACTGGATAAAAATATCGGTATCGACAAGTATTTTAGCTACATTGTCATTAAATCCCCGATTATCAAAAGCAGCGTCCCACTGCGCACGTTGCTCACCCAGCAGATGCAAAATACCAATTAATCTGATCTTTTTGTGAAGTCTCCGGCGCTAAATTGGCGTCGGTGGCATTTATTTCAGATTAATGCTCATTTTCTTACAATTTTGTGGTTTATTTTCGTTTTGTGACCCAACTCATTCTTGATTGCTGGTTAATAAACGAATAAGGTTTGTTCTATCAGCCCTGATTATGTGTGGGCATTAAATGTAAAGTTGCATGAATCCTTTTTAGGGGAGAAGACGCGTACAAAGCTATGGCAAGGTTAATGAGTGGAGGTAATGAATGGTGTTAACTCGAGATTTTCTGCGTAACGCAGACTGCAAAACAGCATTCGGCAACATTGACGAGTCAATCTTATTGACTGCAGAGCAGCGCTCGGCCTCGCTTGACTGTACATTGGCGAAAAGACCGGATAAAAGCCCGGTATGGATCTTCGGCTACGGCTCGCTGATGTGGAATCCTATCTTTGACTCCGAGGAGTCTTGTCCTGCCACGCTCAATGGCTATCATCGCGCGTTTTGCCTTCGTCTGACCGCAGGGCGAGGGTCTCACGACCAACCAGGTCGAATGCTGGCATTGACCGAGGGCGGCAAGACGACCGGCCTGGCATTCAGACTGCCGGAAGACAAACTGCGCGAAGACCTTGAGTTGTTGTGGAAACGCGAAATGCTCACAGGCAGTTATTGCCCTACCTGGTGTGAGCTTGAGCTGACTGACGGCAGAACGGTAACCGCCCTGGTATTTATCATGGATCCCAAGCATCCGTCTTTCGAATCTGATACTCGCTATGAGGTTATTGCACCGCTTATCGCCAAAGCCAGTGGGCCTTTAGGCACTAATGCGCAATACCTCTTTTCGCTTGAGAAAGAGCTTAAGACTTATGGCATGAGTGATGACTGCATGAGTGAGCTGGTCAATCAGGTACGAATGTTGTTAGGCATTTCGGCAAACCCTTCCTA
>CAWUIY010000169.1:0-10314 GCA_963922555.1 uncultured Serratia sp. | reverse complement strand
TTCAGCGACTGTGAAAGTGTATGACACCAGCAGTCAGCCGCTGCCTGCTCTGCTGGCTCAGGCCAAGCAAGACGGTGCGACGCTGGTCGTTGGCCCATTGCTGAAAGATCAGGTGACCTCTCTGACTTCAGCACAAACGTCATTGAACGTGCTGGCACTTAACCAGCCTGAAAATGAGACTAACAGCCCAAATATCTGTTATTTCGCGCTTTCTCCTGAGGATGAAGCACGCGACGCGGCGCGCCATATCTTTGCACAACACAAGCAGATGCCGCTGTTGATGGTTCCGGGCGGTGATTTTGGCGATCGCATCGCACAGGCCTTTGCGGATGAATGGCAAAAGCAAGGCGGGCAAACCGTGCTGAAACAAACCATCGGTTCTTACGCTGATTTGAAACAGCAGGTAAGCCGTGGCGGCGGTCTGCGCCTTAGCGGCACCCCCGTGACTCTGGCCAACGCCGCGCCAGCGCAGCCAAGCGGAGTCACCATCGGCGGCATTACGATCCCTTCACCACCGAGTGATGCACAGGTTACCGCAGGTTCCTCCGACAGTTCGGGAGCCATTGACGCAATTTATATTGTCGCCTCTCAGGATCAGCTCACTCTAATCAAACCGATGCTTGATTTGTCTATCAATACTCGCGTTAAACCGTCACTCTATGCCAGCTCGCGCAGCTATCAGGCTGGTGCAGGTCCGGATTACCGTCTGGAAATGGAAGGGTTGCAGTTCAGCGATATTCCACTGCTGGCAGGTTCAAATCCGGGATTGATGCAGCAGGCTTCCAGCAAGTTTAACAATGACTATTCTCTGGTGAGACTCTACGCAATGGGCATTGATGCCTATAATCTGGCGAAACATTTTGCACAAATCCGCCAATTATCAGGCTTCCAGCTTTCTGGCACCACCGGCAATCTGTCTGCAAATAGCAATTGTGTGATACATCGCCAGCTACCTTGGTTACAATACCGCCAGGGTACTTTGGTTCCGGTATCATCATAGTCTTTGCATCCCGACCCTAAAATCTGATGCCGCAGCCAGCGATTCACGCCACTGCGGCATTAATATTAAGGGGATTTGGAACAAGGACGTACAATGTATTCTGATAGACCGACTCGCCGCCAGGTTGGCGCAGACTATGAAGCGCTTGCCAGACGTTATCTCGAACAGGCAGGACTGACTTTTGTTGCGGCAAACGTATCCTGTCGCGCCGGTGAGTTGGATCTCATTATGCGAGACAAACAAACCTGGGTCTTTGTCGAGGTCAGATTTCGCCGCAATGCCAACTTTGGCGGTGCGGCTGCCAGCGTGACATACCCTAAACAGCAGCGCCTGTTGCGCGCTGCGGCCTTCTGGCTTGCGCAACACAATGCAAGCTTTGACACATCATCTTGCCGTTTTGATGTATTAGCCATCACCGGTCGCCAGATAGAATGGCTGACAGATGCATTTAATGCGCAAGGATAGTATCGAGATTGATGGACACGTACCGGCGCTTCTCCGGCGTGCCAACACATTTGACTGACGAGAATATAACGTGCTGGAAAGAATCAAAGCCTGCTTTACCGAAAGTATCCAAACTCAAATAGCAGCAGCAGAAGCGCTGCCAGATGCGATTTCAAGAGCAGCGATGACGCTGGTCCAGTCGCTGTTGAACGGCAACAAGATCCTTTGCTGCGGGAACGGAACCTCGGCAGCAAACGCTCAGCATTTTGCCGCTTGTCTGATAAATCGTTTTGAGACTGAACGTCCAAGCCTTCCTGCAATCTCACTATCTGCAGACAATGTTGTATTAACCGCTATCGCCAACGACCGCCTGCATGAAGAGATTTATGCCAAGCAAGTGAGGGCATTAGGTCAGGCAGGTGACGTGCTTTTGGCGATTTCGACTCGTGGTAACAGTCGTGATATTGTCAAAGCAGTAGAAGCAGCCGTGACACGGGATATGACCATTGTTGCTCTTACCGGCTATGACGGCGGCGAGCTGGCAGGATTACTGGGCACGCATGACGTTGAGATCCGCATCCCTTCTCATCGGAGCGCGCGCATCCAGGAAATGCATATGCTTACCGTTAATTGCCTCTGTGACTTGATAGATAACACGCTATTTCCACACCAGGACGATTAAGGAGTTCCAATGAAGGCAAGTTACCTCTTTGCTGTAGTGCTTAGCGCCCTATTGTTACAAGGCTGTGTTGCCGCCGCAGTGGTTGGCGCGGCTGGCGTAGCAACCAAAACGGGAACCGACCCACGCACGGTGGGTACGCAAGTTGATGACACCACGCTCGAGGCACGCGTTTCCAGCGCGATAAGTGCCAATAAGGATCTCAAAGACAAGGCGCGTATTATTGCCACCGCGTATTCAGGCAAAGTGTTGCTGACAGGCCAGGCACCTACGACAGCCATGGCCGATACGGCAAAACAGATCACCATGAAAGTTGATGGCGCAACGGATGTTTATAACGAAATTCGTCTCGGCAATCCGGTCAGTCTGGGAACTGCCTCTGGGGATACCTGGATCACCACCAAGATTCGTTCGCAGCTGTTGACCAGCGATCAGGTGAAATCTTCCGATGTGAAGGTGACAACCGAGAACGGCGAAGTCTTCTTGCTGGGTCTGGTAACTCAGGAACAAGGTCAGGCAGCAGCCAAAATCGCCGCAGGTGTTAGCGGAGTGAAGCACGTCACTACGGCCTTCAGCTACGTTAAATAACACCAAGCCTTAAATAAAAAGCCACCTCTGCAGGAGGTGGCTTATAAAATCGTGTTGAAACAAGACCTCATCTGCTTTAAATACCCTAAAACCCTCTCCTCAGTGTAATACCAGCGTGGTCTGTCATTCATCCTTCACGGACTTATTGTAGCTTATTTCGTTGCATATCGATGGCTGAATAAAATTGCCCTACTGTAAAGCCTAATCAAAACACTTACATATAACCAATAAATCATTGCCGCAGGTAACAAAATAATTCCACGCAATAGGTGGATTAATACCGCTCTATATTCGAACAATTCTGACTTGTATATTGCTTAAGATATAGTTACGGTAAACTTGCATTCACAGAGATAAAAGTAAGCTGAAAAAATGTGATTCTACTTAGCTCCTTCGAAAATGGGAAAAGTAAGATCTTAATGAAAACGTGCGAAACGAGGTAGCGAAATATGGAACGACGAAACCTGATAAAATATGTACTTTCCTTTTTTGGCGGGAGTGCAATCGCATCTGCTTCAGCTGCTCAAAGCAAAATTCAGTCACCACTTGCTTATAATAATGATGGAACTCAAAAAGGTGGGAACGAACTGCAGAATAAAGCCGCTGAAGACTTTATTAAGGAAATGAAAGGGACGCGTGGAGCATCAATTGTTAATCTCCAGCAGGGCGGAAGTGTACAAAACGCAATTATGTACCTCAGCCCAGAAATGTTTGGTGCAGTCGGCGATGGTATAAAGGACGATTCTGATGCCATTATTAAGGCAATGGCTTATGCGCGGGTAAAAGGCATTAATGCAGTTCGTGGAGACGGTGTTTATCTAATAGAGAAAGGTATACCCTGTGAATCAGGCATGCAGACCTTTGGTAAAAAAATTGCACGCCCCGGGTTTAAACTTGAATTGAACGTAGTTATTGTCGGCGATAATTTCCCGGCACTTCCAGCTAAATGGTGGGATGCGGCGGGTGCATTTCATCCCTTCGGAGAAGGTTCAGTAGATAACTTTCACCTACAGGTACGTGAATTCTACGGTAATAACCGTGCGACATTTTTTAAAGTACAAGGACAGGGTTTAAGTACCAGTACTATTTCATGCGACTATATGCGTGGACATATTATCGGATTTAAAAACTATAAAGATCCTAAATTTCAATCGACAATGAACATTATTAGAGGGAATAACTGGCAGGATGGTTATTTAGGTGTGCTTATCGGCGGTAGTGGTAATGGCATGGGTAATTCAGAGTGCCACAACATTCATATTGCATGGTGCGCAAACCATCGATTTGGTGGAGTATTCCTACTCGATAGATCACAATACGCAAATATCGTAGGCGGAACTTATGATTTTAATGGAAAATGGTCGGCAGTTTTAACACTTGAAGTAAATCAGCCTAATAATCCCTATAGTATAGAGTTTGGAGATACTGTCTCTATTGGAAACAAATCTGCCACCGCCCTCTCGAATGTGATGAATGGTAATGGCAATGTCTGGCAGCTTATTGTCGCTGAGCCTGGAGATAAGACTAAAACGCTCACTTCAACACCCTCTTCTCAATTTTCTGTTGGTGAGAAAATTACGCGTAATAATTTTAGTGCAAAAATTGTAGCGATCACTCTAGCAAGCACCACCACCGCTATCTATACAGATATCGTTGTTAGTAACAGGAGCGGCGACTTTTCAAAAAGTAGAGTGGGTGCGGATTACGCAGGTGGGATATATGGGCATAATCTATTTACCAGTGATATTTGGGGGCCTAGCGCAACTCAGAATGCATCCAATATGGCGTATAGAGGTTTAGGCATCGCAGGGGCTCCTGACAGGCTAGAACTCTTTGCTACTCAGCTCAGTGATAAACAGCCATTCGCTACTGTTCACAAGAACCAACTTGCGCTTGTCACAGATCTTACAATGCTAAATGATGGGGTGTTAAAAGGCACCAGGGTTACTGAATTCACACTAAAAAGCGGTGTTGATACCCCAATAACCTCATTTAATGCGGGGACTGCAGTGATGCGGAAGACCTGGCTAATTATACTATCATCTAACTTTAGCAGCGTTTCGGGGATAGCTATTCTCACAGCCGGTGAAGATAATTTAGAAATAACGAATATTTCTACTAAAAATATTGAGCTAAAATCCAATAAGTTAGAATTTCGCGTGAGCCAATCGACCGGCGCCGATATGAACATAAATTTTAACTCTATTAGGTTATGTTAGAAAATTAGTATCTGATAAACGAAAAAAATCCCGATGATTGAATCAATCGGGATTCTTATAACATAACTGCATTAGGGTGTTACTGCTAGTCTTACTTGCCGCCCTCAAAGAAGCGAACCAAAATATACTTAGCAATACTGAAAGGTATTGCTTTTTTCTTATAGCGGCATGCCACAAAAATATCATTTTTAGCAGACTGATGTCTGGCCCAGTAAGCTATGTCTTTACGGCTACCTTGCCACCCTCGGCAGTGATAGGCTATGACATCATGGAACAGTCCAAGCTTATAGCCTTGTTTAATGATACGACAAGAAAGTTCAATATCTTCTTTATACATATAAAAGCTGCTTTCAAAACCAGGCTTTCCGCGGCTATCCAGAGCTTCAACAAGTATGTGCCCTCTGACAAGCATAAAGGCACCACATATTCCTTCAATGTCGGAAATGCCAGACTTTTTATCACTATGCTGGACAGGTTTATTGGCATCGATATCATACCAGCGCCCAATAGGACTACAGCCTAAACCCACTGAATCATAAATATCGAGTGAAGCCTTTTTATTAATGTCGTAGCGAATTAAAGGAACGGTAAAGGCACCATAATTGGCATTAATAGGTAAATCTGCTACATCAAGTAGTTTAGCTAAATCTTTCTCTTCAATCTTAGCATCTGGGTTCAAGTAAAGAACGTAGTCATATAAAGGCAAGTCATCCAATGCAAGATTATTTCCCTTCACGAACCCAACATTTTTTTCTTTGATAACTTTCAAACTTATATTTGCAGGACAGATTAGTTCGTCAATATAAGTAGTATCTTTTGAGCCGGAATCGACTATACATAAATCAATACTGGTATTACCTGCCAAACCATCTATATTCCATTGGAGATGCTTTTCACTGTTATAAGTAACAATGACAATTAATATTTTCTTTTTGCTCATAAAAATGACCTGATTTATATTAGTTTGATACTGCTTGAAGTTTCTCAGGATAAATTTTTAATACATCCAATTTATTGAATTTTCAACGCCAAGCCAATACAGGGAAATCAATCCGCTGTAACATTCTGATTTACAGTAATCTTTGGCCGCGCAGTGGCTGGCTGTTCCATAACCATTTCATTAATTTTCTTAAATTGCGAAGAGAAATAAAGTATCAGCCCCCCAGATGCACCGAAAAGATAAGGGTTATAGCTCCCGCAAAGCCCCCAGAAGAATAAGAAAAATAGCGATCCCAATGGTATTGTTCTTTTATTCTCTACAAAAATTAACATCCCCATGAGCATTACAACCCATACAACAACACCGACATATCCCAAAGTCATTAACATAGATAGAGACTGGGATTCATAAAGATATCGGGTATCAGTCGAACGTATGAATGTTGGTATATAATAACCCAGTCCATGACCAAATAACGGACTCGATTTTACTTGAACCCACAATGCTGTATTTTGCATCTGTCTAACAATATCAGATGCCTGGTTTGTGTTATCACTGGCACTACCAAAGCGAGCATCGATGATATTAGAAATAGTATCACCCAGTGGAGTCAAATACATCACCACTGCACCAATAATAAAAGCACTAAAGAACAGCTTTATTTTAGCCTTTAATTTCATCTCAACGATTATTGATATCGCTATAAACAATATGGACTGAGCCCACATCAATCGAGAATAGGTAAGGAGCATTGAGAAGCAAAGTAATGCGAAAAGTACGAGTCCAATTTTGGTTCTCTTACTTTCAAAAATTTCTTTAGTGTAGAAATAAAGAAAATACGGGACTGCGGAGTCAATTGGTATTTGAATACGGCCTACTGCAGAGTCGTCTGTTCCCAGAGTCATCATCTGGATATCCCATACCTTAGTGATGGCCTCAATAAGAGTCACCAGGTTTGTCCCAGATACAATCGAGTAGGCTAATAATATAACCTTAAGAATTGCTACAATGATAAAGCATACTTTTATTGAGTTATAACAAACTCGGTTATTCCTCATGTCCTTTGAAGCAGTAATCAAGAAGAACGCTACAGTAAGTGCTAAAAATATATCCCTGGATTGCCCTACAACCTCTGCCTGCCCGTTCCCCATCGCAAATGCATAGAATACGCATATCAACATTAACACCACGAACGGCACGATTCGGGATAAAAATACGACGAGTGCTTTTTTGCTTGTCAGCAAATAAGTGGCGATTGCCAGAAGTACCATAGGACTACGCAAGAATATTAAAAAAACTGTCGCTTTAAGGAATAGATTTTTGTTTACTGTAAAGTTCATAATATTCACATATTGAGATAGATGAGAATAAACATAAGATTTCGCGCTATATCATTTCTTACTCATAAGATCGGAAAGTCCTATGGGGAAAAAATATTTCAGAAGTTATGTTATAGGTTAAGTCTCTATACTCGATTAGAGATATAATTAAACACACTGATAGGCGATACATTTTAAAAATTGGATCATGAATTTTTTAACTTTTCAAAAACAAAAACTTAGTTCAGCGAATGCGTCCCTCTCCCTTGAACAATTCGGAAGAGAGACGAAATTATCAAAAAAGTAATTATTGATGGCTAACTAATTATTTCATAATTTATTAATAAAGGGTCTACTTTAATTTTATCTAATGAATTTGTTGATGGATAAGTGAAATATGTTTTTTGGCTGATTCTAGCCAATGGAGCATCATCATAATGGTCAGTGTAAAAAATATCAGGGACCGCCGCTAATTTTGCTAACACATCTTCTTTCTTTTTCTCACCAAAGACTTCAATCATCTTCAATTCATCAGAGATGTAAGTGCTTAATATAATATCAACACCACCGATCTGCTCTGCAAAACGATTTGCATAGATATCAGGTGCTGCCGTAGCAAGACAAACCGTATTTTCGCTAGTTTTCTCTTTAAGCAAATGCGTTCTTAGGCAATACTTTGCAAGAAAAACAGCATAGATTCCGCCAATCTTGTTCCAAAATTTACTTCTATTCTGCAGCACAAGAAGCTTTTCTTTAAAACTGAGCCTATCAATTTTTTTGGTTGCTCTCGCAATAACCAAAGAAAGGATTTTAAAAAACTCTTTCAATTTTAGAGAAAACAAAGGGGCAAAGATGGAAATAATGATCCACCCTTTAAAGGTGTTAAATGAGATTAGCGTCCCATCAAGATCATAGACTATTTTTTTCATTATTCCCTCTAACATCACTTGCCCATGGGTAGCGAATTATTGTCCTTGGATAAAGTGTATAGGTAGGCGGTATAACGGGATTTTTGAATGTCACATTGATTGAAGCTGTTCTGATTTCAGCATCTGGTGACAAATGGCTGCGAACAAAATCAATACATTCTGTCAACGTTGCTCCACTATCAACAGAATCATCCACCATAAGAATTCTTCTAGCTCCGACGAAATCTTCAACACTGCCTTGTAAAATAATCAGCTCGCTTTTCTTGTCATTTAGCTTTCTGTTATTTTTATTGAAGCAATATTCGTTAAACCTTAATTCCAGTTCTCTAATAATGTCATTAACCCATCGAGGGAAATAAGGTAACCATACTTCTAGCTTGATGTTTCTTTTGACTTTCGTGAAGGGACGCTGTCTTTTAATAATTACAGTCTTTTTGTCACTCTCAAACCCCATATGTTCGAGAACAACTGCACCACCCGTAGCAACGCCTATTACCAAATCAGGTTCATAAACATCTGTGACTTTTGCCTTTAACTTTTGGCAGGCATTAGTAAAATCTGAGCCTAATAAATTGATAACTTTCATAATCACCTTAAAACTTAATTTTAGTCTACCTAGCGTGATGTCACACCCACAAGTATTCATAGAAAAAAAATCCTTAAATCCATACTAAGGGAATTCTTTCACATATAAATTTAGGTAATGGAATGGCTTAAGAAGGCCCAATAGAATTATTGGGCCTTATTGACAGGCTAATTAGTTATTTTTTATCAGCATAGGAATAACCGTAAGTACTATAACCATATCCATAGTAGCTACTGGCTTTCCTGACAACACCATTTAGAATGAAGCCTTTAATTTCAATACCGCTCAATTCAAAGCGTTTAAGACAAACTTCCATTTCTTTTGCTGTATTGCTTTCAAAACGAGCGACCAGCAACGAGGTCCCAGCATAACGCCCAATCACTGCGGCATCGGTTACCGCCAAGATAGGCGCGGTATCCACCAGTACGATATCGTATTTTTTAGAAGCCCATTCTAATAACTGCTCAAAACGAGAGTGCATGAGCAATTCAACAGGGTTCGGTGGCACCATACCGCGGGAAATAAAGTCAAGATTAGTTCCCGGTACCTTATTGATTCCCTGTTCCAGCGTTGATTTTCCGGACAAGATATCAGACAGGCCATTTTCTACACCGATTTTAAACATCTTGTGCACGTAACCTTTACGCATATCGGCGTCAATAAGTAGAACACTTTGCCCACCCATTGCTAATATTGCTGCCAGGTTACTACTAATAAACGTCTTACCTGCTCGTGGGCTGGCACCAGAGATCATTAGCACATTGTTTTTTGCTTCCATCATGGCAAAGTGCAAGCTTGTGCGTAGACCACGAATTGATTCAATTGCTACGTCAGCTGGGTTCTCAAGTGCCAGGAAACGCGTGTTTTCCTGCCGGTCCAGAGTCGCTTTTGCTTTGCCTTGTTTCTGTTTGGTCGAGTTCCCAGCCCATTCAGAAAACGGAACGCTCGCATAAACGTTAACACCCAGCTCTTCGAGCTGTTCTGGTGATTCAAGACCACGGCGTAAAAAGACTCTGAGTAATACGATACCGATTGAAATCACTAAGCCCAGGATCATACCAATCAGGATGACTAGCATCTTTTTAGGTTTAACTGGGCCAGGCTGTGTTACTGCATCATCGATAATTCGCACGTTACCGATGGCGCTGGACTTAGCAATGCTCAATTCCTGCTGGCGATTAAGCAACTGCATGTAAATTGCATGACCAGAGTCAACGTCGCGGCTAAGACTTAATACTTCTTGCTGCTTGGCTGGCATGCTTGAAATACGCTGGGTGAGTCGGGTTTTCTCTTGCTCTAATACCTGACGCTGATCAAGCAAAGCTTTGTAGGTTGGGTGAGACTTGGTGTAAAGCTGCGAGATCTCAGCCTCATGGAAGGTTAACTGATTCAGTTGGTTATCAACGTTAACAATCTGCTCAAGGGCGGATTTAGCTTCCAGAGAAAGGTCAACTGAATCGACCTGACGGCGATAGGCATTCAGTTTATCTTCTGCAGAATCCAGGTCACCACGAACTTTAGGCAATTGCTGGTTAAGGAATTGCAGGCTTTTAGCATCCTGAGCGGCCTGGCGAGCGACGTTTTGTGCCAGGTAATTTTCACTAATGCTA